>CAZPQS010000012.1:0-19269 GCA_964588765.1 uncultured Planctomycetales bacterium | reverse complement strand
GCGGCAATTAAGACGGGGATTCTGTTGCAACAGAATCCCCGTCTTAATTGCCGCCTTAATCTCTTCGGTAGTCTTGCCTACCGAGGCATAAACAATCTTCTTCTTGGGACAGCCTGCCTTAAGCGCCCGGAACAACTCTCCTCCGGAGACAACATCCATCCCTGCGCCCTGATTGACCAAAGATTTGAGAATAGCTGAATTGGAATTTGCTTTCAGGGAATAACAGATAAGCGGATTTATGCTCCGGAAAGCCTTCTTCAGTTTAAGATAGTGGTCAAGGATAGTTTTGCGGCTGTAAATATAAAGCGGAGTGCCGAATCGTCCGGCTATATCTTCTATTTTTAAGTTTTCGCAGTAAAGTTGATTGCCTCGGTATTTAAATTCGTGCATTTAATCTTTTATTCCATTTATCTATCTGTCTTCTCACCATTTTAGGGGCTGTGCCGCCGTAGGAGGTCTTGCGGCTGACCGAAGCCCAGGCATTCAATATAGATTTAATTTTTGAATCAAACTTATCGGAATATTTCTTTAAATCTTTTAGTGACAAATCGGAAATCTTTTTTCCTTTATCCAGCGTATCACTTACCATTCTCCCGGTTATATCATGCGCCTGGCGATAGGACAGCCCCTTCTTAATAAGATATTCTACTATATCTACGGAAAATAAAGATTCTTCTTCTAATTTTTCGGCGATTACCTTCCTGTTCAACGTAATATTCTTGAATAATCCTATGAATATTTCTAACGTGCTCCTTATGGTCTCTATGCCATTAAACAGAGGCGGTTTATCGAGTTGCAAGTCCCGGTTATAAGACAGCGGCAGCCCCTTCATTAGTATTAACACGCTTGATAGGTCTCCATGGACCTTCCCGACTGATGCCCTGATTAACTCCAATACATCGGGATTTTTCTTATGCGGCATAATACTGGAGCCGGTACAGAAAGAAAAATCAATATCTATAAAACTAAACTCCCTGGTTGACCAGAGTATTAAATCCTCGGCTATCCTGGAAAGATGAACCGAAATAATAGCCAGATTAGATAGCAGCTCAATTATGAAATCTCTATCGCTTATTGCATCGATACTATTCTCTGTCAGCTTACTGAAGCCTAACTCTTTTTTCACATATTCTCTATCTATATTCAGACCCGTGCCGGATAAGGCACAGCTGCCCAACGGCATACAATCGGTTCTGGTTTTTGTGTCAGACAGTCTTTCTTTATCGCGCTGGAGCATCTCAACGTATGCCAGAAAATGATGACTTAAGAGTACGCATTGCGCAATCTGCAAATGCGTATATGCAGGAACTATTATATTTGAATTCTTATCGGCGAATTTTATTATCGCCTTCTGCAAGGATGCGATTAAATTAATCAGGCCGGCAATTTTATCCTTGCAATACATCCTCACATCCAATACCACCTGGTCATTTCTCGACCTGGCTGTATGGAGCTTATCTGCGGTCTTTCCTATTTCTTTTCTCAATAAATTAGTTATGGCCGTATGTATATCTTCGCTCTTCGCATCTATCTTGAGTTTATTTATCTTTTTCTCAATAGAGCGCAATCCCTTAACCAGAAGGGCGCTTTCTTTTTTTGTAATTATGCCGCACCTGCCAAGCATCTTTGCATGAGCAATACTCCCTCTTATATCGTAAGGAGCCAACTTTCTGTCATAAGAGATACTTGAGGTAAATTCCTCAACCAAAGGGTCGGTCTTCTTCTTAAATCTTCCTCCCCATAACTTTTTTGCCATTTTAGAATCTCCTTATCCCGGGGACACTTCCGGTGACTGGCGCAAGAGGTGTCCCTATTTTTTATAAGGAAGGCCCCAGATTTCTATAAAACCCTTGGCTAATTTCTGGTCAAATTTGTCTTGCTTACCGTAGGTTGCCAGTTCCTTTTTATAAAGCGAATGGCTGGATTTTCTGGCAACCACGCTGCAGTTTCCCTTGAATAACTTTACCTTTATGCTGCCGGTAGCGTTTTTCTGGGTGGCGTCCACAAATCTGTCCAGCGCCTCCTTTAACGGAGAATACCACAGACCGTCATAAATAAGCTCGGCATATTTAAGGCTGACCAGCTCCTTGAAATGCTGGGTTATCCGGTCTAAGACCAGACCCTCCAGCTCCTTATGGGCAGTATAAAGTATTGTCGCTGCCGGCGCCTCATAAATCTCGCGCGATTTTATACCCACCAGCCTGTTTTCGACTAAATCGGTTCTGCCCACTCCGTAATATCCGCCTAACCTGTTTAACTCCTGAATCAAATCTATGAGCTTATAAGACTTACCGTCAATCTTCTTTGGTATGCCGTTTTGAAAATAGATTTCCAGATAGTGCGCAAAACCAGAGTGAGCAGACGGACCCTTGGTAATCTGATAGACAGTCTCCGGAGGCTCAACCGACAAATCCTCCAGAATTCCCGCTTCTATACTTACTCCCCATAGATTCTTATCAATACTGTAAGGACTCTTTTTAGTTACGTCTACCGGTAAATTAAATTTCTTGGCATAATCTATTTCTTCCTCCCGTGATTTAAATTCCCAGACCCTCACCGGTGCAATAATCTCTAAATCCGGATTCAGCACTTTAACCGAAACCTCAATTCTTACCTGGTCATTGCCTTTGCCTGTGCAGCCGTGAGCAATGACCGAGGCATTTTCCCGCTGGGCTATCTCTACCAGATATTTTGCAATCAATGGGCGGCCAAGAGCAGCGCTTAATAGATACTTGCCCTCGTATACGGCATTGGCTCTTAAGGCAGGGATGATAAAATCCTGGGCAAATTCCTCCCTAAGGTCTTTGATATAGACCTTATGCGCTCCGGCATCCATGGCCCTTTGTTTGATTTCATTGGCATCCTTGCCCTGACCAAGGTCAGCCATAAAGCAAATAACGCGAAACCCGTTTTGCTTCAGCCAATGCAATGCACAGGTTGTATCCAATCCTCCTGAATAAGCTAATATTATTTTATTCATAATTAATCAGCTCCTAATAATAAAATAAGAATGGCCTTCTGGACATGCAGGCGGTTTTCTGCCTGGTCAAAAACTATTGAATTCCCGCCATCGATAACCTCATCGGTAATCTCCTGACCCCGGTGCGCGGGAAGGCAATGCATAACCCAGCATCTCTTCTTCGCCAGGGACAGCAATCTTTTATCTACCTGGAATTTTTTAAATTGACTGCTTCTGTTTACTGCTTCCTTCTCCTGGCCCATTGAGGCCCAGACATCGGTATAAATCACATCCGCGTCCTTCACCGCCTGTTTAGCCTCGCTGAATAACCTTATCTTGGCACCGGACACCTTTGCAAAAGCCAGAGCTTGTCTTACAATATTCTCCTGAGGAGCAAATCTTTTGGGTGTGGCAATATTTAGATTAAGCCCCGCCTTAGAGCAAGCATAGAGTAAGGAATGGCAGACATTATTACCGTCGCCGATAAAGGCAAGCGTAATTTCTCCAAGATTGACCGATTTCTCCCTTATTGTATAAATATCTGCCAGTGCCTGACAGGGATGCAGTAAATCCGTTAAGGCATTAATCACCGGGATGGCTGCCTGCTGGCTCATCTGCAATATATCCTTATGGGCAAAGGTTCTGAAGGCAATTCCATCTACATATCTGCTGAGAGTCCTGGCAATATCGCTGATTGACTCACGCAGTCCTAATTTTATCTGCTCCGGCCCCAGATACAGACTGCTTCCTCCCAGTTGATACATTCCCACCTGGAAAGATACCTGCGTGCGGCAGGAAGGCTTCTGAAAGATTAAAGCCAGAATCTTGCCTTTTAAAGCCTGATTGAATTTATCGGGCTCCTTCTTCAGCGCATCAGTGAGATTAAAGACCTCGGTCAGGTCTTTTTTTGTCAAATCCTTTATTGATATCAGGTCTCTGTTCATGCCGATGATTTGAATACCTCCTCCAGAATAGAGACAGCCCGGTCAATCTCTTTTTTAGTAATGTTTAAAGCAGGCATCAGGCGCAAGACCTTCTCATGGGTACAATTAATCAAAAGACCCCTGTCTATACATTGCTGGACTATCTGTTTTGCCTGAGTCGTCAGCTCTATGCCGGCCATTAATCCCTTTCCTCTTACATCAGCGATAATCGGGAATTTATTTTTCAAGGAATTAAGCTGCGTAATTAAATATTCGCCCGAGATTTTTACCTTGCTTAATAACTTCTCTTTGCTTATTGCTTTTAATACGGCTAAGGCTGCCTTGCAAATTACGGGCCCTCCGCCAAAGGTCGAGGCATGACTCCCCGGGCCTAATATATCGGCAATTTCTCTTTTAACCATCATTGCCCCTATGGGCAGCCCTCCCCCCAGACTCTTGGCCAGGGTTACCACATCAGGGGTTATTCCGTAATGCTGATAACAGAACATCGAGCCGGTGCGACCGATACCGGTCTGCACCTCATCAACAATAAGCAGCAGCCCTTTCTCATCGCAGAGTTTGCGCAGGCCCAGAACAAACTCTCCATCGGCAATATTTACTCCTCCCTCCCCCTGAATCAGCTCCAACATGACTGCCACGGTTTTATCGGTCAAGGCGGATTTTACCGCTTCCAGATTATTAAAGGGGCAGGTTTTAAAACCCTCCGGTAAGGGGGAAAACCCATCCTTATATTTATTCTGTCCTGTTGCCGCCAATGCCGCCAGCGTGCGGCCGTGAAAGGAATTCTGGAATGTAATGATTTCGAAACGGCCCTTACCGAATTTGCGGGCGAACTTAATCGCTGCCTCATTTGCCTCCGCTCCCGAATTGCAGAAAAAAATCTTTGCCGGAAAACCGCTCCAGAAATTAAGCTCCTTTGCTAACTTTGCCTGAGGAATATGATAATAATTATTGGGAATAAATATAAGCTTGGAAATCTGGCTGCGCACTGCAGTCATTACCTTGGGATGGCAGTGACCAAGATTTCCTACGCCCCAACCGGGAAAGAAATCCAGATATTTCCGATTATGAATATCCCAGAGGTAACTGCCCTTGCCTTTAAGGAAAATCAAGGGTGTCTTGGTATAAGTAGGCATTATATAATCGTTATATGCGCTAAATGTCTCTTGAGCCTTCATAGTTAATTCAAATATCTACTTTACAATCTCCGTGCCGATTCCGCTGTCGGTAAATATCTCCAGTAATAAGGCATGGGGGATGCAGGCATTAATAATATGCGCTTTATTAACCCCTTTATTTATTGCGCGTATACAAGCCTCGACCTTGGGTATCATCCCTTCCTGAATAATCCTATCCCGGATTAAGTGCCTGGCCTCCCGCACGGTTAGAGAAGATAAAAACGAGTGATGATTATCGGGGTTACGCATTATGCCCCTGATATTGGTTAGTAAAACAATTTTTTCTGCTTCAAGCTCTGCCGAAATCCAGGAAGCAGACTCATCGGCATTGACATTGTAAATCTTCTTATCGAGTCCCGAACCCATCGGACAGATGATGAGAATCTCGCCTCTCTTTAACCTGTTTAACAAAAACCGCTGGTTTATATTTACAATTTCGCCCACTAACCCCAAATCTATTTTTGCCTTCTTCTTCTTAACCTGAATAAGCTGTTCGTCTTTACCGCTGAAACCCTTTGCCTTGCCTCCTAATTCAGTAATCTCCTTTACAATCAATGTGTTTAATTTATCCAATTCCTCTTGAACTATCCCTAAGGTCTCCTCATCGGTTACCCGCATGCCTTCAATAAATTCGGTCATCTTGCCCTTGGCGCGCATACGCTGACTAATATTCGGACCCCCGCCGTGAACCAGGACTATCCTCATTCCGATAAGACTCAAAAAAACAATATCTCTCAATACATTATAGCGTATCCTTTCCTCGCCGAGAATACTGCCGCCGTATTTAATCACCACAATCTTTTTATAGAATCGCTTGATATAAGGCAGTGCCTCGATTAAAACGTTTGCTTTTCTGATTGCCTCTTCCATCCGCCCTTGCTCCTTCGAGTCGCTCGGGAATAACCAGAGTATTGTCTGGCTTTCTACGGTGCCCTGGTTTCTTTAACTATAGCTTGCATTGATTTTAACATATTCCGGTGTAAGGTCAGAGGTATAAACTACTGCCTGGGCACTTCCCCGATTAAGCTCAACCGCGACATAAACATCTTTGTCATTTAGAGTACTTACCTTGATTTTCAGGTCTCTTTCCCTGACATTAATATCGCTTGCTCCTATGGCAGCAATGATGCGCCCAAGATTCCTGCTGGAGCCGAACATGGCAGTCTTGAATAAATTAGAATTAGCGATACTTAAGGCAGCCTGTCTTGCCTCCTGATATGTCCTGGCCTTATCTACCTTAATCTGAATAAACTTGGTAGCCCCTTCGGCGTCTTGGATAATCATCCTGGCTAAGCTAAGGCATACCCGGTTTAATCCGGAAGAGAATTTATTAAAATTTATACCCCGTTCTAAAATTTTTGGATTATTGGCAGCGGAATTACTCATCATCAATAATGTATCGTTTGTGCTCATACATCCATCTACCGTGATGCAGTTAAAAGAGCTATCCACTACCTGTCTTAAGGCTAATCTCTGAGCCTTCTGCGTTATATTAGCGTCGCTTAAAATAAAACATAACATCGTAGCTTTCGGTAATGCCAGACTTGGCGCAATCATCCCCGCGCCCTTTGCTAAACCGCAGATTGTAACTGTTCTCTTGCCTATATTTAATCTAACCGAGCTTAGCTTGATGAACGTATCGGTAGTTATAATTGACTGCGCCAGCCTCCTTAATCCGGATTCGCTCAATCCCTCAACCAACACAGACATTGCCCTTTTGATCCGGTCTACGGGCAAGGCGTGTCCGATAATGCCGGTTGAAGCAAAAAGAATCTCTTTTTTTTTAATCTCAAGAAGGCGGGCTAATCCTGCGGCAACGGCGGAGGCATTCTTAAACGAATCCTCTTTGGTCCAGCAATTTGCATTGCCGCTGTTTACAATTATTGCCTGAAACCTTCTTGATTCTTTGAGATTCTGCCGGCAGAGTTTTACTGAGCCCGAGATGATTCTATTGGTCGTAAATAACCCTGCGGCAACTGCCGGCCTTTCGGAAAATATAAGCCCCAGGTCAGGCTTTCCTGAGCGCTTAATCCCGCAGGCTAAACCATTTGCTTTATACCCCAGAGGAAGTCTTATTTTTGACATAATGGTTATTAAGCATATTTTGTGAGGGATTTGTGGAGCGCACAATTAGAAATTTTAAGGCATTTGTCTTTTTAGGACTTACGGCGAAGTGAAGGACGCCCTGTGCGTAAGTCGTCCCGCAACAAGCCGTAAGTCCAAAAAGACGGCAAAAAGTTTCGTGCGCGCAACAAATTCCGAGCAAAATATGCTGATTAACTCTCTATTGTTTAAATCAAGGCTGTTCTCTCGGGAAAGTCGTACATAATATTCATATTCTGAACTGCCTGACCGGCAGCGCCCTTGCCGAGATTATCGATTGCTGAAATTATAATTATTAAATTCTGCTTCGGGAAAACCTTTATTGCAATATCGCAAAAATTAGTATTAACTACGTCCTTAAGCCTTATAATTTCCCCTTCCTGCTTAATCCTTACGAATGACTCTTTTTTATAGAATCTTTTATATAACTCAATCAATTCTTCGCTTTTTATTTTTGATTTTTCATCATATTTAACATATATTGTCTCTAATATTCCCCGGTCAACCGGGATAAGATGCGGCACAAATGTAACCTTTATCGCTCTCCTGGTTAATTTAGACAGATATTGATTAATCTCGGGTATATGCTGATGAATATTTATTTTGTAGGCATAAGCGTCTTCATTAATCTCGGAGAAATTATATTCCAGCGCTGCCCGTCTGCCTGCTCCGGTAACTCCTGTTTTGGCATCAATAATTATTGTCTTATCCTCCTTGATATCCTCACAGGCAATTAAGGGTGCTAAACTCAAGATAGCAGCCGTAGGATAGCAACCAGGGTTAGCCACCAGCCTTGCCTTCTTAATCCTGGCGCGGTAAATCTCCGGTAAACCATATACGGCATTTTTAAGATTGCCCGCATCAGCATGTTTAGCTTTATAGAATTTTTCATAAATTTTTACATTTATTAACCGGTAATCGGCGCTTAAGTCGATTACCCTCTTATTGGCCTTAAGGAATCTTGGAGCGATACGCATCGATACTGTATGCGGAAGCGCTAAAAATAGCAGATTGCATTTAGATACCGCTGAATCAATATCCAGAGGCTGGCAAATCAGCTCAATTCTATTTTTAAATCCGGGGAAAATCCTGGCAATAGAAACGGGTTTTTCTATTTTGGCGGCAAGATAAACGATGCGTACCTGGGGATGTCTCAAGAGTATGCTGATTAACTCTTCGCCCGTATATCCCGTTGCTCCGATTATTCCTGCATTTATCATTTTTTGCTCCTTAAAAAATAAAAAACCCCTCAGAGATATTCTTATCATATCATAATCCCTGACGGGGTCAATATTTTTTTCGTCGATATAATGCTATCTCTTAGTCCACTGGAACCGCTTGCGTGCTCCTTTCTGTCCGTATTTCTTGCGTTCTTTCATTCGCGGGTCACGGGTCAGAAACCCATTTTTTCTCAATACCTTTTTTGTATCCGCATTGACTGAACTTAAAGCACGCGCAATAGCCAAACGTAAAGCGCCCGCCTGCCCGCTGTATCCACCGCCCTTAATATTAGCGATTATGTTGTAATTATTAAGGCAGTTAGTTATGAGCAAAGGCTGCTTAACGATAATCCTGTCTGTTTCGCGCAGGAAATACTCCTCAATTCGCCGCTTATTGACAAGGATTGAACCTTCGCCTGGCGTAAGCAAAACAGTCGCAATTGCTTCCTTGCGTCTGCCGGTTGCCTTATATTTAGTCGTGGAATCCTGTGCTTTATTATCCATTACAGTTTAATAATCCTGGGGTTCTGGCTACTGTGAGGATGCTGCTCATCGGGATAGACTTTCAATTTTCTAAAAATTCTCCTTCCCAAGGAACCCCCGGGCAGCATACGCCTGACTCCCAGCTTAAATACAAGCTCTGGTTTTTTCTTCAATAAATTTGATAAGGGTACCTCTCTAAGACCCCCGGGATAGCCGGAATAACGCCGATAAATCTTCTGCTCCAGCTTCCTTCCCGTAACCTTAATTTTAGAAGCATTGATTACAATCACCCCGTCACCTGTATCCAGATGAGGGGTAAAATCTGGTTTATGTTTGCCTCTAAGTATCCCGGCTACGCGCGCAGCCAATCTTCCTAAGGTCTTATCCTTGGCATCAACCAGATACCAGACCCTCTTAATCTCTCTTCTTTTGGGAATATATGTCTTACTCATAAAGTAGGTAGTATAACATATTTTTTTAAAAAAAACAATTATTTTGTTGACCCCGCACCCTTTTTGTATTAAAATCCTACCTAACGTTTTAGAACAATAAGCCCCTTTGAGGATAATAAAATACGGGGGGTAACCTTAAAGGTAATATGCTTAAAAGATGCGCAATATGTAATAAGGGGTCACTGTACGGCCACAGCTTAAGTCGCCGAGGCCTGGCTAAGAAAAAGGGCGGGACGGGGGAAAAAACAACGCGTGTGGTTAAACGGCGCTTCCTGCCCAATCTACATAAAATAAAAGCCAATATCTCCGGCCACCCAAAAGCTATCTATATCTGTACCAAATGCCTGAAAGCCGGTAAGGTACAAAAGATTATCTAAAGATTATCTCTTTGGCTTCCAAGATTAAGCCTTGATTGTCCTGCCAGTTGTCAATCTCAGGATAGAAAATCAAATCCAACGAATTTGCTTCTATTAGCCTCTGCTTTAAGGCAGCAAGTCCAAAGCCGATTACCGGGTAAGTGAGTTTAGAATCAGTAACCCAAAATTTTAAGGTATCCCTTCCTAAAACCGCGGGTTCGTTACGCAGGATAAGATTGCGGGTATAAAAAATAGGCTTAGGATTGGCCGGACCAAACGGCTCTAAGTTTCTCAACTGGTAAATTAAATCTTCGCTTAAATCACTTAGACCTATCTCCATATCCACCTCAATCGAAGGCAGGAGAAACTCTTTAATAAGAACCTGCTGGGCAAAATGATTTATATCGCGCCGGAAGTCGTCGATATTTTCTTTGGCAATAACCAGACCGGCAGCGAGTTTGTGACCTCCAAAATTCTCAAGATGCGCCCGGCAATGAACAAGGGCATCAAAAATTGAGAAATCTTTTATTGAACGGGCTGAACCGCGGCAATATCCCCCGCTGCTTCTACCGGATGTCACTGCAGCAAAAGCGGCGGAGGGCTCGGAAATTAGAATTGTCGGGCGATAGAATTTATCCATAAGGCGGGAGGCGACTATACCCAAAATGCCGGGATGCCAATCCTGGCCAGAAACCACAATCACATAATGCTCTTTAAAATTAACTTCTTTATCGATTAAATCCTTTGCCTCCCGAAATACCTTCTCTTCTATCTTCTGGCGTTGGCGATTACGGGAATTTAATATTTTTGCCAAGTCTTGAGCTTCGTTGACTGACTGACTTAACAATAATCTCAAGGCGCACTCTGCCGTGTCTATCCGGCCGCTGGCATTGATGCGCGGACCCAGGATATAGCTTACTACAAAAGTTCCCAGAGGCTTCTGTCTATTTATTCCGGAAATATCCATTAGAGCCTGGATTCCTGAACGGGGAGAAGTAAAAAGCCTCCTTAAGCCCTCTCTGACTATAATCCGATTTTCACCATTTAAAGATACATTGTCAGCAATTGTGCCCAGCGTGACCAAATCAAGCTCCTCCCACAGATTGCTGTCGGTTAACGCCTGTGTGAAT
This sequence comes from uncultured Planctomycetales bacterium, assembly GCA_964588765.1. Lineage (GTDB taxonomy): Bacteria > Omnitrophota > Gorgyraeia > Gygaellales > JAHJCI01 > CAZPQS01. Next base: position 8,444 of record CAZPQS010000012.1, on the reverse strand, counting down.
TTATAAGCCACCCCCACTCCGGAAAGTTCCTTGTATTTATACGAGCAGTCGCGGCGCTTGGGATTAATAACGGCATTAGCGGGCGGGATATCATTCTTTGGCTCATGATGGTCGGTAATAATAACGTCTATACCCTGACTGCGGAACCTTTTTACTTCCTGGAGGCTGTTTATACCGCAGTCGGCGGTAATTATTAACTTAATGCCGTTTTTTCTTGCAATCTCTCCGGCAGTAAGACTTAAACCATATCCCTCCTTTATACGATGAGGTATATAGTGCTGGACGGAGATTCCCAGTTGTTCAAGGCGGGTCTTCAGAAGAGCCACGGCGGTTATACCGTCCACATCGTAATCCCCAAAAACCAGAACCCTCTGTTTTTTTCTGGCTGCTTCTCTCACTCTCACGACTGCCGGCTCCATATCTTTTAACTTCCGGGGAGAAAGCAGATTATCAAGGCTGGGGTTCAGGAATTCCTCGGCATCCCGCGCACAACCTATGCCGCGGTTAATTAAAACCTGGGCCAAAATCCTGGGAATACCCAACTCTCTACTTAGGCTATCCTGTAATTGTGTATCTGGCTTGGCAATCTTTATAATCTTCTGCATCACATTGCCTCTGGCGCAGAGATACCCAGAAGTCCCAGTCCTCTGTGCAAGACTATGCGCACGGCCGAAATCAAGGCAAGTCTGGCTTGGGTTAATTTTTTATCCTCACTCAAAACACGGTGACGGTCGTAAAACTTATGCAGCTCCTCGGCAACTTCCTGCAGATAAGCTGTAATAAAATATGGGTCAATATTTTTATAACAAATCTCTAAAGTTCGGGGAAACCGCCAGAGCATCTTCATCAGCCTTAACTCTTCAACCTCTTTCAGAATATTTAAATCGCTGGTTTTAATCTTCGGCTTAAGGGATGTATTGCGCATAATGCTGCAAATTCGAGCGTGAGCATATTGAACATAATAAACCGGGTTCTCCGGGGTTTGCCTTTTGGCTAACTCTAAATCAAAATCAAGATGAGCTGATGTGCGACGCATCAAAAAGAAGAAGCGGCTGACATCAGGGCCCACCTCATCCAGAATCTCTCTTAAGGTAATATATTGACCTTTGCGTGTAGACATTGGCAAAGGTTTACCGCCTCTAAATATAGTTGCCAGCTGGACAATGATTATGCTTAAAGAATCCGGGGGTTTCCCCGCGGCTTGCACTGCTGCCTTTAAACGAGCAACATAACCATGATGATCCGGTCCCCAAAGATTAACTAACCAGTTAAAGCCGCGCTGGTACTTATCCTTATGATAAGCGATATCGGGGGCAAGATATGTATATGAACCGTCGCTTTTAACCACCACTCTATCTTTGTCATCGCCAAAGGCGGTGGATTTAAACCACAGGGCCCTGTCCTTCTCATAGATGAAACCTTTTTGCCTTAACCAAGTTAAGGCATTCTTAATCTTGCCGGATTTATTCAATTTCTTCTGGCTGTACCAGGAATCAAATTCTATTCCAAAATCTTTTAATTCTTGCTTAATTATTCTTAAAATATATTTTATACCGTAACTTGAGAAGAACCCCGGTTTCTCTACTTCGGTTTCCGGCTTCTTCCGGAATATCTCTGTGGCTATCTGGCGAATATATTCTCCCTCATACCCGTTTTCAGGGAAATCAGACCGCCCTCCCCGCAATTCCTTAAATCTGGCTTCGATGGATTCGCCCAGAAGGTCAATCTGAGTCCCTTCATCATTAAGATAGTATTCGCGTTTCAGCCTGAAGCCTAAAAATTTCAGAATATTACAAAGCGCATCCCCCACAGCCGCCTGTCGGGCATGAGCCACAGATAAAGGCCCGGTAGGATTAGCGCTGACAAATTCTACTAATACCTTCTTCTTACGGCCTAAATTTCTGCTGCCGAAATTATTACCCAGGATAGAAACTTCTTTTAATATCTTGCGGAAATAATCATCGGTTAAAAAGAAATTAATAAATCCTCCCCCGGCAATTTGAATGGAGGCTATATATTCTTTAAGGACCGTGTCTTTTATTTTATTGTCAAGATAGCGGACCATTGAATCGGCTATTATCTCGGGGGGGCTTTTTAATATCTTGCTTAATTTTAAGGGCAGATTAATCGAAAGGTCGCCGTATTCTTTCTGAGAGGGGAATTCTAAATATACACCGGATACGGTCTGATTATTCAGATTTAAGGTCTTTAGATAATCTTTTATTAGAGAGAGGAGGCTTTCGCAGAGATTGTCTTTTTTCATTTCTTTTATTACGGAGAGCGGAGATTCTTAGTCTTTTGGCGTCCTGCCAGAGGTGCTCTAAAGAATAAAACTCTCTTTGCGGTTTCCCAAATATATGCGCGACCACATCTACATAATCCAAAACAATCCAGCCCGATTCCAGGCTCTGAGACTGCAAACCGCTAAAGAGAGGTTTTATCTTATCTTTATTTAAACTCTGTTTAATTGCCTCAGCAACGCCCGCGATATGTCGACTGGAGGCCCCGCTCATTATCACAAAAAAGTCGCAAAAAGCGCCGAGTTTCTGAAGATCTAAAATAATAACCTTTTGTGCCTTTTTATCCTTGGCAATGCGGGCAATGCGTATGGCTAATTCTTTTGCTTTTATTATTGCCTTCTACCTCCTCTATTTAGCTCCTCCCAAGATTCTGAACATGGAAGTCCCGCAATCAGGACACTTGCCTTTAACAGCCCTGCGGCCATTTTTTAAAGTTACTTGCTGTTCATACTTCATTTCTTTATTACCTTTACACTTTACACAATAACCTGTTGCCATCTAAACCTCCCTTCCGTCGTTCGCTTCGCTCACTCCCCATCGGGACTTATTGCCCCTCGGGCCGCTTCGCTTCGTTTCGCTCCTCACCCCGTAGCTAAAGTAAGCGATTCATTAAGGGGAATCTCTCCCTCAAACTTTCCCCTCTCGGTTTTTCCGACTGAATTCTGCCCATCTTAAGAAAGAACCCTGGCGGTTTGTATTAATATTTATCACATTATACCAAAACAACATATCAGGTCAATAAAAATAATAAAAAATCTGCTTAAACAGAAAGAGGCATCCATTAAGATAAAGGGGACACCCTTGTATTCAGCCCAAAGGGTGTCCCCGATTGGCTTAAAGGGTGTCCCTACCTTATCAGACTTGCCTTATCAATCTTGCCTGAGCGGGTCTTGGGAAGAGAATCTCTAAATTCAAAATAATGAGGAATTTTAAAATGGGCTAAATGCTCCCGGCAGAAATAACGCATATCATCCTCGGTCAATGCCTGGCCTTTTTTTAATACGATGTAAGCCTTTGGCACCTCGCCCCGCAATTTATCAGAAAGCCCCACAACCGCAACCTCGCTGACTTTGGGGTGCCGGTGGATAACCTCTTCAACCTCTGGCGCATGCACTCTTTCTCCGGCCACCTTTATCATTTCTCTCTTGCGTCCCACGATATAGAAAAAACCCTGGGAATCCGTGCGGGCTAAATCTCCGGTATAAAACCAGCCATCCTTCATAACCTCTCTGGTTAACTCCGGCTCTTTATAATATCCCTCCATAACCGGCCAGCCGCGAACAGCCAATTCGCCAACCTGACCGACAGGTACCCGGCGGTCCTGCTCATCACAAATCTTCATCTCTATCCACGGCGCAGGCTTTCCTACGCTCTCTATATTCTGAGAGCCCAAAGGCAACACCATATTGGGAGGCGAGGTCTCGGTCATACCCCAACCATTTAATAGATATGCATTTGGGCATACCCGATGGAATCTTTTTAACAAAACAGGGGACGACGGAGCGCCGAAAACAATTGCATATTTCAAACTGCTTAAATTAAATTTTTTAAATTCTTTCAATCCGACCATAGCAATATACATCGAGGGCACCAAACAGATAAGGCTTATCTGATGTCTCTCTATCTGCCTGAGGGATTCTAAGGGCGAAAACCTCTCCTGAAGAACCAATTTCGTCCCAAAGGCAAGTATACACATAAAAAATACCCAGCCTGCGGCATGGGAAAGAGGAATGGGACACAGGATACTATCCTGACTGGATAAAGAAATAAAATATTCGATTGCCTTTACCGGACTTTCCAGATGCCTGTAATTTAATAAAACCCCTTTGGGATGACCGGTTGAGCCGGAGGTATAGAAAATAGTTGAGTAATCAGAATCGGAAATTTTAGCCTTTGGCTCTGCAGTAGAATTTTGTTTTATCAGGTCATGAAAATTTATAAATTCTGCCCTTTGGTCAAGCAGGATAATCTGTTCCAGATTCGAGTTTTGTTTTAATCTCTTTAAATCTATATCCTTTTTCCCTCTGGCAATCAATATCTTTGCCTCGCAATGGCTAACCAGATTCTCCAGTTCCTCCTGGGTAAGCATAAAATCCAGAGGCACCGCTACGCCTGCCAAGCTATAAACCGCTAAATAACCCAAAATATATTCCGGACAATTGGGTAAGTAAATTGCTATCTTGGCATCTTTACCAACACCTAAATTCTGTAATCCATTGGCCAAACTAAAGACCGAGTTCTTTAGCTGGAGGAAGGAAATTGACTGTTCGGCGAAGATTATTGCGGGTTTGTCGGAGGAACTGCCTGCTATATCGATTAGAAACTTGGCAACATTCATCAACAATCCAATCAGGCAATCAGAGCCTGAGATAAAACGAAGTCTCTATTTATCGCCAATGCCACCTCTATCTCTTTTTTAAAACCTTTCTTTTTTATACGGATTAAGGGTTTCCCGGTAATATTCTGTATTGATATCTCTCTCCAATCAAGATTTTTTTCAGGGCAAGCCTTAAATATCGCTTCCTTGGAGGCAATGTAACAACTTAATTTTTGAAAAAAACAGCGGTTTTTCTCTACGGGTAAATCGCTGATTTCCCTCTCATCCAGAATCTTCTGCAAAAACAATAAACCGTGCTTCCGGTAAATATTCCTGATCTGTTCTATGTCTACTATGTCTATTCCTATCATTTCTATTTAATTAGAAAGCATACCAATGACTGACCAGAGGTTTACTCTGGGATGAATCATAATTGATGTGCTTAAGGCGGGCGTATTCTAAAAATCCCTGTTTGCCTAACTCTTTGCCAAATCCGCTTTTTTTGAATCCCCCATACGGCACTTCATTGTAAAACATGCCGTATGTATTAATCCAGATTATGCCGGCATCAATCTGTTTACTCAAATTTTTTGCCTTTTCTAAATCCCCGCTCCAAATACAGCCGGCCAGACCAAAACAGCTGTGGTTGGCTAATCTTATCGCCTCTGCTTCATCCGAGAATTCACTGATACATACTACGGGTCCGAAAATCTCTTCCTGAAAAATGCTCATCTGCGGCCCAACCTGCCCAAAAACCGTCGGCTCAAAGAAAAATCCCTTTTTTAATTCTGGGTTATCCGGGACCTTACCCCCGCAGAGAAGCCTTGCCCCTTGCCTTTTTCCTTTTTCTACATAAGACATAACCTTCCGGAGCTGCTGCTCGGATATCAAAGGCCCCATCTGGGTTTCGGCCTCCAGGCCATTTCCTAATTTTATCCTGTTTACCTTTTCGACAAACTGCTCGATAAATTTTTTAGATATACTTCTATCGACCAATATCCTGGACATTGCTGTACACATCTGTCCCTGGTTAAGAAATATGGAAGTCAGGGTTCCCATTACGGTTGTCTCCAAATCGCAGTCTGCCAGGATGATGCTGGCGGATTTGCCTCCCAGTTCCATAATCAATTTCTTTGTGCTTTCTGCGGCAGAACGCATAATCTCTTTGCCGGTATGAGTACTGCCGGTAAAGGAAATCATATCTATGCGGGGGTCAGGACATAATACCGAGCCGACCTCCTCTCCCGAGGCATTTATAACATTAACCACGCCCTCCGGCAAACCGGCTGCATTGCTAATCTCTGTCAGTTTCAAGGCAGTTAAAGGAGTGAGGCTGGACGGCTTAACAATCACGGTATTTCCCGCTGCCAGGGCTTGAGCCATTTTCCAGGAAACAATCAAAAGCGGATAATTCCAGGGGACAATCAGGGCTACAACCCCCAGGGGTTCCTGCCGCAGACAACTCTCGGCTCCTGACTCAAGTTTTACGATTTCTCCTTCCAGATAACCCTCCAGATTATTGGCAAGATACTCAAAGCTCTTGGCACTGGAGGGAATATCCATAAAGGTTGTTTCTTTTATGGGTTTGCCGGTATTTCTGGTTTCCAGCTCCGCCAATTCCTGCGCTCTATCCAAGATTCCCTGCGCAATTTTTAAGAGTTTATTTTTCCGCTCTGCCAAAGGCAATTTAGGCCAGGGCCCTTTGTCAAAAGCCTGACGAGCCGCCTGGATAGCTGTTCTTATATCCTGTTTATTTGCCCGCGGGACTTCACTTATGACTTCGCCTGTAGCGGGATTAATAATCTTCTCCGGGCTCATCCTATCTTAACCTCTTTAAATAGAGAGAACATTCGGGAAAAGGGAACGTACCAGCGGGAGAGCTTGCCCAAATCACCCTTTAGTTTTAACCTTCCCTGAGTAGTTGCCACAAAGGGGTCCAGATTTCCCTCAAAGATTAATCTCCAGACACCCGCCGGTCCGGAAATAACAAAAGGGGCTTTATCGTCGTATTCTACCTTGATTATCCTTCCTTCCCGGAAGTTAAATTTATAGACATTGCCCTTGGCGGCGTCCAGCTTAATCGCCACCTGGGTGGTTAAATCCAGTTCCTTTGCTTTGCTCAAAAAATTTTCGTCCTGGTTAATCAAACCGACGATAGCCAGAATATGATCTCGGGAAAACATATCATAAATCTTGCCCGAATCCTGGATGGTTTTTTTAAGCTCTTTCTCGAATTCATCCGGCTTCTGTTTTGCAAAAAGGCGGGTGAAACCGGCCATCTTTACTGCTTCTTCTAATTCCTCAACCAGATAGAAGGCTTCGGAAAACTTATCTGCAATGCACACCACGCCGTGATTTTTAACCACCGCTATATTGTTGGTTTTTAAAGCCCTCAGGACCTCCTGCGGCCGGGTTATGCTGGGAGTATCCTGGGTAACTACCGGCACCTTGCCTAGGAATAACCTATTCTCAAAAGTAATACTTTGTAACTCATCGTAAATAGAATAATATGCATTGATTAAAGGGGGATGGCAGTGGATTACCGCCTGTGCGGGAAGATTTTTATAAATTGAGCTGTGCAGGGCGAACTCCGTAGTCAGGCCCTTAACCGTATCCTGCGTATCAGAGGATAAATCTACTTTCAGGATATCCTTTTGCTTTAACTCACCCAGGCAGCTGCCGCTTGAGGTTATCAATATCAAATTGCCTTTTATTCTTGCGCTTAGATTACCGCCCCTGGCTGCCACCAGACGAAAATCATACAGCTTCCTGCCAACCTTGATAATCTCCTGTTCTAACTGCTTTTGTTTATCCATTTTTATAAGTCCAGGGTAATGCGCCTGGTGATTAATCTATTCGGGGTAATATCAAACCCCGGATAAAATCCCTTTGTCTTTTTGGGAGCAATTCTCTTTCCGCAGAATTCCAATAATTCCTTATCCTGTCTTATCTCTATCTTAATATCCCTGCCGGTTTTGGCACCGGATGCCGGCGGCGTAAGCACGTAAAACGGCAGATTAAATTGCCGTGCCAAAACAGCAATCTGGTATGTGCCGATTTTATTGGCAATGTCTCCGTTTCTGGCTAGCTGGTCTGCGCCCACTATTACCGAATCTACCAATCCGCAGGACATAACGTACGCTGCGGCGCTGTCGGGAATAATGGTCACATCAAAATCCGCCCTTTGTAATTCCCAGGCGGTAAGCCGCGAGCCCTGAAGATAGGGCCTGGTCTCGGTAACAAAAAATCTTATTTTCTTTTTTTGCTTCCTGCAGAATTGCGCTGCAAGCACCAGAGAGCCGCTGACATTACAATGGGTAAGAATACTGGAATCGTTCCTAATCATACGGCTTAAGGCCAATGCCTGCCTGACCCTTTGTTTTTTAAGGTGCAGGAGAAATCGGGAAATTTTATTCTGCAGGAAAACAGAGATATCCCTTCCTTCTGACTTGGCATCCCTCACCCAGCCTATAATCATCGAGGTAAAAAAGCAAAACGGGAATGTCGACCGGCTTCGATTTATCTGCGAGGCTGCCTTTTTTAAAATCTCAATCCTTTTCTCCGGATTCAGATTTTTAATCTTTTTTGCCAGCAGTAAAAAAATATAATAGGTCATTAATACCTGGCCAAAGGCGCGGGTCCTCATACCCTTGATAAGAGCGATTGCCTGTCGAAGATTCTTGGCCTTAAGATACCTGACCCTGCCGGGAAGCACTGTCTCGTCCAGACAAAGAATGGTATTGCCCTTTAAGCTTATCGGCCAGAAGAGCAAAGATTCTCTCATTTTTTCTCCAATATCTTAATTGCCTCTAAAGCCAGATTAATCA
>CAZPQS010000011.1:0-19326 GCA_964588765.1 uncultured Planctomycetales bacterium | reverse complement strand
AATAAAATATTTAAATCTGACCCTGTGGCGCTGATGGGAACCAGGCTGAATCCATATAGGGACTGACGCCTGTGCGGCCTTCCAGATAAAGGTCCCTCAATTCCGTTTCCGCAAACAGCCAGCCGCCGAGGGCATTGCCCATGAATATACCGGTGCGGTTAAGGTTAGAATTCTTCAAATCTATATTCGCATCCTTTAAAGCCAATTCCGAAGCTACTAATGCCAGATGTGAAAAAAGGTCGATCTTCTTAAGAAGCCGGGGGGATAAGCTCCCGCTGTAAGGCTCAAGCTCTTTAATTTGTCCGGCAATCCGCGAAGGATAAAGCGAGGAATCAAAGCGCGTAATAGGTTGAATAAAAGAATTTCCCTCCCGGATATGACGCCAAAAGTTTGCCTTGCCGATACCGGCCGGCGAGACCACCCCCATCCCCGTAATTACGATATCCTTCATAAATCGCCCTCCTGCCAGCGCTTCAATATCATCGAGGAATGTATGCCGGAAAAACCGGAGCTGGTCTTCAGGATATAATCCACCTTCTTTTCCCTGCCCTTATTGGGAATGTAATCCAAATCACATTCGGGGTCGGGAACCTCCTGATTGATGGTGGGAGGAAGAAAATTCTTCTGGAATATCATAGCGCAGGCAACCAATTCTATTGCGTTGGCAGCTGCCAACGGATGCCCGAACATAGATTTAAGCGAGCTTATGGGAATCTTATATGCAAAATCGCTAAAAACCCTTTTATAAGCAGCGGTCTCAAACATATCATTCATCCGCGTGGATGAACCGTGAGCGTTTATATATCCGATTTTCTCAGGCGGAATACCGGCATCCTCCAATGTCAGGTTTATGCACTCGGCCATTGCCTCTCCGTCAGCAGGGAGGTCAGTCATATGGAATGCGTTATTACACGTCCCGTATCCTGCAATCTCTGCATAAATCTTTGCATTCCGGCTTAAGGCGTGCTTCAACTCCTCCAGGATTAAGATGCCGCAGGCTTCAGAAATAACAAACCCTTGACGTTTACCATCAAACGGGCGCGAGGCCTTAGCCGGTTCATCGTTACAGACAGAAAGCACGTTAATAACATCAAAGGCTCCGAAGGTAATCGGGGTAAGCGGGGCTTCGGAGGCGCCGCTGATAATCACATCCTGTTTCCCATCCTGAATCATCTCATATGCCAAGCCCACGGAATCCGTGCCCGCGGTGCAGCCGGTGGAAACAGTCAGGCACGCTCCGTTTAATTTATACAAACCGGAAATTTCGCTGGAGGGCGTATTGAACATAGAGGCGTCATAAAGGTCGGCGCGCACAAGGCGGGGGTCAATCGCTTCCTTCCCGTTATTGGTTACCCGGAGAAACTCCTCCTCCATATACCTGGTTCCGCAGATGGCGTTCGCCAAAACTACTCCCAGGCGCTTTCTATCCTGTTTCTGGAAATCCAAAGCAGAATCCTCGGCAGCCATTTTGGCGGCAGCCAGAGCAAACTGGACATAGCGGTCCATCCTTTGGACCGCTTCCCTGGTTAAGCCGTATTTATAAGGGTCGAAATTATCCACCTGTGCGGCAACCTTGGAGTTAAACTGCGAAACATCAAAATTGGTTACTCTTTTTATTGCCGGAACACCGCCGGAGATATTACGCCAGAATTCTTCCTGTCCGATGCCGCTGGGCGCGATTACCCCCAAACCGGTTATAACTACTCTCTTCTTTTTCATTTCTCAGATACCCTGGTAATTTTAAAAATAATATTCCCTTTATCCGGGCAGGTTACCGTATCTATAGAATCCGGACTGTCCATAAAGAAAAACCCTGCCCCGAAATTAAGGGCGAACAATGCGGGAAACATCGTATGATATGCCGCCCCGCAGAAATCCCCGATGCACTTCAATCCCTGGAATGTAAATTTATCTCCCAACTTATAGCCATATGCACACTTGCCTCTTGCCTTGACCACCTCGGCAATCATCTTCTTGGGCCTTGGGCCTTTATAAGACGGCTCTCTGGGTATATTCTCAACCTCGTTCTGCTTATCGAGAATCTGGGCTTTAAACTCAAGCTTTCCTCCATCGGGACAGGTGACAAAGATAGAGCGCTGATTATCCATAAACGGGAACTTCGCGCCAAAGCTTAATGCGTAAATACAGGGGAAAAGCGCATGTGCCAGGCCCAGGCAGAAATGTTCGGGCGGATGGGTGAAATCCTCCAGGATAATCTCGTCACCAATCTTATATCCGTGGTAACAATCGCCCTCCACTTTGGTAACAGTAAGTTTCAACTTGGGAAAAGGTGTTTTTACCATAGCTAATTTAATAACTCCTTGGTCTGATTTATCAGCTCCTGTTCACTGAAAAATTTCCGGTTATCTTCCACCCGGTGAACCATCCAAACGAGCTTCTCATTCAGGGGTGCTCTCTGTCCGATTGAATCGGCAAGATTCATAAATTCTCCGTTAATATAATCGATTTCCGAGCGGCGATTCCTTTTGATGCTCTGCAGTATCGAGCCATAGAGCGGCTCTTTGCTTAGATTAACCATTATATTGGAAAACACCTGCGCTCCCTCATCGGGCGATAGAGAAGTAAGTTTAGTAAGCCGCTGTAAAGGAAAATCGGGCAATGATTCCATTGCAATACCGGCTTTATTTACCAAATCCAGACCCTCCCGCCAGATATGCAAACTGATTTTGCAGATAGAGAGGTTCCTGAATATCTCCTGCATACTCTTTCCTAAAATCGCAGGAAGGCAGTTATTGGCATTAAGAAATAACTTGAGCCACTTCATCCCCAATATGTTATCGGTTATCGCAGAAGTAAATATCCTGGAGGTAACTGCCGCAATCTCCTCCGGGGCTGTCTTTCCTTCCGGATATATTGTCCCTAAAATCCAATCGCCCTCAAAGTTATGTACAATCTTGCCGGGGGCAATATACGTTGCCCCGAACATAACTATGCTGGAAATTAGATTTTCTTTATTTAATTTTTGGGAAATAATGCTATCTGCCCTGATGCCGTTCTGGACGGAAAGAATCTTTGCGCCCTTTAGATATGCTGAATTCTCAGAGATGGCTTTTTCTAAATCCTGGGTCTTGGTGGCTAAAATCACTAAGTCAAACTTCTCCTCTAGCTGGATTCTAACGGGGAGCTTAACTGATATCCTGTCGCGCACGCCCTCTATATTTAAGCCATCCCGGGAAATAACCGAGGCTTGTGCAGGACGGGCTATTAAAACAACCTGCTCATTCTTATCAAACAAATAGCCTGCAACCAGGCTGCCAATCGCTCCTGCTCCTATGACTGCAATCTTCATTATGAATAATACAATTAATCAAGACCTACTTCTTTTAACAGGTCGCTCAAATAAGTGCGAAATACCCCCGGCACCTCAGAGAGAAAAGCCGCGACCAGGTCTTCTTTCTCTACCTGATTGCTGCCTCTCTGAGAGGCCAACTCTTCGGCCTTCTTAATTACGACTTTCTCGGCGATATGCCTGTGAAAAAAAGGCAATTTAGAAATCAGTAGTTTAAATTTCTCTTCAACTTCCTGGCTCCAAACCATTTGACACGTCCTTTATTTTAACTGCCTAAAATCCTAAATATATAGTAAAATTTTACTATAGAAATTTTATATAAAATTGCTGTCTTTGTCAAGAGAAAATAAAATTAATTAACCTTGATGTTTTAAAACAGGCGGGTTATTCCTATAAGGCAGAAATGGTTATCGATACCGCCATTGGGATGTTTTATGCCCGCATTAGAGAGATGGCGGTAGCGATACTCTAAAGTGAGTGCGCGGTCATTGTTAAAGAAATAGTGTAGACCCACGCCAATGCTGGAAATAAAATTAAATTGCGTGGTCTGGTCCAAGGTATGCTGAGACACCCAAACCATACCCGTGCCCCCTTTTACATAGGGTTGAAGTTTCCAGCTCTCGGGCACCAGACCAAGCTTAAGCAAAAAAGACGTCCCTGCTTCCATATTGGTATCCGGTCTGGTAACCAGGCTAAGAAAGGGCTCTATCTGGAATTGGACCATGCCGGGAGAATCGAATCCAACCCTTCGGGATAATGGCTTCATATCAAAGATGAAACCCGCCATAACAGGCATAACGCGATAATCTTTTTTTCCTTCTAATTGCGCCTGGCCGTATCCGGTTAAATATTCTATGCCTTTAAGATTCATGGATTGGGCCTCTTTGGAGGCATAATTAACAATTATAAAGCTTAAGATAAATATCCAAACTATAATAAACCTTTTCATATCTTTCTCTTATTCTATAGAGAGATTATATCATAATCAGCTTAGAGGGCAATCCTTTTTTCGATATTTATCAATATTCCCAGGGAAATAAAGATAACCAGAAGAGAAGAACCTCCGTAACTTAACAAAGGTAAAGGTAAACCTACCACGGGAGCCAACCCTATGGTCATGGCAATATTAATGAAAATTTGAAAGCTTACGATTATAACTACTCCGCTGGCTAAAAGGCAACCGAAATAATCGGGAGCTCTCTGGGCAATCTTCAGCATATATCTTATCAAAAGATAATAAAGCAACAACAGGAGCAGGCTTCCCGCAAAACCCCATTCCTCAGCAAAGGTAGCAAAGACAAAATCCGTATGTGACTCGGGTAAAAAATGTAATTGGCTCTGGCTGCCCCCCAGCCAGCCTTTGCCGAATATCCCTCCGGAAGCCATGGCAATCTTAGACTGAATTATTGTGTAGCCTGCGCCCAATGGGTCGGCGTTGGGATTAATAAAAACCAGGAGTCTTGTTTTTTGATAATCTTTTAAAAAATTCCAAAGCAGCGGTGAACCGACGATAATCCCTAACAAAATAAAAAGTATAAATTTAAAATTAACCTGCGCCGCAAAAAGCATAGCAATAAATATAAAGAAGATGAGAATCGCTGTGCCTAAATCCGGCTGATTGAGGATTAAAAATATGGGCGGACACATAAACGCAAGAGGAATTAAGACCGCCTTTGTAAAACCCCAATCCCGCACATCCTGCCCCAAGCCCAAGCCTGGCTTGCTGAAGTAACGCGCCAGGAATATAATCACAATCAATTTCATTAATTCCGAAGGCTGGAAGTTGAACCAGAAGACCCTCAGCCATCTTTGAGCTCCCAGATGAACAAGCCCGGTGAAATGCACCATTAATAAAGACCCTACCCCTATTATATATAATAGATATGCCCCCTCCCATAGCTGGCGATAAGAAATTAGTGAAATACCCAAAAGGCAAATAAGACCCAGAAAGACCCAGGTAATCTGACGTAAATACAATAACCTTTCTGTGGAGGAGGAATCCAGGGTAGCGCTATAAATAGTTATAATTCCGATTGCGGCAATAACTAAAACAATGAGTATTAACTTATAGGCAAGTCCGGTCATAATAATCCTTCGGCAAGCATCTGTTTAATTATCGCTTTAGTTAATTGACAACAGCGATAGCCTGATCCGGCATGTTCCAGAAAAACGCAGATAACAAATTTTGGGTTGTCTGACGGAAAATAACCTGCAAACCAACCATGCGCTGTTCCTTCGGCAACCTGAGCGGTCCCGGTCTTTCCGGCGATGGGAATCTCCAGGTTCGCTAAAATGTTTGCTGTGCCATCCGGGTCATTAACCGAGCCGAGAAGGCCTTTTGTTATTATCTGTAAGGTTCCTTTGCTGATCGGCAGATCGACAGCCTGCCCGGGCGGTGAATCGGTAACTTGATTGCCGTCCTTTATTGATTTAAGTAACCTTGGCCTGATAAGTTTACCGCCGTTAGCAAAAGCTGCCATTATCCGGGCAATCTGGATAGGGGTAACCAGAACCTCGCCCTGACCAATGGAAATATTCGCCGTATCTCCGGCAAACCATCTCTGGCGTTTTTTTATCCGTTGCCAGAAAGAATAGGGCAGATGACCTTCCGATTCACTGCCTAAGTCTATGCCCGTGGCCTGGTTGAGCCCGAACTTTAATCCGTATTCATTGATTAATTGGGGACCAAGGCGCAAACCCACATTATAAAAAAAGACATTGCAAGATTGAGCAATTGCAGGCACAATATCCATTTCTCCGTGTGATTTCCAGCAGGAAAACCGGCGTTTGCCGATTAACATATTCCCTGGACAGAAAAATTTGTCCTGAGAATCAATCTTCTCTTTCTCCAGGCCTGCGGCAGCAACTACAATTTTAAATACGGAACCGGGAGGATACAAGCCGTTAATTGCTCGATTAAGCAAGGGGGCATCGGGGTCATTGAGCACAGAGTTAAGCTCAGAAGCCACCCCCCCCTGAAATATCTGAGGGTTAAAACCCGGTGAACTTGCCAGCGCCAGAACCTCTCCGTTAATTGGATTAAGAACAATCGCGCAACCGGTATACCGCCTAATGTTATCATGAATTATCTGTTGGAGCCTTAAGTCAATTGTCAGTTCAATATCCTTACCGCTCTGGGGAGGCTTAAGCCCGAGGACCCGGAATAATCTGCCTTTATTGTCTACCTCAATCTGCATTCCTCCATCAAGCGGATGCAATATGTAATCGTAAACCTCCTCTACTCCACTGTAGCCAACTAAATCTTGAATTTTATATCCGTATTTTTTAAACTGCTCCAGGCGCCAGGCATCGATTTTACCTAAATAACCCAAGATGTGACAGGCAATATCGCCCAGGGGGTATATACGTTTGGGGCTTTCCCGTATAATCACCTCCGGCAAATCATACTTTAATTGCCCGATTGCTACTGCAGAAGATTGCGGTATATCCTTACACAGTAAAACAGGTACAAAGGGGCCCGCGTATCCCCTGTTATATATTGACCTAAGTTCTTCCTTAGACATTGAGAGAATCGAGGAAAGTCTGGAAATTTGCTCTATTGGACAGCTTGCCTCCTTGGGCATAATTAGCAGGTCGTAAGAAAGGACGTTACCGGCCAAGATATTGTCATTTCGGTCCAAAATACAGCCGCGGCTTGCCGATTGAGGTAAGATACGGATGCGGTTTGCCTGACTTAACTGCTGGTATTTACTAAGCTGGATTACTTGATGATAGATAAGAACCAGACATAAAAATATAAATCCCGCTATAATAAAACGATGAAGAATGCGCACTCTGGTCATCGCTCGCTCATAACTCTCTTTTAATCAAAAACTTCCGATATAATCCTCAAGGAATTTCTTTTAGAAATCTTTCAAAAAGTCTATACATTGGTAAGGCTAAAAGCAGCGTAAATGTAGATTCTAAAAAGAGTATTTTCAAAAAAATACCCGTAACTACAGGTCTGTCCAAAACAAATAAGAAAGACTGTAAAATCAGATTATTTAACAGAATAATCAGACATAGCACAGCGCTGTAAATAAATTTATTCTCAACGGATAATTGGCGGGATATTTGCTTGGTTAAGATGACCAAAAAAATGCAGATAATCACATTGACCCCGCAAGGCAGGATACTGAATATATCGCGGAAGATACCGGCCAGGAAGGCAAAGACAACCAACCATCTTAAATTAAAAAAGAGGGCAAAGATAATCACGGTTATCAAAATAATATCCGGCTTTACATTAAAGACGCGAAAATAATTTAAGAAGGTGGATTGTAACAGAGCAATTATAAACAATATTAAGAGTGCGTATATCTGTTTGCGATATCTTACCAGAAACGCCTGAAGAACCTTCCTAAAACGTAGATTCCAGATTACGCGCCCCCTTAGAAGAATCCTTTCTAATGGGGCACGCAGACGGCCGTAGATACTTTCGAAGAGAAATCTGCATTTATCCCGTACCTTCTCGAAATTCTTTCTAAGGTCGTTCATTCTCTAAGCACAACCAGAACCTCTTCTAATTTACTTAAGTTTGCACTGGGCTCGACAATGGCGAAGACTTCCCCCGAGCTTTTTTCTTCCCGAATCTTTATTACCTTGCCGATAAGAATCCCTTTGGGATATAAATCCGATAAGCCAGAGGTAATTACCAAATCGGAAATCTGAACGTCGGCCTCAAGCGGCAGATAGTGCAAGATTAACCCCGCAGCTAAAGTGCCCGAAACCAAACCCTTCTGGCGGCTGCGATGAATGAGGGCAGCAACCCCTGAATTAATATCATTGATAAGCAATACCTTGGAGGTTGTCCTGCCCGCCTCAATTACTCTGCCCACCAGACCATCGTTGGTGATTACTGCCAAATCTTTTTTAATTCCTTGCTGTTTGCCTTTATCGATGATAATTATTGAGGATAGATTTGAGGGGTCGCAGCCAATTACGCTTGCGGCTGTCAGAGAATAAACAGATCTTTCCTTGAAATCAAGGAGTCTCCTTAAACGAACATTTTCAAGATATAACTCTCCAACCTCATGAAACTGGCGTTGGATAAGCTCTATCTCTCTTTTTAAACGCTGATTTTCCACTGAAGTCTGATGATAAAGGGCAACCCTCTGGATTTCTTTGGTTAATGAAGAGAAAAATTCGAGAGGCCAACGCAAGCTGTCAATAAGGTGGTTTCTTAGGTAGGGAATAAGAATTACTGCCAGGATAATCGTTGCAGCTGTCCAGGAAAGGGAAATTAATCTTCTCTTTTTCAGCAACACATTTTATGCTCAAGAATAGTTTCCCGACTTTATCAGCACGGTGACCTTCTTAAGATAGCGGATTTCGCTTAAAATCTTGCCTGTACCCTGAACAACAGCCGTTAAAGGCTCATCGGTAACGTGTACGGGAAGGCCGGTTGCTTCAGAGATTCGCTTATCCAAACCCCTTAATTGCGACCCGCCCCCGGCCATAACTATGCCATGCTCAATTAAATCCGCGGCTAATTCAGGAGGCGTATTCTCTAAAGAGACCTTTACCGTTTCAATAATTGCCTCCACGGGTTCCTTCAGGGCATCCCTTATTTCCCGGGATGTTATATTTATGGCTTTGGGTAAACCGCCGACCAAATCTCTACCCTTAACCTCTAAACTTATCTCTTTTTCCAAGGGATAGGCAGAGCCTATTTTAATCTTTAAATCTTCGGCGGTGCGTAAACCAACCATCAGATTATAGGTTTTTTTCAAATACTCAATTATTGTATCGTCCATTTCGTCGCCGCCGATACGAATGGACTTAGAAACGACTATGCCGGCTAAAGAGATTACAGCCAACTCTGTTGTCCCTCCGCCGATGTCAATAACCATATTTCCGATTGGCTCCTGAATAGGCAACCCTACTCCAACCGCCGCGGCAATGGGCTCATCGATTAAGAATACCTCTCTTGCTCCCGCGCGCTCAGCCGAATCCCTCACTGCCCGTTTTTCTACCTCGGTAATCCCCGAGGGAATTGCAATAACGATTCTTGGCCTTACCAGAACCCTGCGATGATGTACCCGCTTTATAAAGTATCTGAGCATCGCCTCGGTAATCTCGAAATCCGCAATCACCCCGTCTTTCATTGGCCGCATAGCAACAATATTACCCGGCGTGCGTCCGAGCATACGCTTTGCCTCATCTCCCACTGCCAAAACATGGTTAGTGCCTCTCTCGATTGCCACTACCGAAGGCTCGCAGAGAACCACCCCTTCGCCCTTTACATAAACCAGAGTGGTAGCCGTGCCTAAGTCTATTCCTATATCATTGGAGAACAGGCCCGCCAGATAATTAAATACCTTTCTTAACCTGATTTGATAATCGGCTATCTTATTCATCTTAGTTTACCTTAAGTTTACCCTGAATAATGCCTTTTTTAACTTTTGTATATTTTAATATATAAAAGCCGCGGGGTCAAATAAAATTTATTTAATAACGCTCCTTAAAGCCCTTAAGAAATCCGGAAAGGATTTGGCAATACATCCTACATCATCGATAAGAGTCGACCCCTTTGAAACAAAACCGGCAACTACCATACTCATTGCTGTGCGATGGTCACCGAAGGTATTTACTCTTGCGCCTTTCAACTCGCCCTTGCCCTGGATGACTATCTTTTCGCTTAATCTTCCGGGTTCCGGCCAATAAACTGTGACATAAATTTCCGCCCCCATCTTCCTTAAATTGGTTTGCATAGAGAATATCCTGTCGGCCTCTTTAACCCTCAGTTCTTCCACTCCATAAATTATCGTTCTTCCGCGGGCAAAACACGCAGCTAACATCAAAATAGGTAATTCATCAATCAGTTGAGGAACCTCGCTTCTCTTAACCTTTGTACTTCTTAAACTGCTGCTTTTGACAATAATATCGCCTGTTGGTTCGCCAGCGGAGTGAGAGGATTTAATCGGTATAATTTTAATACTTGCTCCCATTCGCTTTAATACCCGAATTATGCCCATACGGGTAGGGTTTATGCCGACAGATTTTAATACAAGATGTGAATGCGGCAATAATATCGCGGCAACAATAAAGAAACTCGCTGAGGACATATCCGCAGGAATGCTAATCTTACCGGGTGAAGCCAGCTCTTTGTGTCCATACAGAAAGACGATTTTATTTTTGACTTTTATATCTGCCTTAAAATATCTTAACATTCGTTCGGTATGGTCGCGCGTTTTTATCGGCTCAAGGATTTTGCTGACTCCCTTAGCGTATAAACCAGCCAGAAGAAGTGCTGACTTTACCTGAGCAGAAGCCACCGGCATTTTATAATTAATCTTATGCAAACTCCCTCCTTTTATAGTAATCGGAGGGTATTCTTCTATTGCATACCTTGGCTCAATGCTTGTTGCTTTAGCCTTTACCGCCTTAACGGTTGCCCCCATTCTTCTCAAAGGCTCGGTAATCCGCCTCATTGGCCTATGAGCCAGACTCTGTCCCGCTGTTAAGGTTGTGCGAAATGACTGGCCAGCCAAAATTCCAGAAAGGAGCCGGAATGTTGTGCCTGATTCACCGGCAAAAATAGGCAGTTGAGGTCTCTTTAAGCCATAAAGACCTCTGCCTTCCACGCAAAGGTCTATATTGGAGCCGGTTAAATCCGTCCTGGATATCTTAACCCCTAATTTCTTAAATGCCCTAAGGGTTATCAGGCAATCTTGATTGGCGGGAAAATTGTAAATACGTGTTCTACCTCTGGCTATTGCACTGATAAATATACTGCGGTGAGCTATGGATTTATCGCCGGGCAGGAATATTTCTCCGCGGACGGATCTGGCAGGTTTCACCCAGTAAAATGGCATTATCTTCTAATTACCCTGTCACCTTCGCTAATCTTATCTTTAAGCTCTTTCGACGTAAAACCACAGGCGCTAATTGCCCCCCGGGTTTTATCTACCTGAATATTCCCGATGTAACTATCGCCATGATAAACCGAAAATATATCGCCGGCATTTATTGCATCCTGTGCACCCAGGTTGATGACGGCGAAATCATACTCCTTATTGACCACCAGTACCTTACCCTCTAACGGAGATACGGTCTGGGGTTGCCCTGATGCCGCAGGAGATGTTTTTCCGGTTGCCTCTTTTGGCCCTACTACAATCTTACCCAATGCTACCTGCCCGCCGGTCTTGGATTTATTTGACTGCGCTTCTAACTCCTTCCTGTTTTTTTGAAGCTGTACTTGCAGTTCTTTTATCTGGTCTTGAGCCTGAGCCTGCTTGGCTTCCCATTCCTTTCTTATCCTCTCCTGCTCCTGAAGTTGATATTGCAAATCCTCAACCTGGGAATAAAACTGTTTCTTTTCGCTTTCTGCTTTCTCCAATTCATCCTTTAGTCCGCTTATTTGTATCTGACTAGCCTGCAATTGAGCATTCAATCCATCAATCCTTGTTTCTGTTTCGGCTAATTTCTCTTCGGCAATACGCTTCTCTACTCTAAGATTCTCTAATTCCTCATTTAAGGCGATTGTCTTAAGCCTTTCTTTTTTGAAAGAATAGAATCCAATTACCGCTCCTGCCAGAGACAATATTAATAGTATAACCAGGATAATTATACCAACCCTGTCTTTTTGTGGCATTGTCTTCCTTCCTTTTCCTTAACGCCTTGATTTATATTATTTTAACGCCGGGTCAACAAAAGTCAAGAAAAATCGACCCTCGTGCTTTTAGGCACCGCCAAAAGCCCGCAAGAAATCCTCCGGTATGGCAGTCTTAACCTCAATAAATTTATTAGTGCGCGGATGAATAAAGCCTATTCTGCGGGCATGTAAAGCCAAACGGCTAAATTCAGTATCCCGGCCGTATTTCTTATCGCCCAGAATTGGATGCCCGATAAAACTTAGATGCACCCTTAATTGATGGGTTCTGCCGGTTGTGGGCGTTAGCTCCAGGAGGGTTATCCGGGATGAGCGTTTTAATACTCGATACCGAGTCTTTGCGTATCTGTGCTTACTGATAAAATTTACGCTCATCTTCTCTCTTTGACGGGGATGGCGACCAATCGGCAACTCAATAACATCCTCGTTAAGCTCTACTTTCCCTCTCACTAAAGCTACGTATTGTCGCAAAATCGAATGTTGGGCAAATTGACGTGAAAGATGATTGTGACTGAAATTATTTTTAGCGACCACGATTAATCCCGAGGTATCTTTATCCAGGCGATGGACAATACCCGGCCTTTGCGGATTGATAGAAGATAGAGACCGGCAATGAAAAAGCAGGCTATTCGCCAAGGTGCCTTGATAGTTCCCTGCGCCGGGATGAACAACCATTCCTGAGGGCTTATCCACCACTAATACATCCTCATCCTCAAAGCGGATATCCAGGGGAATATCCTGGGGCTCTATCCCTAAGGAGGGCTGCCTGGGAATCTGTAATTTAAATATTTGACCGGCCTTGATTTTATAATGTGCATTTAATGTTTTGCCTTCCGAGATTACATGCTTCTGGCGAATCAGCTTCTGAATAAAATTACGCGATAAGCCAAGGCTCTGCATTTGCGAAAATCTCAGTAAATATAAATCCAGGCGCATTCCCGAATCCTCAGAAGCGGCCTTTAGAGTAAATTCCTTCATCTTTTCCGATTGGCGACTACTGAATTGAACGTCTCTTGATTCTGATTAGCATAACTGCCGATAGAATAAACAAAGCGATGCTGAAAATCTGAAAGACCGACAAGCCAAGAATAAATATTTCGCTGTCGCCGCGGAAAAATTCAATGAAAAAACGCCA
Organism: uncultured Planctomycetales bacterium; assembly: GCA_964588765.1. Taxonomy (GTDB): domain Bacteria; phylum Omnitrophota; class Gorgyraeia; order Gygaellales; family JAHJCI01; genus CAZPQS01. Next base: position 6,267 of record CAZPQS010000011.1, on the reverse strand, counting down.
TAAAGAGTAAAGAAATAAATAAAGATAAAAGATTTCTCCCTTTCGATGGACTCGCGCCTGCTTTATTCTTAAGATAATGTATATCGCAAGCAGGGCTAAGGAAGAATAGAGCTGGGTGGGAATAAGTACTGCATCGTGAACCGGAAAGTAAAGACCGAAATACAGCGTCTCCTTTCCAAAACAACAGCCATTCAAAAAACAACCGATTCTCCCAATGGCCTGAGCCAGGGCGATATAAGGAACGATCAAATCGAATGTCTTGTAAATTTCCAAACCCTTGTATCTTAAATAAAGCAGGCAAGACAGACTCCCCAGTATAAGCCCGCCAAACCAGGCAAGGCCGCCGCGGTAGAGCATAAGAATCTGAACGGGATTATCGAGATAGAATTCCAGATTTAAGATAACATAAAGAATTCGTGCGCCGATGATACCGCTGAGGAGAATAACAAAACAGAGATTAAGAATTAATTCCGGATTTAATCCCTGATTTCTCGCCTGACGAATCAGCAGGAGCGTGGCGATGCCAAAAGCCAAAACTAACATCAAACCATAGGAGTAAATTGTTAAAGGACCGAGTTTACAAATTATTGGATACATTTTTAAAAATCAGTAACTAGTAATAGGTGGCCTCTTTAGAATAGCATAGGCCAGGAGTATTGCTCCGATTGTGATTGCACTATCAGCGATATTGAATACCGGCCAGATGCGAAAATCTAAGAAATCTATCACTGCCCCCAGCCTTATGCGGTCAATGAGATTACTTATTGCACCAGATAGAATTAAATAAAGGGCAACTTCAACCTGCGGTGCTTTTTTGCGGCGCAAATTAATCAGGATAAAGATTATAGCTGCTATGGCAGTGATGATAAAGAAACGGATCTGATTTTTAAATATTCCAAAGGCTGCGCCGCGATTAAGGATATGGGTAAGATGAAAAAAATTCTTTATTATCGGGATGCTGGCATATTGAGGGATTTTCTGACTGACAATATATTTGGTTAGCTGGTCAAGGATTAAAATAACAATAGCTAAATATTTAGTTATCGTTTTTCTTTTGCCTCCTGACACTTAAGGCAAAGACGGGTATAGGGAATTGCCTTAAGCCTGGTTTTAGTAATTGGGGATTTACATTCTTCGCAAATGCCAAATTTACCCTCCTGGATTTTCTTTAAGGACTCGTCGATCTCATAAAGCAACTGTCTCTCGTTAGAAGCCAAATCCAGAGAAAACTCCCGGTCGTATGTATCCGTGGCAAGATCGGCCATATGGAAGGCATAGCCGGATATATCTCCGGCGGCGTCGCGGGGAGATTTCTTAAGCGTATCCTCTAAAGAATGCTGCAGGTCGTCAAGAATTTCCTCTCGTTTCTTTTTGATTAATTTTTTAAAATAATCTAAATCCTTTTTGTTAAATTTATGCCTTGCCCTCACTATGATTTCCTCCTTAATTGCTTAACACAACTCTGGCAGATATCGGGATAATCCTTGTCTTCGCCTATCGATAAGCCCCAGTTCCAGCAACGGACACACTTTTTACCTTCGGCCTTCTGCACAATAAACTCTATAGGGATTTTTTCAGATTCGACCCCTTGCTTAGTCTTGCGCTCCCTTAATAAGCCTTCCTGGTCAGTTAAGTCCTTCTTCTCAATCAAAACCTGCGATACCTTAAATATCTCGGGTAAATCCTCTTTAAGGCCTTCTAAATATTTATAATAAAATTCATTACTTGTCAATAGAATTATTTGGGCATCAAAGGAACTGCCGATTAGGCCCTGGCTGCGTTTCTCCTCCAACGCCTTGGCAATCGAAGGAATCAGCTCTATAACATATTTAAGGCGGCTGTCTATATCCTTTTTCTTTTTGATTAAGCCATCCTGGGTGAATAACGCATTCCTCATCGGCCAGCCGAGAAGATGAACGCTGGAATAAGAGTTAAATTTTTTCTCTTTAGGCATGTGCTGCCAGATTTCTTCTGCGGTAAATGTAAGAATGGGCGCCATTATCCTTACCAAAACATTCAACATCTCATAGATAACCGTCTGCGCTGCGCGCCTCTGGCGGGAATCAGCCGCATAGGTATAGAGCCTGCCCTTAATCATATCCAGAAAATTCATCGATAATTCTTCATTACAAAAATTATAAATTCCTTTATAAGCCTTGTGGAATTCGAAGTTTTCATATGCGCCGGACACATAATTAAGCACCCGCTCCAATCTAAACAAATACCACTTATCTATGTTCTTTAAATCTTTATAATCAATTTTATCGCTGTCGGGATTGAAATCGTACAAATTACTTAAGATAAATCTTGCCGTATTTCTAATCTTACGATAAGCCTCGGATAAGCGAGTCAATATTTCCCCAGAGATGCGAATATCCTCATCGTAGTCGCTGGAGGCAACCCACAGCCGCAAAATGTCTGCACCGTAATCCTTGATGATATCTTGAGGCGAAATCACATTACCCAGAGATTTAGACATCTTTCTACCCTCGCCGTCAACGACAAATCCATGGGTAAGAACCGCTCTAAAAGGCGGTTTGTTGTCAATAGCCATAGAGGGAATTAATGAAGTCTGGAACCAGCCGCGATGCTGGTCTGAGCCTTCTAAATATAGTTCGGCGGGTAAACCGCCCAGCTCTTTTCTTTTCTTTAATACTGCCTGATGGCTGACGCCCGAATCAAACCAGACATCTAAAATATCCGCGCATTTTCTAAAAAGCGCCTTCCCGCATTCAGGACATTTCAATCCCTTCGGCAAAAATGCTTTTATATCTTCGGTAAACCACGTATCCGTACCTTCTCCTGCTGCAACATCGGCGAATTTATTAATTACTTCGGGGAACAGGAATTCTTTGGCGCAACCTGTACAGGCAATTGCCGGAATAGGCACTCCCCAATACCTCTGACGGGAAAGACACCAGTCAGGCCTTAACTCTATCATGGAAGAAATCCTATCCCGTCCCTCGGGAGGAATCCAGGTTATCTTTGTCTTGACCGCCTTTAATAATTTCTTTCTCAAATCATTTTTATTTATATTCATGAACCATTGTTCGGTAGCGCGAAAAATAACCGGCGTCTTACAACGCCAGCAATGGGGATAAGAGTGCGTAACCTGACCGGAATATAAAAGATTGCCCTGCTTTTTTAATTTATTAATGATGTTTTGATTGGCGTCAAATACATGCTGACCTTTGAATTCCGCGGCTATGTCTTGATAGAATTCTCCCTTGTTATTTACGGGCATAACTGTTTCTAAATTATACCTCTGACCGGTAAGATAATCCTCCCGGCCATGACCGGGAGCGGTATGGACACAACCCGTGCCTTCCTCTTTTGAAACATAATCTGCCAAAACAAATTTAAATTCCGTATGCCTGGGGGGCTGAAAAATATCTTGATAAGGCAGGTTATCTAAATCCTTGCCTAAGATACAGCCTCTCTTTGTATAATTCTTAATGCCGAGCTTTTCCAGGGTCGGGATAACCAGATCCTCCTGCATCAACCATATTTCATCAGCGAGTTCTAATAAGGCATATTTAAAATTCGGGTGGACGGCAATTGCCACATTGGCGATTAATGTCCAGGGCGTGGTTGTCCAAACCACGGCATAAACCTTCCTGCCTTCGGGTATCATATCCTTTAATTTATTCCCTAATCGGAGCAGCTGGAATTTCACATAAATTGATGGGGAGCTACGATCTTCATACTCTACCTCTGCCTCGGCAAGTGCAGTCTCGCATTTAAAACACCAATTAACCGGTTTAAGCCCGCGGTAAATATATCCCTTTTTAACTAAATCGGAAAAGGAACGTAATATTGCTTCTTCATAATCCGGGGTTAATGTAAGATAGGGGTTCTGCCAATCTCCGAATACGCCTAATCTCTTAAACTGCTCATTCTGTATATCCACGAATCTCGTTGCATAAGCATAAGCCTTCTTTCTAAATTCAATCTGGCTGATTTCATTCTTGGTAATTCCCAATTCCTTAAACAATTGATGTTCCACCGGCAAACCATGGCAATCCCAGCCGGGCACAAAGGGAGAATTATACCCCAGCATTGTCTTATATTTAACCACGATATCCTTTAAGGTCTTATTTAAGGCATGTCCGATGTGGATATCTCCGTTAGCATAAGGAGGCCCGTCGTGAAGGATATATTTGGGCTTACCCTTGGATTTCTCCCGAATAAGCCGATAGGCATCTAGACTCCGCCATTTGACTAAGACCGCGGGCTCCCGCTTGGGCAAATCCGCCTTCATCGCAAAGTCGGTCTTGGGTAAATTTAAGGTCTTTTTATAATCCATCTTAAAAACAGCTCAACTTTTGGAACTGCCTGAAACGCCTGTTTATATCTCTGCGGTTAATGGCTAACAGGCGGTTAATACTAAAATCCTCAACGGCGAAGGTAGCCATAACTGCCGCATACACTAAAGCCTTCTTAAAATTGGACTGAGTAAATTTATTGCATTGAGCTAAATACCCCACCAACCCGCCGGCAAATGTATCCCCTGCTCCGGTAGGGTCAACGATTGTCTGTAATAAAAAGGCCGGTATAGAAAAAACATATTTATCCGAAAATAACACAGAGCCGTGCTCGCCCTTTTTAACGATGACAATCCTTGGACCAAGTTTGATTAATGTCTTGGCTGCCTTAACTATATTCTGCTGAGAGGTAAGTAATCTTGCCTCGGATTCATTTAATAAAAAAATGTCTATTCGTTTTAGGAGTCTCAGCAGACTATTGCGTTTATTCTCTATCCAATAATTCATTGTATCGCAAGCCACCAATTTAGGACGGACCTGGCTCAGCACCCTTTGTTGAATCTGCGGGTCAATATTGGCTAAAAACAAATATCTGCTCTTTTTATATTCCCGGGGTATCCGGGGATTAAACTTGGAAAAAACATTTAAATGAGTAGATAAGGTTTTCGGGTCTGCAAAATCCCAGCCGTACTCCCCCTCCCATCTGAAGGTCCTGCCTTGTTTAATAACCAATCCCGTTAAATCAATTTGCCTCTCCTGGAACATTCTCAAATATTTCGGGGAAAAATCTCTTCCTACCACCGCTACCAGGTTTACCGGATTAAAAAAACTGGCACTTATCGAAAAATACGTTGCCGAGCCGCCCAGGACCCGATGCACCCTCCTCCTCGGCGTTTTTATGGTGTCTAAGGCTACCGAACCTACAACCAAAATGCTCATATTTTTCAGCGTATAGCGGTTATGGATTAATGCTATTATCTTTATCCTACGTACTTGCCGATTATAATCTTTAGCCTTTCCTTTGTCTGTTCGGGGATTGATTCCGGGCTGGTAATAATCGAATATTTTAAAGCCTCGGCGCAGGGACAATCCCTCTGTTCGCTAATAGAGGATATGGCCTGCTTTAAGATTCTCTTGGAATTTTCGACGTTCTTCTTTAAATTATCTAAAATCATATCTACGGTTACTGCTGTGTGGGATCCATGCCAACAATCATAATCCGTGACTGCGGCTAATGTCGCGTAACATATCTCTGCCTCTCTCGCTAAACGGGCTTCTGTCATATTGGTCATGCCGATAATATCCATGCCCCAACTCCTGTAGAGGTTCGACTCAGCCTTTGTAGAAAACTGGGGACCCTCCATATTAAGATAAACCCCGCCTGAATGAACGCTTACCCCGACCTTCTTGGCAGCCTTATAAATCACGTTCGCCAAGTCCCCGCATATAGGATGAGCAAAATTTATATGGGCGACTATCCCCTCATCAAAAAAGGTATATCTTCTGGCCTGGTTAGTCCTGTCTACGAATTGGTCGGGAATAACAAAATGTAACGGTTTGTATTTTTCCTTTAAAGAACCGCAGGCGGTAATAGATATAATTCTCTCAACGCCCAGGGATTTCATTCCGTAAATATTGGCCCGGTAGTTTATAACCGAGGGGGAGAACGTGTGCCCCTTGGCGTGCCTGGAGAGAAAAACGATTTCTTTTCCTTCTAATTTAGCTAACAGAAAATCGCCCGAAGGCTTACCAAAGGGGGTATCTACCTTTATCCATCTTTTATCTTCCAGCTCCTCAATATCATATAAGCCGCTACCGCCGATAATTCCTATTTTCGACATCTTTTCTCCTCATCTCAGGGACACCCATTTAGCCAATCTCCGAGGGTGTCCCCTGCTAAATAGTTTTATTTCCGGGATAACTCCCCTGCTCGTTTTAATGCTGCCTTTACTGCCTCTTCTAAGGAGTGCGTACTATGCAAAGCTATCAATCCTGCCTCGGT
>CAZPQS010000010.1:0-19601 GCA_964588765.1 uncultured Planctomycetales bacterium | reverse complement strand
AATGGGGATAAGGCGGGCGATTTTGATTGCCCATCTAACCAGAGTATGTTCGAAGATTTGCGAATAACCGATAAAGAAAAGATTAACCGCGCATCTTAAGGGAACACTGGCAAACAATACAAAACCGTCTAAATAACTGCCGTGATTTGGGCAAAATATATAAGGCCCCTGGGGAGGAATAAATTCCTTCCCCTTTATTCTTAAAAACCAGAATAATCTAAAGATAAATCTCAGCAGGCTCTTGAATATCCAATTGAGCACCCAGTCAAAAAAACTAAATCTCATCTCGATTTTACCAAGCACCTCTTTGGATAGTGCCTGGTTTAAAATCACACCCCAGGTCTTTTGTTCCTTTCCTGCCTCCGGAGATTCCGGGATTCCCTGAGAGTATTGAGTAATCCGCTGGATGTTTACAATCAGCTCTTTTACTGTTGAGATATTATCTATGATATCCTCGGGAATCTTCACCGAAAGGAACGACTCCAGCCCCAAACCCAGCTCTACCCTGCCTAAAGAATCGATTCCTAAATCTATCTCTAAATGGCTATCTAAATCAACCCTTCTCTTTAATTGCGAGCTCAGGTATTTAATAATCTTTTGGGCAATCTCTGAATCTAAAATACCTTTATCCTCCGCGGAGGGTTCGGGCTCCTTTATTTCCTCCTGAGGAGCTTGCTCTAAATATCTTCTATAAACCTCGTAGCGTTTAATCTTCTTCAAATGCGTGCGCGGCAACCCTTCCTTGGTGAGCGTAAATCCCATAATACGCTTATAGGTTGGCAGTTTGGCAGACAGATTCTCTAATTCCCAGCGAATCTTTTCCCGGATATTAACCTCCCTGTTCTTGCGAAAATATTCAAAATCAGGCATAATCACGGCAAAGAGCAACTCTATCTGGCGACCGAATTGCTCCTGGCGCTTTTGAAGAATGCATATCTCTTTTATACAGGGATGTTGACTATAGTATTCTTCTAATTCCTCAGGATAGATATTCTTTCCGGAGCTTAAGACGATAACATCCTTCTTTCTTCCGGTAAGAAAGAGATAGCCCTGGGAATCTTTATAACCTAAATCCTGAGAATTGAACCAGCCATCCGGTGATTTAACCTGGGCAGTTAAATCCGGCTGCTTAAAATAACCCTGCATAACATTCGGCCCCTTGATAAGCACCTCTCCCACGCCTGTCTTATCGGGGGCAAGAATCCGTATCTGCACCTCAGGAATGGGTTTTCCCACCGAGCCAAACTTCGGTTTTATCAGGGGATTCAGGGTCACCACGGGCGAGGTTTCCGTAAGACCGTAACCCTCGATAATCTTAAAACCTGCTCTTGATAGCCCCTTACCGACTTGAGGCTCAAGCCTCGCCCCGCCGCTGACAAAGAACCTTAAACTCTCGCCAAACCTGCTGCGCATTCTTTGCTTAACCACCGGCATAATCAGAGGCCTGATAAATGAGGGTAATCTTTCTATCTTCTCAAATATTGCCTTATGAATAATGGAAAAGAGCTGAGGAACCCCCACCAAGACAGTAATATTTGCCTGTTTAATTATTCCGGCTAAATCCTCCGGCTTAAAACTTTTTGCATAGGTAATATTTGCGCCGGTTAAAAGGGGAACCAGTAGGGTTACCATGAACGCATAGGTATGATATAAAGGCAGGATCGAGAGTAGATTATCTTTCGGTGAGCACAGATTAAGCTTCTCAATACTTCTAAAGTTTGAGCAAAAATTATAATGGGTAAGAATTACTCCTTTGGGCTTTGCTGTCGTGCCGGAAGTATAGATAAGCGAAGCTGTGTCCTGAGCAGAAACCTCGGGCCAACGTATGTTTTGGCTTTGCCGTGTTTTAATATTTTCAAAATCTTGTGAATCGACAATAACAATCTTCAGCTCCTGATAAGTTATATGCGCAATCTTCTCCTGAAAAATGTCGTAGGAACTGAACGCGATTACCGGCCTGCAATCCCGGAATATATTATTTAAATCCGCCGAGCCGAATTCCGAATCAATTGCCACACAGACAAGCCCCGCATAAACTATGCCCAGATAAATTATCCCCCATTCAGGACAATTCTCTAAAATGAGAGCAGCGCAATCGCCTTTCCTGTATCCCTGTTCAATCAGGAATGCTGCCACCCTCCTGGCAAGAGTCTGGACCTCTTTATAAGTAAACCTCCGCCAATAAGCGTCCTCTTTTATCTGCAGGGCTACCTTTTGAGCAAACCTCTCGGCAACCTGATTAAATATCTTATGAATAACTAATTCCTCTTGCCTCATAGATTGGGACCGGTTCTCTCTAACTATTTTAATGACAAGACGTTAAAGATAAATTAAATACGGCGGAGATAAACAAAGCCGGGCAGGAGAAACAAAAGCAGGCTCGCCAGAGCAAGCCGATAACCCAATTCTCCTAAAGGGGAAAGAAACCAGAGTATGCCTCCCCAGAAAAGTGCGCCGATTATTGCAGAAAGATAACCAATGAAGCTGAATAGACCGAATACCTGGGCAATATTCTGGGACGGTACAATCTGTATAGCTAATGCGCGGGAGACTACCCAGGTTGAACCAAGAGCCACTCCCACCAGCGGTCCGATAATCCAATAAAACAGCATACCTCTGGCCAACGCCCCGGAAAGCAAGCAAATCCCCCATAATAAGAATACAATAATAAGGCTGCGCTTGTAGCCGAAGTGGTCACTGATATACCCGGAAAACAAGCTGCCCGCAATGGCAAAGAGAGTAGAAAAAATAACGAGATTTATTATCTGCCTCTCGGTTAAACCAAAAACCCGGGTAGCATATACCGACATAAAAATGATTATAATATTCACCACGCACAGACAGAAAAACGTCGCCTTTAAAAAATCGGACAAGCCGGTAAATTTTATCAAGTTAAAGGTATTCCTGAAAAATTGCTTAAAAGACATCGGAATCCCGTTCTTTCTTAAAAAAGAAGATATATTCAAGATTTGATTGGATTTGTTATCTTTGATAAACAACATACAGGGCAGCGCAAAAATAAAAAATAACAATCCGCTGGGAATAAATGCGGCACGATAGCCCCCCTCCAGCACCAGGGGCCGGATAATATACAACCCCAATACTGCTCCGCAATAACCAAGCATCTTACCTATCCCGGAGACCAGCCCAATCTTATCCCGGGGAGCAATATTTATCAATAAGGCATTATAAAAAATGATTGCTGCCTGACAGCCAAAATTGGCAACGGCAAAAAAGATTAATCCCAAAAATATGTTCTCAGTTAAACCCAAGCTTATTGTAAAGCTGACGCTTAATAATGTAAATAAAACCAGAAAGAATCTGTGTCTGTGCATTAAATCGGAGATTGTCCCCAGAAACGGGGCGAGGATTGCAACCAAGAACATCGAAAGGCCAAAGGAGATGCTGTAGAATAACTCGGGGGTCTGTTTTTCAATAGTTATCCAGCGGATAAAATATAAAGAAACAATATTTAAGGCAAAGAACTGATTGGCCAAATCATATAGACCCCAGGCAAAGATTAAAGATTTCTCTTTTATCTCTTTTTTTGGGAAAGATAGACTCATCATAAATGATTTTAGCATGTATATTACTAATTACAATAAAAAACCGCTCCCATCACTTTCCTGCCTGACAACGACTGTATTGAAGTGACGGCGAGCGGAACAGATAAAAATCGGAATTAAAGAATTAGATACATTTTAAAAAAGCACCGACAACTTCTGCGTCATAGTGAGTCCCTTTATATTTTAATAACTCTTGTTTTGCTTGAGCTAAATCCAGCCCCTTTCGATAGGGCCGGTCGCTGCGCATCGCATCAAATGCGTCTGCCACGGATAAAATTTTTGCCTCCAGAGAAATCTCATTGCCCTTTAAATGGTCGGGATAACCCTCGCCGTTTAACCACTCATGGTGGTGACGAATGGGGTCTCTTAAATGAGAAAAACCGTGCAAGGGTATGATTATCCCTTCTCCGATTATGGGGTGCTGGTGCATTATCTGTTTTTCATAATCGTTGAAAGCGGCCGGCTTCCTTAAGATTTCATCGCTTATGCCGATCTTGCCTACATCGTGCAGCTGAGCGGCCTCTTTAATCTTTTTAATCCTTTCCTCATCCAGCCCTAATTCTTTGGCTATCATTACCGCGTATTTACTCACCCGGTCAGAATGACCGCGACTATAAGGGTCGCGGGCTTCCACTGCCAGGGCTAAAGCGGTAATCGTCTCTAAATAGGTCTTTTGAGCGTCGGTATTCAATCTTGCATTTTCTATAGCCAGGGCAATCTGAGAAGCGAGGTTAGAAAGCATTTCCAGCTCATCATTCTGAAAATTGGCGTCTTTTTCTTTGCCGCTGATTGAGATTAGTCCTACTAACCTGTTTTGAAATATCAATGGAGTACAAATCAACGGGGGTTGAAAAACCAGCTCGGCACCGCCTGGCTCGGTTGCCGCCTTATGCAAGCGGGGAATTAATAATGGCCTGCCCTGCTTGAGCACCCAACCGACTACCTCCTGCTCCGCAGGGATACGTTGATTTCGGGAATAGAAAGAAGCAGCTATGCCAAAGGAGCTTTCTACAATAAGTTCATTTTTATCCTTTTCAAAAAGCAGGAGCAGTCCAGACTTGGCATCTAAGGCCTTTACCGCCGTTTCCAGAATTAAATCCAGGAATGCGTTGATATTCTGCGTAGAAGATACGCCGGTAGCTATTTTGCCCAATACATCCTGCAGCGCGCTCTTGGATTTTTGAAGTTCCTTAATGTTTAATTCTAATTTCCCTACCACTTCGTTGAATGCGCGGGCTATCTGGGCAACCTCGGTATCGCCGGAAGCATTAACATCAATGCGCTTGGGGATATCGCCCTTAAAAACTTTTTGGACATCCTTCGATACCTTAATTAACTTAACCAGGCTGCGGCGCATGCTGAAAAAACCAATAAGTGCGAATACGCCGACCAGGGAAGCCGACCAGAAGAGTAAATTTAGATTTAATTTTACTAAGCCTTTAATATTAAGATATATAAACAGGGCGGATAAGACTATAAAAGGGAAAAATGACATCAGGCTGAATAACACAGAGAATTTCCTTATAAGCGAAACATCCTCGATAGATTTTAATTTGAATTTTGCCATTTTCTCCAAAGACCCCTTTTTGTTTTATATTAAACCATAAAGCTTGTCTTTGTCAATATATTCTAATTGCCTCGGTCTTTTATCTGCGGGTAACCTTATAATAAAAAGAGAGTAACCTGTGGTTACTCTCTTGAAATTACGCTACCTTAAGTTCTAACGGAGATTATAATCCCTTTTTATAGATATATTCAATCAAATCGACAATGCGGCAGGCATAGCCCCATTCATTATCGTACCAGCCGAGGACTTTTACCAGATGGGGAGCAATAACGCGGGTCAGTTCCGAATCAAAGATACAGGAATGACGATTTCCGACAAAATCCTTGGAAACCAGGGGTACCTGCAGATACTCCAGAATCCCTTTAAGATTTGTCTGGGCTGCCTTCTTAAACGCAGCATTTATTTCCTCGATGCTTGCTTGTTTTTCTGTCTCGCAGGTAAGGTCGGTTAAGGACACATCCGGAGTGGGAACGCGAATCGCCAGTCCATCAAGCTTTCCTTTGAGCTCGGGGATAACGCTGCCGATTGCCTTGGCGGCTCCGGTAGTCGTGGGTATCATCGAAACAGCCGCTGCCCTCGCCCTCCTCAGGTCCTTATGGGGCAAATCAAGTATGCGCTGGTCATTGGTATAAGAGTGGATTGTTGTCATCAAGCCTGATTTTATGCCAAAATTATCCATTAATATCTTTGCCATTGGCGCCAGGCAATTGGTGGTGCAAGAGGCATTAGAGATAATATTGTGTTTCTCCGGCTGGTATTTTTCTTCGTTAACTCCCAAGACAACGGTAATGTCCTCACCCTTAGCCGGAGCGCTGATAATTACCTTCTTTGCCCCGCCGCCGCTAATATGGCCTTCTGCCCTTTCCTTTTCCCTGAATATTCCGGTTGACTCTACTACGATATCTATGCCAAAATCCTTCCAGGGAATCTCTGCGGGAGATTTACAGCTTAGTACCTTGGTCTGTTTGCCATCCACGCTTAAAGAATCCTCTGTTGTCTTAACCTCTTTATCCAGCATGCCAAAGGTAGAATCATATTTTAAAAGATGGGCTAAGGTCTTTGTCCCTACGGGCAAATCATTCACTGCCGCAAATTCAATATTTTTGTTGTCCAGTCCGGCGCGAAAAACAAGTCTGCCAATCCTGCCAAAACCATTAATGCCTACTTTTACTGACATCCTACTTACCTCCCTTTTTAATTTCAGCTTCTCTTATTTCAATTTTAACTTCTCTTAAATATTTTGCCGCTAATTCCGGCGGCGTGGAAACAATGTAAAAACCCGTTCCCCACTCAAATCCGGCCACCCGGGTTAATTTTGGCATAATCTCAATATGCCAGTGATAATGGGCCAAGTCTCCGTCGTGATTGATTGGCGAGGTGTGAATAATAAAATTGTAGGCGGGGTCGGAAAGCACCAGTCTTAATCTCAACAAGACATCCTTTAACATCTTAGCCAAATCAGCTATCTCTGCCGGCGATATAGCGCAATAAAAGGAATGGTGAATCTTGGGTAATACCCAGACCTCAAAGGTAAATCTTGAAGCAAAGGGACAGAAGGCAATAAAATACTTATTCTCCGCTACTACCCTTATCTTATCCTGCATCTCCTGTCTGAGCATATCGCAAAACAAGCAGCGTTCACGAAACTCAAAATACTCAAGCGCCCCCTCAATCTCCTCTGCCGGATTCTTGGGGATCATCGGCAGGGCAATCAACTGAATGTGAGGATGGGCTAAAGACGCCCCCGCAGATGGACCGTAATTCTTAAACAACAATATATATTTAAAACGCTTATCCCTTTTTAAATCCTCTGCCCGGACGCAACACGTCCTGATTATACCCTCTACCTCCTCATCCAGCAAATCAGGAATCTCTTTGTTGTGGTAAGGACTCTGAATAATTACTTCATGCGCGCCGATGCCGCCTGACATATCGTAAATTCCTAAACCTCTACGGTCGATATCGCCCTCAATCTGTAAAGCAGGAAATTTATTGGGCACAACCCTGACCTGCCAGCCGGGAGTATTGGGCTGGGTTTTAGGGTCTCGTATCGCCTCAACCTCGGGAGGTGTTTTATCCTCATTTCCATAACAGAATGGGCAGGCATTTGCCTTCCAGTGGTGCTCCTCCTTCTGGAAATTCTCCGGTAGTAAAGGAGACTCTGTCTCAATAATTACCCATCTGCCCACAACCGGGTCTCTTCTTAGCTCACCCATTCTCTATTTTAACCTCTTTAAGGAATTGCGCCGCGTTCTCAGGGGGCAGAGGACAGATATAAAATCCTGTTCCCCACTCAAATCCAGCCACCCGGGTCAGGCGCGGCATTATCTCAATATGCCAATGATAATCCTCTTCGATTGTCCTCCAATAGTCGCCCTTTGGACGCCGGAAAGGCGCATCATGAATAATATAATTAAACGGAGGGTCATTTAGACCTATCTTCAATTTAAGTAAAACCATTTTAAATATTCTTGCCAGTTCCCTGCGCTGCGCATCGCTTAAAGTAACAAAATCGCAGGAATGCTTCTTAGGTAAAATCCAGACCTCGAAGGGAAATCTTGAGGCAAATGGAGCGATAGCAATAAAGCCGTCGATATCGATAATCAACCGGTCTTTGCTCTCTAATTCCTGTTTTATCAGGTCGCAAAAGATACAGCGTTCATGATACTCAAAATAGCGCCTTGCCCCCACCAACTCTTCCTTTACCCGCTTGGGAGTTGCCGGTGTGGCAATAAGTTGAGAGCGGCTGTGTTTTATCCTGCCTCCACCCGCAGCCCAGCCATAATTTTTAAAAACCAGGACATATTTAAAACGCCTATCTTTACCTAAATCAACGATACGGTGGATATAGACACCGAGGATATTATCTATTTGCTCTAATGGCAAGTCGGCGATATTATTAATATGTTCGGGGGTTTCAATAACTACCTCGTGAGCGCCGATGCCGTTCATCATATCATAAATTCCCTGGCCGCGGCGGTCCAGGTCTCCCTCAATCATTAACATTGGCTTGATGCTGGGAATGACCCTAATCTGCCAGCCTGGCTCGTTCTTTTTAGAAGAATGATTGCGAATAGCAAATATCTCGGGAGGAGTATGTTTCTCGTTTCCCTGGCAAAACGGACATTCACCCTCCGCAGGTCCTTGGGGAAGCGGGGAGAATTGGTCCGGCCGTTTTGCCCGCTCGGTAGCAATGATAACCCATCTTCCGATAATCGGATCTTTTCTTAATTCAGGCATAGCATCAGATTATATCAAAATTTTTTCGGGTTGCAACTATTTTTTCTCACCGAGGATTCCTCCGACGGAAATTCTGTATCCGGAAACGAATTCCTGAGCAGTTGACTTTTTTTTCCCCTCAATCTGTAACTGCTCAATCAACAAATTGCCCTCGCCGGTTGCCACGGTTATTCCCTCTTTGGAAATCTGCGAGATTTCACCGGGCTGCCCAGCCAATCGGCTACCCGGCGCGCAGGCAGGCAGAGGGAAGCTCGCCTTGTGTATCTTTAGAATCTTGCCCTGATAGCAGGTAAAGCCCCCCGGCCAGCCAGCGCACCCGCGAATAAGATTGAATATGTCCCGGGCAGATTTATCCCAGTGAATCAGGCCATCCTGTTTTTTAAGTCTGGGGGCAGAGGTTGCTTTTCTCTCATCTTGATTCATTAAATTATATTTGTTATCCTGAATTAAATCCAATGCCTGGCGTAGAAAATCACTGCCTATGCCTGAGAGCCTTTCTTCCAAGGTGAGAGCATCGTCAGAATCTTCGATATCGACTTTTTTTTGTAAGATTATCGGTCCGGCATCGAGTTTCTCAACCATTTTGATTATCGTCAGACCGGTCTGGGTCTCTCCCTTTATAATTGCCCGTCTGATTGGCGCTGCTCCTCTATATTTAGGCAATAACGAGGCATGCAGATTTAAGCATAAGATTTTGGGAATCGACAAAATTTCCTGGCTTAGAATCTGACCAAAGGCAACAACCGCAAATATATCGGGATTTAATCTTTTTAAAAACTCTGCTGATTCCCGGGTGTTAATATTTTCTGGCTGATAAACCAGTAATTTATGCGCTTCGGCTATTTTCTTTACCTCTGTGCATGATGGACTCAATCCCCTGCCTTTTAAACGGTCAGGCTGGGTTACCACACAGCTAATCTTATGAGACGAAGATATAATACGGGAAAGTGCGGGAACCGCAAATCCGGAACTGCCCAAAAACACAATATTCATATCTACCTCTTTGTATTAATTGCGACCGGTTTACTTAATCTTTATTCTTGGTAGTGCATATTTTACTCGGAATTTGCCGGAGTGCGCAATTAGAAATTTTTTGGCATTTCCGCTCAAAGGAATTTAAGATTTTAGGGTTTTGCTGAAGAGCACAATTAGAAACTTTAAGGCATTTGTCGGCAAGGATTTACAGCGAAGTGAAGGAGACTTCAAAGCGTAAGCCGTCCCGCAACAAGCTGTAAACCGTAGCCAACGGCAAAAAGTTTCGTGCTCGAAGCAAAATCCCTGAAATCTAACTAATCGTAGCAGACGGCAAAAAGTTTCGTGTGCGACAAGCAAATTCCGAGTAAAATATCCTGATGCAAAAAGAACAAAAGGCTGAATAATTAAACCGGGTCTACGTCTATAGTAATAATGATACCTGAGCGGCGAAAATCGTTTAATATTTTTTTTAAGAAAATGACGGCTTTGGTAACTGACCTGGCCGTTATCAAAATCTGCTCATAAAACTTATCCCGTTTTTTATGGGGCATGGAATTTGAGAACGAGACTATTTTTATTGCTCTGCCCTGATTGGCGCTATTCAGAACATTGAATAATTCTTCGCAGACGGAACTTACCCTTTCCTCGTTCCTGCCTCTTAATTTTACCATAATAGCATGGTTAAGCGGCGGTAAACTGGATTGTCTACGCAGGGCTAATTCTGTCTCGTAAAAAAGGTCAACCCTTCTTTGCGCCAAGGCTTGAAAGCAATAATGCCGGGGGTAATTCGTCTGGATAACCAGAGAATTGGAAGTCAAGCGGCTAAGGTGGACTAATAAATCAAACACCTTCTCTCCGGCGCGAAAATCGGGTCGATTTAAAACCGCATCTGGCGAGATTACGCCGATCAGGTCGAAATTAGTAAATGTGCACTTAAATATTGACTCGGTAGAAACGATTATTTGCGCATCTCTGGATATGTTCTTTTCGTCTTTATCCAGGCGGGCGATACTAAATTGGGGATATAAACGATGCAGCTCGCTCTCCAATTTTTCCGTGCCTAAACCCGAATAGCGGATATATCCGGAATTGCAATTCGGACAGATTCGCGGGGATTGGATTTTATAATTACACCGATGGCAGGTCAGTCTATTATTCTTAAAATGGAATATCAGATTTGCGTTGCAGCGGGGGCAGCGCAAAACCATCCCGCAACTCTGACAGGAAGCAAAAATGGCAAAACCCCGGCGATTGAGAAACAAAAGAACCCTGCCCTTTTGGTTAAGTACCTGGCTTATCGCATCTCCCAGGTAACTCGAGAGCCTCGTCCTTTTTCTATCGGGGATAAATCCTGCCCGATGCAAATCAATTATCTTAATCTGGCCCGCAGGAATCTCGGCATCCTTTAAG
Organism: uncultured Planctomycetales bacterium; assembly: GCA_964588765.1. Taxonomy (GTDB): domain Bacteria; phylum Omnitrophota; class Gorgyraeia; order Gygaellales; family JAHJCI01; genus CAZPQS01. The sequence continues at coordinate 8,843 of CAZPQS010000010.1, read as the reverse complement.
ACATATTTAATCCTGCCTCTTCTGGCCTGGTACCAGGTCTCCAGAGTCGGACTCGGGCTGGAAAGGATAAGCCTTAACCCCTCGGTCTTAGCCCGAATCTGCGCTACGCCAACAGAGTGATAATGGGGGGTTGAGTCCTGTTTATAAACCGGGCTTTGTTCCTCTTCAATAATAATAAGGCCTAAATTGGTTAAGGGCGCAAAAATCGCCAGGCGCGTGCCCACCGCTATTCTTATCCTGCCGGTCTTTATATCTATCCATTGCCTCAGCTCTTCCCTTGCCGGCTGGCGGCTGTGTAACAAACCAACCTTTACATTTAATTTATCCTCGATTTCTTTTTGAATCAATCGGGCTTGTTCTTTATCCGGGGTTAAAAAGATTACCCCCTGCCCGGTATCAAGACTCTGGTTAATTTCCCGAAGGTAAATCTCCCAACGCCTCTTACCCCCTAAGTCCTGCAACAGCAGAACCTGGGCCTTTTTGATTCGAGTTTTACGCTTTATATCCTGGTCGTCAATCTCTATCCTCTTACCCCTTCTTAAGCTCGCCGGCGTTGCTGCTTCAATTGCCTCACCCCACGAACAGGCATAATAATCAGCCGCCTGTCGGGTTATCTTTAACATTGTTTTATCCAAAATCGGGATATCGTCCAGAATCCTGAGAATGGGCTTTATCTTTTTAACTTTAGTGCCCTCTGTTTTACCCACTACATAACCAACGCGGCTGCGCTTGCCAAAAGATACCTCTACCCTTATCCCTGGATTTAGATTCTGCTCCCAAGCAGAAGGAATAAAATAATCAAATGGACCCTCAACGGGTAAATTAAATACTACCTGGGCGTACATCCTTCATTACATATCGACAAATCTCTTCTGCCGCATCCGGCTTCTTAATCTTCTGAATATTGGCACGCATTAAATCCAATTTTTCCGGATGAGCCTTAAAATCCATAATAATGTCCTTTAAGGTTTGGGGATTCTTAACGACTATTGCGCAACCATAGTTTGCTAAGATTCGCGCGTTCCCTGCTTCTTGGCCGGGAATAGCTCCGATGAAAAACATAGGCAATTCCATAGCCAGGGCCTCGGAAATTGTCAAGCCGCCCGGCTTGGTAATAATTAAATCTGCTTGCGACATCAGTCCGGGTATCTGGTCGGTAAAGCCGAACAACTCGACCCCCTGATATTGCCTGCGCTTTAATCGGTTATATAATCTCTGATTATTTCCACAGACCACCAGAAGCCTGATTTCCGAAAACAGCACATCCACAACCCTCTCGATTAAAGAAAAACCAAAAGAGCCGGTAACCAGCAAGGCAGTGAAGCCCTCTTTATATCTATCACCCTGACGCTTAGTTAAGAAGCCCGAATCTATCGGCACCCCCATTATCCTGATTTTATCCTGGTTTATACCCCGGCCTATAAGGCGATTGCGGGTATAATCCAGGCCAACTATATAATCATCGCAATTCCCAAGGACCCAGAAAGTATGCAGGCTAAAATCAGTCATTATCGTAACCAGGCGAGAGTTAATCTTTCCTTTTTGTTTAAGGTAAGCAACAACCTCTGCAGGTAAGAAATGCGTAGCCAAGACAATGTCGGGCTTAACCCTTTTAAGTAAATTTATAAATCGGGGGCAATTCAAGCGAGCGATAAAATTAAAAAGACGAGAGATATATTTAAGACCGGTTAAGCGGTAACCGATTGCCCAGATAAATCTTAAACGCGTAACCAATAGAGAATAACCGTGAAAGTAGGAATTGGCAAACAGCAAATTTGTATATTCCAGAATGTCAACAAGATTGGTATTTAGTTCAGGGTAATTTTCTTTAAAACGCTGATGAATGGCCTGGGCTGCGCGCCGATGCCCGCTGCCTGCCGAAGCATAAACAACCATTATCTTCAGTGACATATCTTCAGGGACATCCTTTTAGCCGTTCGGGGGACACCCCTGGAGCCAATCGGAAGGGTGTCCCCAATATTAAATCCACAGCTGCGGATAAATCCCCGGCAGTAAAATTCGGATGAACTGACCAGCCAGCTTGATTACCGGGCTTCTCTTTGCCGCTAAACACCAAGATAGTCCGACAGCCGGCGCTTTGACCCGCTTGAATATCTCTAATGCTATCCCCGACAAGAAAACTATTGCTTAAGATATGCCTGGGCAGATTATGTTCTTGAAGTGCCTTTTCTAACAAACCGACCTTGGGTTTGCGGCAAGAACAATTATCCTCATCACGGTGAATGCAGTAATATACACCGGAAATCTTGACTCCCGATTTCCTCAATTCCTTAAGCATCTTGACGGTAATCTCATCGAGCCTTTCTTCAGAGTATATGCCCTTGGCCACGCCGGCCTGATTTGAAACAATAAAGATTTTATACCCGCCTTCTGTTAATCTTCCCAAAGCCTTTTCTACGCCCGGGAGAAAATGAAATCCTCCCCAGGAGCTTACATAGCCGGTATCTCCCGGATATTCATTAATCACCCCGTCTCTATCTAAAAATACGACCTTCATTCCTGGGAAACCTCACCTCTAACGGGTTGCCTCTTCATCTCCCGATATTTGGCGTAACTTAGAATTTGATACAGGCTATCGGAAAAGGCTGCCATAAATCCATAGAAGCCGTCTTTATAGCCTTTTTTGCGGATAAATTTTCTAAAGAAACGGTCAACTGCCCGCCAGAAGGCATGAGGCAAGGACATCTTTCTCTTGGTATATATCCACTTCCTTGCCTCAAGGGTGCTTTGAGAATTGACCTTATCAAAAAAATGGGCAAAGTCTCGCCAGGAATAATGAACTATGTCCTGTTTTAAATGTCCGCAGCTGCCGTCCAAAAAGGCGCGTGGATGGACCTGAACCTCTTCCCATTTGAATCTGTCCCTTCTGAATAATTTCAGTTGCGCTGCCGGATATTGCCCGCCCCATCTTAGCCAATAATTACCCAACAGGTTCCTGCGGGGAATGGTGAAACCTGCGAATTCCGTCTGTTTACCTAATGCCTGGGCAATCTCGTCCTTTAGTTCCTGAGTAACCCGCTCATCGGCATCCAGGCTTAAAACCCAGTTATTTTTTGCCTGGGCATAAGCCCAATTCCTATGCCTGCCCTCGACATCCATCCTGCGACGAAATATCTTATCAGTATATTTTCTGGCCAATTCTATTGTACGGTCGCTACTCTCATCGTCAACCACAATAATCTCATCTGCCCAATCATAAACACTCCTAAGACAGGCCTCAATATTTGCCTCCTCGTCTTTGGTAATTATCACACAGGATACCGGAGCTTTGCCTGACACGCTTTACCTCCTTAAATTGGGGACACTTCTGTGATTGGCGTAAGAAGCGTCCCTTAATATGAAATTGGCTGCTTCAATTACCTCATCGGGCGTAATTTCAGCTAAGCACCTATGCTTAATCTCGCATTGCCTCATCCGGCAGGGTGAACAATTCAGTCCTTTATAGATAACCACATTCCTTTTGCCCAAGGGCCCGCTTTTTACCGGGTTTGTCGGGCCGTAGATGCCAATAACCGGGCATCCAGCCAAAGTAGCCAGATGCAGGCCTCCGCAATCACAGCCGACAGTCAACACGGAAGATTTAAACAAACCGATACTGTAAACGGGGTCCTGTCCAAATCTTGATTCATCAACAAGGGGGATTATCGGCTTATTCTTCATCATCCCGGCAACCTCAAGAAGCAGCCCTTTCTCTGCTTCTGCGCCGACAAGAATCGCCCGATAACCCAGGGAATAAAATTTATCGGCCAGGCTGGCAAATTTTTCTTTCGGCCACATCTTATAGGGATGGCCCGCTCCGGGCAAAATAGAGATAAATCGGCCAGAATAGCCCTTAAGATAACTCTGCGCCAAAGAGAGATATTCCTGAGAAATCTCGATTACCGGACTGGAATCAACCTCCTCAAAGCCAAGGATGCGCGCTAAAGACAACATCTTTGCCAGTATATGAACCTTCTTTTTTGGATTTAATAAAAATTTCCAGTGAGAAAAAAGGGGATTCCTTGATAGAAAATATCTTGGTTTTAACAACCGCACATAAAAAGACGGGGCAAATTTTGACTGGGTATCAACAATAAGGTCGAATTTTCGAGAGTATCGCTTAAGAAAGCGCGAATATTCCTCAAGACCCCTCTGGCGACCTGGCCGCACATACTCGATGTATTCATTTATATAAGGAATACTTCTGAAAAGTGTATTGCAACGCGGCCTTTGATACAGCCCCAGATATGTAATTTTCGCATTAGGAAACATCCGTCCGTAACTGCGGAAGAGAGGAATGCTCTGCACCAAATCTCCCAGGCCGCCCCCTGATTTATAAATAGCGACTGTTTTAACCTCGTTTCCGATTTCAAGGTAAGCCTTTTTACGATAATAACTCGCAAATGAATCCGGCAGATAATCCTTGATTTTATAAAATTCCATAATCTCTCCTGCCCGTTACGCCTTTTGGTCTTTTACAATTTTAAGTATTGAATCTTCAGCCGCTGAATTTGAAAAATCAAAATGTAGAATTTTATATTTACGTAAAAAATTAAATCGCAGAAGAAATCTTCTAAGCCTTGGGGAAGAAACAAAAATTAAATTATAGTGTTTAGCGGGGCTACGGTGCGAATTATCCCAAATAAAAAATAAAGCACCTAAAGAAAATAACCAATGCGGCATCCTGATTTTAAAAATATTGATATGCAATGGAAATATAGCTTTTTCCTTGGTTAAAATATAAATACGATTTTGGTCTCTTGCCAAGTCAATAAAAAGCCGATATAAATTCTCCTGAATTCTCTGACCCAAATTATGCATAATAAAAACAACCCTTAACGGCTTGCCCCATTTCTGATAAAAAATCTTGCGGTTGCGTTCGAATATCTGATTAAAAGAATCCTTCTTAAGCGTTTGCTGGAATGTAACATTACGGTAATGCCAGACAAAAGATGCCTTTGCTCTCACGCAACGAAATCCTGTTTTAATTGCGCGAACAGAAAAATCATGGTCGTCAAAATAGCCCGGAGAGTAAACCTCATCAAAATAGCCGATTTTATCTACGAGCTCTCTTTTTATTAAGATGCAGAAACCTCGGGCCCAATCCATTTCTATGTACTGCCCCCTGAATCTTTTTATGCTGGCGGCATAGTCATCCAAAGGGCGTCTGTTTGGTTTTTCCCAGGAAGGATTTATAAGGCCGATGTCTTTTTCTTTCTCATTGATATTAATCATTTCCTTAAGCCAGCTGTCGGTAGCCAAGGTGTCATTATTCATAAGACAAATGTATTCGGCTTTTGCGTAACGCATTCCTTTATTTGCTGATTTTAACCAACCCAAATTGGATTCGTTACGGATTAAAACAATTTCCTGTTTTTTATCTAAATCATCGAGATATTCCTGTGTTTCTTTGTTGCTGGCATCATCCACTATAATAATGCGATAGGGATAATGAGTATGTTTTTTGATGCTTGCCAGACAAGGTTTGGTATACTCTAATTGATTGTAGACAGGAATTACAATATCGCAGGTCATTATTCTAAATCTTGCCTTTGTATATCAGGGGATTCTTTCCAAATCACGGATAATATCAATATCAGGTTAGTAATCTTTCTGCTTCCTTGAAGACCTCCTGCGCGGTTATCGCCGTAAGGCAGCGCTGGTTGTATCTACATTCCGGCACGCGGAAGTTATGATAACACGGCCTGCAGGGGAAACCCTTTTTCATCGCAATATGGTCTGGACTGGGTGGATAAGGACCATAAACCTGTTCATCTACCGGGCCAAATATAGATATGCTCTTAATCCCTAAAGCCTTGGCAATATGCAGCGGTCCCCCGTCATTGGTAATAATAAGGTTGCATCGGTCAATTAATGCCATAAACTGGCGCAAATCAGTCCCGGCTATCATATTGATTACCGGATGACGCATCTTCTGAACGACCTGTTCGGCGGTCTTGCCTTCTGAAGCATTGGCAAAAATAACTATCTTGGCACCAAACCTTTCTGCTAATCTATCTGCAATCTGAGCGAATTTCTCTGCCGACCAGTGCTTCAAATAGCTCTGCCTGCCCCAACTTGCTCCGCCTCCGGGAATTACCCCGATAATCAAGTCATTCCTTGACGCGCCAAATTTATCCAGTAATGCTCCTGCCCAATCCTTCTCTTCCTGCTTTAGAAATATTTCTAAATTCTTAAAGCGCGGCCTTATTCCTAATAATTTTAACAGCTCCAAATGATACTCAACCACATGCTTATCCTCATATCCGCCAAGATTAATCCGATGGGTCAAGAATCTACCGCGGCGCTTATAGTTAAAACCGATCCTCTGCCTGACGCCCAAAAATTTTAAAAACAGACTATACCGGTGCTCTAAAGATAAATCTATGCATAAATCGAACTTATCGCGCAAAATCTCTCCTAAAATCCCGAAGAGCAACCTCAACGCCTTTAATCTTGACTGCCGAAATAATTCCTTAAAATCTCCCCGGCTGAATGAAATTATTTTATTGATATTTGGATTATTTTCTAAAATAGGCGCGACTTTTCTCTGGACGGCAACCGCAATGAAGGCCTGCGGGTAATAGAATCTTAGATTTCTTATCAATGGGGTTGAAAAGAGTACATCACCGATACCAAAGGGGTTAATAACTAATATATTTCTTGGCATTTCATTACTTAATAAAAAATTGTAGAATCTTTTTGGCTACGTATTCTATTTCACGGCGTTTTAAAAAGGGGTGCATTGGTAAAGAAATTATTTGGCGGGCAATCTTTTCTGCCGCGGGAAAATCTCCCGGCTTATAGCCTGAATCTTTATACGCTTTTTGCAGATGAACAGGATTTGGATAGTGAATCAAAGCGCCTATTTCCTTTTTTCGAAGATACGCCAGGAGCCTGTCCCGGTTCTTAACCTGTAAGGCATAGATATGATAAACGTGTCTGGCGCAGGCAGCCTCATAAGGACAGATAACTTCGGCATTGTCTTTTAACAGGTCCGTATAGGTCCTTGCATTCTCGCGGCGCATCTGGTTCCATTTATCTAAATACCTTAGTTTTAATCTCAGGATGGCTGCCTGAAGAGTATCCAAACGGGAATTATATCCCTTGAGAGCATGTATGTTATGCGAGACTCTTCCGCTGTCTCTGAGTATCCGCAAGCGATGATAAGCCTTTTTATTATTAGTTACTGCCATTCCCCCATCGCCAAAACCGCCCAGGTTTTTAGTCGGATAAAAACTAAAACAGCCGATATCGCCGATTGAGCCGATTCTCCGGGCAGCCTGTCTGCGCCTGCCGGCTGCGTGCCTGCGCAATAGGCTCGATTTATTTCCTGACCGCTTGTATTCTGCGCCGTGCGCCTGGGCAGCATCCTCAATAATCTTTAAACCGTATTTATCGGCAATCTTAAGGACCGGATCCATATCCGCCGGTTGACCAAAAAGATGAACGGGGATGATTGCGCGCGTCCTCCTGGTGATTGCTTTTTCAATTCGGTTAACGTCAATATTATAGGTTTTCTCATCAATATCTACGAATACGGGTCGAGCTTGTGTATGCGAAACTGCCAAGGCAGTGGCTATGAAGGTAAGGGCGGGAACAATCACCTCATCGTTCCTGCCAATGCCCAAACTCAACAGGCCTAAAAAGAGCGCATCGGTACCGGAATTTAAGCCGACTGCATATCTGGCCCCGCAATAATCGGCAAACTCCTGTTCAAATTTATTTAGTTCTTCGCCAAGAATAAAATTGCCTCGTTTGCAGAGTCTGTCCAGACGGCGCAGAGCCTGCGATTTTATCTGTTTGTATTGCGCGCCTAAATCTACGAATGGAACTTTCATCAAAGGATGTCCCTCTTTTTAAATAAGGGGATGAGACGGCAGCCAACCCTGGCTAAATTCTTTCCTGCTCCCTCTTCTCTATCAACAATGACAATCGCGCAATCTACCCTGACGCCGAGCCTGGCCAAAGCTATTTTTGCCGCAACCAACGAACCTCCGGTAGTTGCTACATCATCTACCAGGACAACGCGGCTGCCCCTTGGCAGGCGCGGCCCTTCAATCAAACGCTGCATACCGTGTTTTTTTGTACCCTTGCGAACAATAAAACCGCCCAACCTCTTTCCCTTTATTGCAGAAAGCGCAATAACTGCTCCCACAATTGAATCAGCGCCCAGGGTTGGCCCGCCGATGGCGGTTATCTTTTTATCTCTGATTAATTCCGAGATTATGCTTGCTACTAAATATGCACCTCGTGAACTTAGAGTAATCAAACGTCCGTCAATATAATAGTTGCTGATTTTGCCCGAAGACAGCAGCACTCTTCCGCGTTTAAGGGCTTTCTCCTTTAGAAACCGCAATAATCTCCTTTTATTTTCTTTAATCTTATTTTCTCTCATCCTAAGGATGTATTTTACTACGAGTAAGGATAACTGTCAATTGACAAAAAAGTATTTGCTGTTATTATATAAAGTATGCTAAGCCCCGTTGGAAATAGTAAAGCGCAAGGGGTGGAAAAGAAGACCTCTAACAGGATAAAGGGAATCCTGAATCACTTCTTGAATATCGTCTATCCAAAAACCTGTTTAGTCTGCCATAAGCCTTTAGAAAATAATGCCGTAGATAACCTGCTCTGTTTTAATTGCTGGCAGGGGATTAAAAAAAACAGGCCTCCCTTTTGTGTCATCTGCGGAAGGCAAATCCGGGAAATCCAAATTTCTAAAAGAGTCTGCCCTGATTGCCAAAGAAAGAGCTTCTCTTTTGACCGGACCCTCAGCCCCTGCGTCGAAGAAGGGGTGCTTAGCGAACTTATCGATAAAATTAAATATAAGAGTAAGGTTTATT
>CAZPQS010000009.1:5577-21172 GCA_964588765.1 uncultured Planctomycetales bacterium | reverse complement strand
AGGTTGCCTTCTCTGTTGATGCCCAGGAAGATATGGCTATCTCTGCTGCTGAAGCCCAGATGAAAGCGATGATTAACAACGCTAACCTTCCCGAAGATGCAATAGAGACTATGTTAGAAGAATTAAAGGCGATTGCTGCTGTTGAAGGATTAGACCCTATTGATGGCGTTGAATTTATCTTAAGAAGCTCACAGGGCCTGGAGGATTTACCTGGTATACCCTCTGCGGGGATTGGCGATAGCATTACGGTTCTGGGTATCATTGAAGATGTAGTCAGGGTATTTAAAGAGGTTGCCGGTTCTACTTACAATAAGAGGGCATTTCAGTATCGCGATAAGGTAGCTATGTTTAGGTGGCTGATGTATGAGATGAGCCTTGATGAATTAAACTATCTTGTGGGAATCCTGCAGGAGTTAATCGAGACCACAAAGCGCATTGAGATAAGCGGTATTAGCCGGGATATCCAGCCCATACTTAATGACTTAAAAGGCAATCTCTCTCCAGAGAAGCGTGAAAGAAAAGAGATGTCCTATGTTTCTACCCAGAGGGTAATGGCCTTATTGGAATTAGCGAGAGGGATTCATCCTGATGATAAGACGATTCAAAAGATGCTTTCTTCCTTAGAAAGAGTAAGGACAGAAAGCTTAGACCCGGTAAGAATTGGCGGCGGCATACAGGTCCAGCTGATGCGCTCCAGCGAGGTTTCCTTTGTCGGCTTTACGGTAAATAAGGTAACCGGCTGGACAGGTTTTTCCAATGGGCTATTCATAGTTGACTTTGATGCTGCCTATCGCCGAGGAGAAAACATCGTTCAGGGCCGCATTATCACCGACCATTACAAAATTGCTATCAACCCCAGAAGACAAACCGCAGTAATTCTTAATAAATCCTGCGGCTCAAAGGTAGCCATGCTTACCCGCGGCGAGCCAGGAGAAAAGTATTTGGTCTGGAAGGATATCAAGGAAGGCACAACCGAGGAGATTACTGCTGAGTTAGGAAAAGAATACAATATGGTTACTCCTGAAGAAATGCGCAACACATACGCCATCTCTGATGAAGAGGCAATAGAGTTTTCCTTCCGGGCTTTTCGGACGCATCAGGTGCACAACCAGAAACGGCCCCAGACACCCATTCCTGTGGATTTGGAAGCCTGCCTCTATCGTGATGCCCAAGGAGAAAGACAATACTCTATTGTTCAGAAAAGAGACTCTGCCTTAAGGAGTGGTTTTGATTTTGAAGACCCGGATAACCAGGAATTGGCCATAAGAGAGGTTCTGGGCTCAGCAGCTGAAGAAGCCCAGGCAGAAGGAAGATTCATTGGAAAGGGCTTTGAAACCCTTAATGCCGCTGCAGGTGAATCTATCTGGGTAGAAGAGGTTTCCAGCGAAAGGGTAAGAGAGGCCTTGCAGCAGATCTGGTCAGGCAAAAATGAATCGGTAATTGAGAATTTAATACCCGAGGGCTTCTCCGGGCTCTCTGAAACAGAGCTTTTGATTTTAAGTAAAGGTCTACTGCAAAACAAGAGTTCTCTTAATGAGCAGGAGCGCCTTGACTTGATTAAACAGGAGAAGGCAGTTAAGGGGCTTTATTCTAAGCAAGAACTGCTTACCTTGGTTAAATATATAATAAATATCAAGAATATTGTGGATTCGGGCATTCAATCTGATTTTGATGTAGAAGGCCTCAGCGCAGAACTGGCAAAAGAGCTTGCAGGCATAATCAGCAAAGAGGAAAACCTTAACCCCGCGCAGAATCAAATCACTAATCTCTTGTCCCAGGCAAAAATAGGCAATCAAGGCGTGGTGAGCTTAAGCGCAGGCTTAGCCAAACTCTACAAATTTGAAACTAATCCCGAAGCCAGGCTTAATCTCTTCTCTCTGATTATCAGGCTTAATCTTTTTACCAAACCCAAAGGAGACCTTAAATCAGCACTTCTTGAAGAAGAAACGGGTAAATTAACCCGCCAGCTCTTGGACAGACAATTTGAAGTGATAAAAGTCTTATCTGAAGAAGGCAAAAAAATAATCCTGGTCACTCCTGAGACCAACCCTAACTTTAATGACATTATGCACCTGGTAGATACCAAGGGCGGCGCAACCATAACGCTGCAGGGAGGACCGGGAGCACACGCGATTATTATTGCCACCCAGTTTGGCTATTGTGTTGCCGGCGGGGTACAATTTGCTGACCCTAAAATCTTAGACCGGATAAAGAACGGTGAGAGGATTGAGCTAACTGTTGATGGGAACAGGGGCTTTGTCTATTTAGGGTTACTGCCTGTAGTTGACTTTTACAGCCTTAATCAGGTAAGCCGCTGGAGAAATTATGGCAAAAAGATTGGCCTTATTACCAATGCTACCAATGAACTGGAAAAGGCCTCCAAGCTTGCCAGGTATTGGGTAAAAGTAGACAAGAAAAGATACCCCTATATGAAAGAAGACCATACGGGTGCGTATCTAGTAAGCCTGGATAGGATGGAAGAAATATTATTGCTTTTAGGAATTGACTTTAGAGCAGCCTTTGCTTATCACCGCATGCATGAGATAGAAAATGACCAGCTTAAGGAATCTGATTTGACTCCTCAACAGGGAAGCGATGTGGATAAGATACGTGTTAGAAAAGACATCCAGGAGAAAATACAAGAGAAGATTCCCGGGTTTACCTCACCCGTGGAATTCTTACGCTACTATCTAAGCCGCCACTTCTTGCAGATGGCTGCGGTTACCCAGCCCGGACAGGTTATTCAGGTGAGGGCAAGAGACTTTAAAAAGAGAGAGATTATCAAGACCCAGATTGGCGCTGAGCTATACTATAACGATGAAGAGGCCTCGATGATTGGCGACCGCGGCACTGGCCTTGAGGTAAGAGATGAGAATATCGAGGCATTGGATTTGCAGCTGCTGGCCATATCTGATGCTATCAAGGAAACCAAGGCATTAGGCGATATAGGAAGCATTGGCTTTATGTTCGTATTTATCCGCAGGATTGAGGATTTTAAGAAAGGTCTAAATAGAATAATTCAGCTTTACGATGAAGGAATATTAGAAGAAGTGCCTGAAGAAGTAGGAGCGATGTTTGAATTAACTGTCAATGCCGTATTCGCCGAGCGTCTGGTCCAAGCCCTGCTTGACTTCCAGGCTGAGATGCTAAAGCGAGGAAAGAAAATAACTGTTTACTTCTCCCATGGCACCAATGATATGACTCAGTCAGTTAAAGGCAGCAGGGATGAAATCCGCTATGTAGCTATTGATGTATTCCTGCCTGATGGAAGAAGGATAAAGGATATCCGCACCTTCTATGAGGGTGACCCAGGGTTGGTGGATAACGTAAACCATGGCAATGCCGTAGCAGGTCAAATGGGTGTCAAAAGAGGTCTTTGCGGCGAGGCGCTTAATAACCTGATTACCCGAGGTGATTCTGCTTCCCTAGATGCCTGTTCAGAGATAGTCAGCGGCTTGGATTCTTTAGGAACCAGTGTGAAGAACTTCTCCAAGCTGGTAAAAGTAGCTGCTGATGTACAACTAAATAGGCAATATATTCCTGAGGCAGTGATTAAGAAGGCAAAGGTTATTGCCCGGGCCGAGTCATTATTTGGCAATGGCGCTGATGTCAGAGTAGCTATATTCATCAGGGATTTATCCGACCTATTTAAAGAACACATCATATTAAGGGATGGCGCAAAACGTGAAGAGCACCGTAAGGTCTCTAAGGTTGTGGAAGGGGATATCATTATTGTCTCAAGCGATATTGACAGTGACAATGAAGATTTCCTGAAGGTTTTACACCGCCGCGATGGCTATGCCAGCGGTATGGTGATTGTGGGAGACGTAAAACAGGATAATCCCCTCTTAACTAAGGCAAAAGAATTAAGCCTGCCCACTATGCTCGTAAAAGAGGACTTATTCAGTAAATTAAAGGATGAAGAAGAATATGTCTTTGATTTCCAGAGAGGCCTGGTCTGTGAAGCCGAGGACATAAGCTTTGATATTAGACCTCTGGTTGATGACACTGCTTATACCAGGATAGACTGGAGCGCTGAGCCTGAGCAGGTCAATAAAGTATCCTTTGGTATGGATGATATCTATCAAGAGATCGGCTTACACCCCTTGGCATTAGTGCTCTATGCTTATCATACTGGCGAAATTCCCAATCCCCTCATAGAAACACGGCCTGATGGCACTCAAGTAACCAAGCTCGACCTTATCTTTGCACAGCATAAGATACCTCTTCCCAAGGAAAGGCTACCTGAAGTTTATGCTGATGTAGAAAAGAGGCTTGAGGAATACAGCGTAACCACAATAAAGGAGTTATTGGCTAACGTATTCCTGGAGAAGCACAATGCCGCCAAAGAATCATTAAGCAAAGATAGTCGTTTGGTATTCCAGACCTCTAAAGCTGACGCCTGGTTCTTTGAAAAGCTTAAATGGGGCAAGCGGGAGACTGAACTGGAACTCAATGTGTTTAACGTGCCCATAGACTTAAGAGGCCTTTTAAAGACTATCTCTCTCGGCTATGGCGATTTATTCAATATATTCCTTGAGCTCATTCAACAGCAGCGTGCTCAGGGAGAAGATATTGCCATTGAGCTCAGTTATGTTCAGGATACGGAAAAACTCGATTTAGCCTTAGAGTTTTTGAAATACAATGGCCTTAGCTCTAATATAGGTATGGAGATAGCTACTTCCCATAACTTCATCCGCTCAGACGATTACTTTACAGAACAAAGAGGAATAGATTTTATAAGTTTTAACGACGACCTGCTGTTGATGAATATTGCCTTAGCAAATTTAGACGAGCATACTGACGTCCAGCTTTGGACAGGCGAGATGGTTTCTCTGATTGATAAGAATGAAGAAGGATTCCAGGAGGCATTAAGTGTGGCCAAGGCAATGGTTAAGACAACAGCGGCAAAACAAGGCGTTCATATCAGCACGGCTCTATCCCACAATCTCCGTCCTCTTGTGCAATTTGCTGTGGGTTATGCTCTTAGGGTTATTATTCCCGAAGTAGCTAAGGAATTCTTAAGGGTGGCCAAAGAAACCTACAATGCTAATCTGGAATTTATTCAAGAAATCAAAGGTAACAAAGGGCCGCCAACATTAAAAGAGAAATACCTCGCTTTAATAACGCCTATCGCTACCCGCACAAAACAAGGGACAATCAACCACTCTCCTGCCTATTATAAGTTAAGTCCTGAAACTCAAGCAGAGGTAGACTTCCACGAATCCCAACCTAACGAACTTAAAGCCCTGATTGCGCAATATAAAGAATTTAAGCGTCTTATTTTTGTATCCAAAAAGGAAGCGGTTTCGAATGTAATGAGTCTAGAGAGAATAAATGGGCCGCTGCGGTGGGGTATCTTACTTACCGTGGCCGGTGTGGTACTTTTACCTGCAGCGGCTTATGCTTTTGGGCTTGGTTTTGATAATTTAGCTGAGACTTTTGCCGGATTGACTCAAAGCTTTCCAGATTGGCTGTCAGTAGCAGGGGGCGGCGTTGTTAGCGCATTGGCATTGGCGGGGATGGTGACTAGAAGTAGTAATTCGTCCCCAGATAAGAAGATACTGAAGTATACCGTCATGTTAAATGAAACAGAACCATACAGGGCGGATTTGATAGGAGCAAAGGGAGCTGGTTTATCTGAATTAAAGGGGCTTGGTTTTCCGATTCCAGAAGCCTTTGTGGTAACCACTGACTTTTTTGAAACTTACAGAGACAAGAAGGATGTGCCGGAGGAGCTTTGGGAGGAAATTTTAGCACAATTGGAAAATCTTTATCGTATAACCGGTAAGAGATTTGGAGATAGTAAGAATCCTTTGATTCTGTCTGTAAGGAGCAGCCCCTGCGTATCTTTACCCGGCGTTTTGGATACGGTGATGAATATAGGAATAAATGATGAGATAGCGCAAGTGCTTGCCCAAAAAGGCGAGGAGTATTTTGCTTATGATTCTTACCGGCGCCTCATTGAGGAATATAGCGTAACTGTTCTGGGGTTGGATAGAGCCATTTTTGAAAATATTAACCGCGAAAATAAATCAGGATTAGAAGATACTAAAGACTTGGCGGATAAGTATAAGGATGCTGTCCTTCAAGCTGGCAAAGAGTTTCCACAGGATATCTATAAGCAATTACGCTTAGCCATAAAAGCTATCTTTGACTCTTGGGATAAAGAAGAAGCAAGAGAATTCAGAAAGGCTAAAGATGTACCCGATGATTTAGGTATGGCAGTCATTATCCAGGAAGTGGTTTTTGGTAATTTGAATAAAAATTCTGCTTCTGGCGTATTATCTACTAGAAATCCGAATACAGGAGCCAATGAGCTATCCGGTAAATATTTAATTCGCGCACAGGGTAGAGACATTGTTTCTGGCAGGACAGAGAGGACGCCTCTAGACATTAAATCATTAAGCAGGAAATTTCGATTTACAGATGCCCTGCTCTCAGAGATAAAGACACAGCTTGAAAAATATTTTAAAACTCCACAGGAGATAGAATTCACTATTCAGGATGGCAGGCTCTATATTCTTCAAGTAAGAAAAGCAAGTCTTACTCCCCTTGCTTCAGTTCACATTGCTAAAGATTTGGCAAAAAAAGGAATTATTAGACCAGTAGAGGCTGCGGGAATATTAGCCAAAGCTCAGGAGATAGATAGAGAAGTAGAAACTTATAGGCAAACAACACCTGTTTTTTCTGATAAAGTAGATAAGGCAACACTTCTGGAAGCAGAAATAGGTTCTACCGGCTTGGCAAGCGGAAAACTAATTTTTAGCGTAGAAAAAGCATTGGACTTAGCGGAAAGAGGAGAAAAGGTAATTTTATTAATGACTAGGCAGGAAAGAAAAATATTGATAGCTATCCTGCATAGAAATATTGTAGGAATAGTTACCGGCTATAATTCGTCTCATGAGTCAATACAATGCAGGGCAGCGTTAAAGCCCTGTTTAGTAGGCGCCAGCCGCGTAAACATCGCTGGATCAAAATTATTTATTAGAAGAAAGATTATCGAAGAAGAGACGCCGGTAACTATTGATGCAGTGGCTACCTCAATAAATTACTTCAAAAAAGGAAGATTATTATTACAGGGTGATTTCATTGAGCAAGATAAAGATGATCCGATGTTGGCTGCATGTTATCATACTAAATTAGAATTCGAAGAATATTTGTTGGATGCGGAAAACCGCGATGAATTAGGTCTTGTAGAAACTCCCTATAATGTCCTTATTGCTCAGCATTCAGAATTATGGAATGAACTAAGGAGTTTAGAAAAAGAGATGCAAGGAGCCGCTCCTAAAAATCATTTTAGACGCAACTGGAGCCCGGATGAATTTATGAGGAAGATATGCGTTTTGAATCTCAGGGTAAGAATTATTCATGCCTTAATCATTGAAAAGGGTAAAGCAATAGGTAAGTCAGAAAAGCAAGTCAGTTCGGACTTAAAAGCCTATGCGCGGATGACAGCTCCGCGGAAAAACCGATATAAGGAGCAGAGATATCCTGAAGGACAACAGGAAGGCGAGCTCGCAGGGAACTGGAATAAAGCTCAAAAGCACATTTTACCTAGTAAGATATCTAGAGTAGCTGATAATGAAGAAATCTATATGACTAGAGATACACAGGACGAACGGGGAGTGCAGGTTAAACGTATTGTATTTGTCCAATTCAGAGAAGGCGGCGGCTTAAATATAAAAGTTTCCGAATCATCAAAACAGGCAGCCATTAAGTTCGCCAAAGATTTTGCCAGACATGCAAATGAAAAATTATCTCAAGAGGAAGTGAAATTATATGAAGACTACTCAGACGAGGGGGATGAGCATCCGGTATATTTATCTTCCTATGGCGTGCAATTTCCTAAAGAGATGTTGTTTGAGGTCATCGCACTTTTATCGGAATTTACTAGAGCTGAGCCCGCCGATCCCCATCTCGGCCACAACGGCAAGGTTAAAAGAAGCAGGATATACCAGGTTTATGAGGATGCGGTTAATGATAACCGCGTCAAACCGTTAATCATACCCGAGGTAAATAGAATCTTATTCGATTATTATGTGCCGTTACAAGAACACCTGGCTGGTAGAGAGCTAAAAGCAAGCTTGCCTCTGGCTGTGGATTCTATTGAGCTTATCCAGGGTGTAAAAGCCAGGGATGACTTCCAGTATGTAATCCTTGAGATTGACGGTAAGGTGAGACTCCTTATCACTGAGAAGTTCTTAACTCAATTCTCAGGCAGGTACCTGATTCATGAGGCCATTGAGAACTGCTTAGGAGACCACGCCCAGGCAAAGATTCTAACCCGCACATTTATCCAATCCCACCCTGAGCTTAAAGAGAAGCTTCAGGCGCTGGAGCTTACTGCAGCCGGCATGATTACTTCCCCAGGCAACTCAGTAGAATACGAAACCGGCTCCTGGAGAACATACCGCCCAGTGATAGACCTGGATAAATGCGTCAACTGCCTTACTTGCTGGATGTACTGCCCTGATGATGCCATCAAGGTAGAAGAGGGCAAGGTAGTGGGAATAGATTTAGAGCACTGCAAGGGATGCGGCATCTGCGCTGATGTCTGCCCCTTAAAGGACAAAAACCCAGCCATAACCATGAAGCTTGAGACTGAATGCCCGGCAGTGACTGAGAGTACTGTTAAACTACCAGCCAGTTCAACTCAACAGCGCCTGCCTTTAGCCCTGGATGAGAAATTAACCCCTAAGCATCTGGCTGAAAGAGAAGTCCTGCTTAGCTGCGGCCATCGCGCCTGCCCTGGCTGTACCGCACCCATAGCATTCAAGCTTGCACTTATGGCAGCAGGAGAGGATACGGTCTGCGCAGTAGCTACCGGCTGTATGGAGGTAGTAACCACTATCTATCCTTTTACCTCCTGGCAGACTCCTTTAATCCACTCTGCCTTTGAGAATATGGCTGCTACTTTAAGCGGTGTAGAAACCGCCTTCCGGGCGCTAAAGAAACAAGGCAAGATAACCAAGGATATTAAATTCATCGGATTTGGCGGAGACGGGGGTATGTATGATATCGGCCTGCAGTCCCTCTCCGGCGCAGCAGAGCGCGGCCATGATATCCTGTATATCTGCTACGACAACGAGGCATACCAGAACACCGGCATCCAGCGCTCAGGCGCCACGCCTTTAGGTGCCTCTACCACTACCAGCCCGGCCGGCAGCGTTATCTCCGGCAAGCAGCAGTCCAGAAAAGACCTTACCCGGATTATGATTGCCCACGGCATTCCTTATGTTGCCCAGGCCTCAGTACACGAGCCCCAGGACCTGATAGATAAGGTAAGAAAAGCCCTTAATACCAAGGGACCTGCGTTTATAAACATATTTACTCCCTGCCCGCGCGGCTGGAGATACTCTCAAGAAAAGGGTATAGAGATTGCTAAGTTGGCAACCGAAACCTGCGCCTGGCCGTTATATGAAGCTGTAAATGGCCGCATCAGGATTACCAAGCAACCAAAAGAAATCAAGCCGGTCAGTGTTTGGACAGACCCGCAGGGAAGATTCAGCGGTCTTAAAAAAGAAGAAAACAGCCATATCCTGAGCTCTTTACAACAGGAGATAGATAAAGAGTGGCAGAGGCTTCTTATGTTGGATAACTTAGCCAAGAGCCAGCCAGAAGAACCCCTTCCCTGGGAAGCTCAGGCCCAGCCCGAAGAAACACAAGCAGCATCTGTGGTTGAAGCAGAGCCAATAACTGAGGAGCCTGTTCTTAAACCCGAGCCAATCGAAGACAATCAGGCAGCTCTTAAAAAAGATTCTCCAGTCATTGCCATCCGCTGGCACGGCCGGGGCGGACAAGGAGCAATGACTGCTGCTGACCTGCTGGCTAAGATAATGCTTAATAAAGGCCTTTATGCCCAAGGCGTTCCTGACTTCGGCCTGGAGCGCACCGGCGCACCTATGCGGGCATATAACCGCATCAGCGAAAGCGAAATCATGAATCAGAACCAGGTAGGAGACCCGGATATAGTGATTGTCCTGGATGAGACATTGCTTGAGAAGGTAGATGTCTGCGAGGGCATTAACCAGGATGGGATAATCCTGATAAACACCAGGCAAACCCCTCAACAGATACGAGAAAAACTAAACCTCAAAGACAATCAAAGCGTAAATATCTTCACGGTTGATGCCAGCGGCATTGCTATGGATAAGAATAATATCGGCAGGAACGTTCCCAATACACCCATGCTGGGGGCTTTAATCAAGGTAGCCGGCCTGGTAAGCCTGGAGGACGTATTAGCCACAATAGAAAAGGAATTCTCAGGCAGGTTCAGCTCTCAAGTACTTAAAGGAAACCTCAATGCCGCCAAGCAGGCATATGAGCAGGTAAACTCAGAAGGCCCAATTACAACACCCCAGATAATGAAAGGTGCGCCTGTACCCGAAGGGGTAGTCGGCCTAACCGGAAATGTTGCTGCCACCAGGGCAATGCAGCAGATTAACCCTGATGTGGTAGCTGCCTATCCGATTACTCCCCAGACCGTGCTTATGGAAGGGTTTGCCGAACTGGTAGCCAATGGAGAGGTAGACACAGAATTGATTTTGGTTGAATCAGAGCACTCGGCAATGAGCGCGGTTGTCGGCGCTGCTTCAGCGGGAGTAAGGGTAATGACTGCTACTGCCTCCCAGGGCTTAGCACTGATGTGGGAGATACTTCATGTAGCTAGCTCAATGAGGCTGCCCATAGTTATGCCTGTGGTTAACCGCGCCCTGAACTCACCCCTTAACATCCACTGCGACCATTCAGACGGTATGGGAGCCAGGGACACCGGCTGGATACAGCTTTACTCCAGCACCCCTCAGGAAGCATACGATAATATTATCCAGGCAGTAGTGATTGCCGAGCAGGCAAACCTCCCGGTTATGGTAATGTTCGACGGCTTTATTACAAGTCACAAGGTAGAAAGACTACAGATTCTATCCGATGCCCAGGTAAAGGCATTCATTAACGACTATCATCCCCAGTATTCCGTATTAGATACAGAGCATCCCATAACCTTAGGTCCGGTAGCCCTGCCGCCCTATTATCAGGAGATTAAGTATGACCAGGCCCTGGCATCAGAGCAGGTCCCGGCCATCATCAATAATGTGGCAAGAGCTTACCATAAGCTTACAAAAAGAGAATACGGCCTCATTGAGGAATACCGCTTAGACGATGCAGATATAGCCTTAGTAGCATTAAGCTCCACTGCCGGAACAGGCAAGGTAGTAGTTGACCAGCTACGCAGTAAAGGAATAAAAGCCGGCCTGCTTAAACCCAGGTCATTCAGGCCGTTCCCTACTCAGGAGATTGCCCAGGCATTAGCCCATACTAAGGCAGTAGCAGTATTAGACCGCTCATTCGCACCCGGCACAGATACCGGACCCTTGTGTACTGAGGTTCGCGCTGCCTTTTACGGAATAAAGGATGCTCCGCTGATTACCGGCTACACCTATGGCTTGGGAGGCAGGGATATCGGCCCTGAGGAATTAGAGAATGTATTTGAGCAGCTCAGGCGGATAATCGAGAGCGGCAAACTCAGCAGGTCTGCTGCCTGGATTGGCCTTGACCCGACTGCGCACAGGGAGGTTAGTCAGTTTGATAGGCGTTTAGCTGAAGAATTAGCGCAAGAAATGACCGATAACCTTCGCAGCCGCGTAGGAGAAGATAATATATTTGGCAAAGAAAAGAGGTTAGAACAGCTTCAACAAGAATACTATGGGATTATTTGTGAGCAAGAAAAAGAGTTCCGGCAGATATTGTGCAGAAAACTCGTTGAACTTTTAGGCGATAGCGAAGTTCAAAAGGATAATGCCGTTAGAGAAGTAATAGATTATTTATTATTAGCCATATTTATAAACACTCTAACCTCTACCGGCGCGCGCAATGCCATAGGGCGGAATGGAATTCCGTTTTCTGATATTCTGACCGCAACCGATGAGAGACTAAAGGCAATAAAGGGATTAGGGGAAAGAGGAATAAGGGATATAGATAGCGCTTTGGATGAGTTAGGTCTAAAAAGAACCCCCAGGATAATAAAAATAATAGACTTGCCTAGGTATATCAGAAACCCATTACTTAGGGTACTTTATGCAGAGGGTTTTAATGAAGATACTCCTGTTAAGTCATTGACTTTAAAGAGCAAAGAAGAATTGTTAATTCTCGGCAAAGGTAAACGCTTAGGCAAAGACAGAGTAAACGAATTAGAGCAGATTTTGGCAAAGGAGGGTTTGTATTTTGCTGCAGCCGGTGAAGCTGTAGAAGAGGTAGACTCTAAGGATATGGGGGGCGGTTCCGGCTTCGCTGGAAATAACAGAGCAGCGGGATTTGCTACAGGTTTTGATACGACAGACTCATCTAATCCCGGCGACATCCTTGGAACCAGTCGTCTTACAATTAAACCATATTATTTACAGCCACCAATAGGTGACGACGGCTTATCCATCTCTCCTCGCAGAGCAGCATTTCTATCTGACAAATCGCTTGGCGGCGGCGCGCAGGGAGAGGGACAAGCAGGAGAGAAGAAATTAATAAATGGCGATAGTTTTTATTATGATGAAGATATTGAGGTCAGGTTAATAAATGAAGAGGAGAAAGAGATTTTAAAATCAAAATACAAAACAGTGCCGTTTTTGCGTGATGTAAAGAAAGCAACAGTGACTGAAGACCAGAGAGAGGAGTACCGCAGAATACTGGGAATACGGGGCGGAATTCCTGATTATAGACTGGTACTGATTAAGGAAGATAAAAGAATTGGTTACGCTGACGTAATAATAACTGAGACAAAAGAAAGCAAGCAGCTGCACGGCTATTATTATATCAGCAATGAAGAAATAGAGGGCAAATTTATATACAGAGGGCAGAAGCTCGCAGATTATTTTAGGATGAGCTTTAGCCTCATGATTGATGAAATAGGTTGTGAACCAGTCTCTACTATCACCATCCCTCCAGTTTTCAATGTTACAGTAAAAGATGGAGAGATAATCAATAAACTAAAAAATGGAAAGATAAGCGAGAAAGTAAAGATAACCCCCGTAGGGGATGAAGTCGGAGGTTGGCCGGCTTATAATTCAATAAGAAAACATTATGGAGCCAAGACAGTCGGGTTTAGCGCTATAGAACATTTAGGAAAGAATAAATTTAATATTGGGATAACGATGGAGGTTAATTTTAAAGAATTAGAAGATGGTAAAACTCCGCAGATAATTACAGAGGAGGAGGCTTGGAAGAGATTGGAAGACAACCAAATAGAATGGGCAGCAAGATATTTTATTGAATTTATTTGTACTTTCTATACTTATAGATTAAAGCAATTGTTTTCAATTCGACTTTTTCCGCAAGAATATTTAGATAAAATAGAGGCATATTATGGAAGCAAGTTATTTAAGGCGAAAGAAAGAAGAGAGCATTATCCGCCGAGTCTGGTCATAAATACGATGTATGACAAAGATTATTTGGGGATAAGCAAAGAGGCATTCTCAAAGATATTAAGAGCAGCAGATACAAATCTTTATGAGGAATTGGAGAGCCACCTCAAGGGACCTATAACACAAGCAAAAGAACTATCCGAGCTTGAGAAAACTGCACTGAAGTTAACTCAACATTTAAAAACCGAGCAAGAGAAATCCGATGCGCTATACGATTATGTGAGAGGCGATATTGAATTTTTCTATAATATATTGGATACCGATCCAAAGAAAGTAATAGAGCAGAAACAGGGGACGTATGCTGATAAGATACGGTTGTTGGAGGAATTGCATAAAGCAATCAATATCCCTATGAGTCATCATTATGTAAATGAGGAGATAAGTCACAAGAGCAACCTCTGGGAATGGATATTCTGGTATCATAAGAATATCCGCCAAGAAGATTTTGAGGCCAAACTAAGCAAAGAGAGGGGAAAGGAAGAAGGGGACGGGCGGGAGCGTATGGTATTAGATGTTGCTGCCGATAAATTTTTACAATTGGGAATGGAGCTATTAGATGCAGATTTTGATTGGGGGACAGAGCAAATTCGAGGAAGACTATTATATACTGAGGAAGATATCAGGGGCCTTAATCGAGGGGTTGAGTGGGTTAGAAGCCTGGGTAAGTGCTTATATTATTTTGAGCGGGAAAGTCTACATTCAGTCTCGGAAGATTTTAGAAACAATGCCATAAAGTATATACTGGGCAAGGAGCTTAAAAAAGAGATAATAGAAGATAAACTCGATCGGCTGTATAAGCTTCAGGAAGCAGGAATCATTAACCAGGATAAGCTGGAAAGATTAGAAGGGATTACGAAGCAGCTATTTAAAAAGGCTGCCCAGGTCAGCGGGATTACTGATAAGGAGATTGAGGCAGCTTGTTCAGAAATAATCCTGTCATTATTGGCAAAAAGCGACCCGCTTAAAGAAGACTATCTTAAGGCATTAAAGAACGAATCTACAAGGGATGCCTTGGAAGAACTCAATTGGGCAGGAGAAACAGTTTTCCACAAACCAGAATCAAAGCAGTTATCTGCTGCAGTTAAAGTTGCTCTTGCTGCCAATACTCTTGGTTTTGCCCGGTTCATAGAGGCAAACAAAAAGGGTAAGCATAAACAGATAAGGATTAGGGGCGATATTAGGAGGGCCCTAAAGTTATCCGAGAATAAAATTGAAGATTTCTCGATTTTGGCCTCTTGTTTAGCAGAGAAGCAAGAACAAAATATCCTATATATCCTTGATAATGTTGGTGAGGTAGTTTACGATTTAATTCTTGTGAAGAAATTGCTTCAGGACGGTCATAAAGTTACTTTGGTCACCAGAGGAAAGCCGGTTAATAATGATGTTACAAAAGATGATGCCGATGAACTCCTTGAAATGGATGAGATTAAGCAATATCTTGGCGATTTGGCAGATAATCTTGAGGTTGTTTCCAGCGGTTCACCTATGATGGGGATAGATTTAAGATTCGCCAGCAAAGAATTTATTCAGGCCTGGGAAGAAGTCGATTTCATTATTGCTAAGGGCGAAGGTTGCTGGCAGACCCTTTATAATCAAAATTTGACGCGCGATATCTTCTTCTTATTCAGGGTAAAGGACCCAAGAAGGATAGCGGATTTGAATGTTAACCAAGGAGATTATGTGCTTAAGTACCAACGTCATTATGCGCAAATCGAATTAAGCAAGCCGGAAAATATCATCGGGTTTCTCCCTGAAGAGCAGAGTAAGAGATTAGATGATAATAGATTTGAAGGCGTTATGGCTGATATTATGAAAGAAGAAGTAGAAGAAGTTGCCGCTATGAGTGACAAAGAGAAGTCTGAAGAGGTAGCCAGTATAAAACAGGAGGAAGGGTATGAGGATTATTATGATAGCGATCCAGAATTTTGGGTCGGCTTTAGAATGAAGAATTTTGTTGCATTGCAAATATCAAGGGGAATTTATAGAAGGGACAGAGAGTTAGATGAAACTGCTCAAAAATCAATAAGAGATGAGACACGTATACATGAACTCAAAATGTGGGATTGGAATAAAGGAGCTGGAAAATCGGGGCGCAAGAAACCTACTCAAGGCAGCCTTGCAAACTGTCTGCGCGACCTTATTGATGGGGCTTTAACCATCAATGAAATGCGAGAAAAAAGAGG
>CAZPQS010000009.1:0-5477 GCA_964588765.1 uncultured Planctomycetales bacterium | reverse complement strand
CAATCCCCAGTTGAGTGAGAGGATTTTCAGATTTGATACCGGGAGCCAAAAGAATAATGGAATTCTGTTAAATCTAATAAAGAAGGCATTGGAAAACCCGACCGGTGAAATTCTACTCAGGAAGGGCGGACTTAGTCAGAGTGGTAAGCCCTATATTTCCTTCTATGATGGACAACTTTATGTAGATACCCGGCTGTTGGAGATTATTCAGGTACCGCTTAATTCATTGTTAAGTGAAAAGAGCAGAAAACAGGAATTCCCGGGCAGGCACAGGAAATCAATAAAGGATGAGGAGATAGTTGCTAAGATCGAGCAGGGAAAGGCATTGGATGCTAAAAGGAAAAGCTATTGGCTCCAGGTTCAGTCTCCGGAAGGAAGCCTGAAGATTATACCTGAAAGTAAGAAAGAAATCAGGATATTCGTTGCCGACAAGATAGATGTCTCTTCATGGCTTGAACCCTTGAAGGAAAAATATGCAAAGAAAGGCATTAATGTTGTCCTCCTTGAAGGAACAACCGGATTAAAGAGAAGAGAATTATTAAAGAGGCTTAACGAAACAAATCCCCATATATTAGTAGTTAGGTCGGGTACGCAGGTAGATAAAGATTTAATGAAAGCGTGGAAAGCGCAGCCGGGGCGTTCATATGTGGTCAGGGCAGGAGTGAATATAAGGAAGATAGTTTTAGAAGAGGCAGCTAAGAGGGGGATAACGGTAATCAATGAGCCCGTCGGCAATACCTCTTCTGTTTCCGAATTGACCGTGAGGATGATTTTGGCCGCAATTATGCATTTGAAAAATATCAAGCCGGCGGAAAGCGAAGCAGATGTTTTTAAAGAAATTTTTGAGATTCCGGCCAGCGAATTCGCAGGTTTAGCTGCTCAAGAGATAAGGCCGGATGAGTTGGAGGGAATACCCGTATCCGAACATGAACAGATAGCTGAGCATATAAAGAGAAGCGCCGGGGAAATCTTTGCCCTCCCCTCCCCGGAAGTATTAAATTATACAAAAGATATGGTTTTGGGGTTAATAGGATTCGGCAACGTCGCCAAGCCGGTAGCCGAGAAGGCGGTAAAAAAGCTGGGGATGAAGGTTATAGTTTACTCCATTTCTCTTATACCTGGACACCCAGATTACGAAAGAGACATTAAAGCAGCGAAGAATATAGGAGTAGAAATTGCCGGGAGCATAGATGAACTTTTTGAAAAAGCGGATATTGTCTCCATACACGTTACCGATAATGACAGTACCTATCATATGATTAACCAGCAGGTTTTAGAGAAAGCAGCGGGGAGATTGAAGGTGCTCATAAATACATCCCGGGATAGGATTATCCACGGGCTTGCTGTCTATGAGGCGATAATAGAGGCAACAAGAGAGGGGCGTACGTTGTTGTATTGTGCTGATTTTGTTCCCAAGTATTCTAAACTTCGCTACCACGATAATGCCTGGTTTACCGGCCATATTGCCTCAAGCACTAAAAAGGCAATGGAACACATAGGCATAAACGTAGGCAAAATCATGCAGATACTTCTGGCAAGGCTGACAACAGGCAGCGATATTAAAGAGATAGACGGCTACAGGCTGAATATAGTCGAACCACAAGAGCAACCTTCAAGACCAGGCCTTGACGATGCCTCTCCTTCAGGAAATCCGGAGATAGAAGATGCTTCAGAGGAGAAAACAAGCCATATAATTAACCAGATACTACAGAGATTTGGAGTTTGGCAAGAGCGTAATTCTTCTGCGAGATTATACGAAGCCGAACAAATATTATTGGCGCTATATAGAAATCCGGAATTAGATGAGATAAGAAATTCTCCTTATGCCGCCTATTTCTGGACCTATCTTTATAGAAATATTATTCTCGAGAAGGAGATATCTAACCTCAGGGTTAAGAATGCAGTAGATTCACTATTAATTCGTCTAAAAAAGGAGCCGAACTTAGAAATATCCCCTGATTTAATTAAGCAAGTCTCAAAAGAGAGCAGATTTGACGAAGGAGAGGCAATTTTCTTAGAGAACGCCGCCAGTCAAGCTGCCACGATAACCTTTATAGTTACAAGAGCTGCAAAAGATATTGTTGTTGGCTCAGGCGGCGCCTATCAGGAAGAAATAGCTAAAATAAAGGAATTAACTTTAAGACTTGTTGATGGGGAATATAAAAGAGCCGCCCGAATAGCCAAAGAATTAATAGAGAATCCTAAATTAATTGAATTAGCAAAGTCGAAGGCAGATAGCGGCCCAGAAATGAATGACGCAGCTCGTTTGATTGCCGCGTGGATTGTCCAACCCTTATCTCATACCTTCGAAGGATTTATCATTAATCCCTACGACATGTCTAAGTTTATAAGTGAATTGGATGAGCAATATTGGATAAGCACGGCCATATTTACTGACGTCCAGTATAATTGGCCGATACTAAGAATTTTAATAGAACAGGATGTTAATAAATTGGCTAATTCTATCAATGCCTTACCAGATAGTTATTATATACCTATAAGTAACCGGATAGGTTTAGTTTTAAACAATATATTAGAAGAGGGTTTTCAGCAAGAGAAGGTAATTGAATTAATCGGATGCCTGAATACTAAGAAGGCGGTAAAAATAATAAATAATAATTATTTTTCCTTGCTTGAAGAAAAAATAAGCAATCGCTTTGTCGGTATGTGCAATGCCTTGCGTATAAAGCGCGGAGAATTTCCTTATTACGCCAAACATCCCGGGTGCGGTACGTTGCTGGTGCTTGATAGGCGCCAGATTGGACCTCGGGCAGAATTAGACGTTATTCTGGCTAACAATAAACGGCTGACTCTTGCTGAAGATATAGCAGAGCTTATATTACCGAGCGAACCAGGAATCTATATTTGCATAATGAGGCGCTGGTATCCTCACCATCCTCCGGAGCAGCTTGCTGAAGCCTGGGGTATGGATTCTGGGCCGTTAAAACAGGTATGGGAAGATATCATAATTAACAAGGCTCATAAGAAATTGAACATAGAGATATTGCAAAACGACCCATTGTTTAAGGTATTGTCCAGCTTAGTCTCTATTGACGAGGAAATTTCTGCCTTGAATAAAGGAGAAATTAATTGGGTAGACTTATCAAAGCAGGCACGCGCCGTGCTTGTTCAGGTGTTGTTGGAAAAGCATAATAAGCTTCCGCTTGAGCTTGTGACAAGCGACTTCGAGACTCCGCTGGATATGCTGGATGGAAATACTCTAAGCAATATTTTGCGTGTCTATCGCGAGGAAAAATATAAAAAGGGCATAAGGGGCAAAACGATTATCAGGCTTATGCTTGAGGAATTGGGATTTGTGGAAGCAATAAAGCCATGGGAAGATATGACGCCGGAAGAGCAAATTCAGCATATCAGACTGTTGAATTCATTAAACAGGCGTATTCCCTGGGAGCATATTGTCCGAAAACCCTACGCAACCGTATCGATGCTTCTTGAGTTTCTAAGGAAGGCCGCCGATAATAAGGATAAAATTACTGACTTAAGGAGAAGCGACTATAGACATACCTATGTGCCTGAGATTGAAGGCAAGCTGTATGGCCTGTATCAATATTTTCAGGGATTAAGAGAAGGGGAGGGTAAGAGCGTTTTAGATACTACAGACTTCATATATTTCAAGCTCGGTATAGGTCCTGCGGAAACGATAAAAGCATTGGAGGATATGGCTACAAAAGAGCAAATCCAATTTATCAAAGCATCGGATAAGTCTATTCCTTGGACCAGAATTAAATACGAGACCATAATCAAGCTTCTTGGATTTCTCAGAGTCGCTGCTAAAAAGGATGAAATCACGGACTTAAGAAAAAGCGACTTTTTTAATGTTACAGTATCCAAGTTAGGGAACAAGAGTAAAAGGGTATTTAGCGGCCTGTATCAATATTTTCAGAGATTAAGAGTTAAGGAAGGCAAGAGGGATTGGATTACCACTGACTTTATGTATTGGAAGCTTGGATTGCTGGAGGCGCCAAGGGGCATAGAAGGGATACTTCGTAATTCAACTCAGGAACCAAGCGATAGTCGGCAGTCCCCCGGGACCGGCCCGGGAACGCAGAGAATTGAGGATGCCAGAATTATGACTCTGAGGCAAGAAGTAAGCGAAGGCGGACTTCGCATTGCTTGGGAGCTTTACCAAAAAGGCCGTGATATTTTGAGAAACAACGACAGAGACTATTTCAGCATTCGTGATGCATCATCTGTTTTAAAATTAGCAAGAGATCATGTGCCCGAGGGCAAGAAATACGAAACGTTCAGAATAATAATTGACGAAGAAATTGAAATTGCCGAGAAATTGTTAGTTAATTTAAGAAAGCAAGAGCGAGATAGGATGCAGGGTCGGGGGGGAACCGGCAATGTGGATGATAATCTCGAAAAGGCAATAAAGAAGCTGAGGAGGAAAGGCAAACGCCAGTTGGCCGAAGATTTCATAATCTCCTTGCCTGAATTTGGAGAAGCGCATATCCAGGTATTTTTCTTGACCGAACAAATCCCCAATGCTCCGCCTGAATTCCTCTGGGAAATGAAGTCCAGAAAGACCTTAGAAATGTATTTTTCCTCCAGAGTGTTTTATGAAGAAATAAAATCCACTACTTTAGAACTATTTATCCGCCATTGCCTTGCCGAAATCGCCCTCCTTAGGAAACGGAAAGACAAGCCCTCGCCGCAACAAGCCCACCTGCTTGCCTGGGATTTAGCCTTGGGTTCGTTAGTAAATAACCGCCTGATAGAGAGTGTATATGCGCGACGCGGACACAGCACAACAGATAGAGAGTCAATAGTTAAAGCCCTAACCCCCGACCATCGCATAAAAAGGAAAGTGCTTACCGATATAGCTGCTCTAACAGAAGAAGAAATATTGCAGAGGGCAGATGCGCTAACGCAGGAAAAAAGGTCTTTGACGCTGAGAGAGTTATCCATACGACCGACTGCAGGCTGGACAGATATGACACAGCTCTTATGTTCTGATTTCTGCGATGCTTTTTTAACTCCCGGAGACATTGATTTGCTGATTAATAATTACGGGGAGGAATACGTTGAAGAAATAATAGCGTCTTTCTATCTGGTTATTAAAGCAATAGAGATATTATCAGGGAAGAGCGATTTTGTCCTTATGCAATCCGGGGATATCGAGGAGTTAATTAATTATCTTGCTTCCAAGAAGCTGGTAAGTTTTAATCCCGATATGATAGTCAGAAATTTATTGTCCTTTGTAAAGATATGCACTCCTGCCGACACCGTTGGTAAAAAGATAAGCCTGATAAATTTATCCATACTTCTTAACCGGCTCAGGAACATTGATGTATGGCGGCCTGCCGTAGATAGAATTATTAAATCAGGAGCAGGCATTCCCGGCATTCATGATACCCCGCCAAAAACAAGGAGGAAAAAACAGGTAACCCAAGGGCAGAAACCGCGCCGCCGCAGCGCAATTACTAAAGACGAAGCGCTGCTCAGGGATTACG
>CAZPQS010000008.1:0-21587 GCA_964588765.1 uncultured Planctomycetales bacterium | reverse complement strand
TGCTTGACATCGGGGAGTTTGTGCGGTTGTATCATCGCTATTATAAGCTTCATATCATTCCTCCTTGTTTTTAATTATCTGGTAGTGAATATCTGGAATCCCGCGTATGACTCCGTACCGTGCTGACTGAGGTCCAGACCCTTCAATTCCTCTTCTCTGGATACTCTTAAACCGCCTACAAGTTTACCGATAATTTTGAAAATAACAAACATCACGCCAAGCACAAAAGCAACTACCGTAAACACGCCTAAAGCCTGCACGCCCAGTTGAGTAAATCCTCCCCCGTGCAGCAAGCCATCCCTGGCCAGGCCTAATGCCTTGTGACCGAATATGCCTAAGGCTAAAGTGCCCCATATCCCGTTCATCATATGCACCGGCACGGCGCCCACCGGGTCATCTACGTGAATCTTGTCGAGAAAGACAGTGCCTAACACAACGACAATCCCGCCTATTGCGCCTATAATTATAGCCTCAATTGGATAAACAAAGGCGCAAGGCGCGGTTATGGCAACCAATCCTGCCAAAGCTCCGTTCATGGTCATAGTAAGGTCGGGTTTTCCGAATTTTTTCCAGGCAAAAAACATAGCCGACAATGCCCCGGCTACTGCTGCCAGGTTTGTAGTCACGGCTACGTGAGCAATTTTACTGCCGTCGCCGACGCTCAATGTTGAACCCGGATTAAACCCAAACCAGGCAAACCACAAAATCAGGGTTCCCAAAGATGCCAGCGCCATAGAATGACCTTCGATAGCATTGGCTGAACCGTCGGGATTATATTTTCCTATACGCGGCCCAAGGATAACGGTGCCGATTAAAGCGGCGCTTCCGCCTACCGCGTGCACTACCGTAGAGCCGGCAAAGTCGCCAAAGCCTAATTGCGCCAGCCATCCCCCTCCCCATATCCAATGCCCTACGAGGGGATAAACAGTCGCGGAGATCAGGAAAGAATACATAAGATACGCCTTAAACTTCATCCTCTCCGATATACCGCCAGCCACTATAGTCGCTGCGGCGCCGCAGAAAACCACATGGAAGAACCATTCCGCGTACAGCGGCAGATGGCCGTCGGAATACGCATTGATTAAAAACCATCCCTTAAGACCCATAAACGCATTGCCTGTTCCGAACATTATGGCATAACCGAATATGAAAAACCCCATTGAAGCCATACAGAAATCCAGGAAATTATTCATTAAGATATTGCAGGTATTCTTTGTCCTGATTAACCCGGCCTCCAGCATCCCGAATCCTGCCTGCATTATAAAAACCATAAATGCCGCAATCATAACCCATAATGTGTCAATGCCTACGCTGCTGGCATAATATTCACCCTCTTGAGCAAGGGCAGGATACAGGAATGCGAAACTAAATAAGATAAGCGCTGCTATAATCTTGTTTTTCATAAAACAGCCTCCTTTTGTATAATGCTTTGTTTAACTGATTAGAACAGATAACCTATTTCTATGCCTGTCCATATCTCTTCATTGCCGCTGTTTATTTCGTCTTTATAATTGATTGTATAATTTAGGCTGGGAATAATCTGGAAGGCACCAAAGGAATATGAACTTGAAACAGAAAATTCACTGGCATATAAGAAAGATGGCTCAAGGTCCGCAACTCCATCATTACCCCAGTTGACTAACCCCAAGGTGAGGCTTTGTCCCTGCTGAAAAACAGGCAACTTAGGAAGCGGCAGCTCTGTGTCAAATCCCCAGGAATAATACCAGCCCTCATCGGGCCCGCCGGATTTTGCCTTAAAATCGTAGCCTGCGAACAGATTCACAGCCACATCAATAGGCAGTCCGGGTATTTTATTAAATGTAAAAGACGCCCAGGGCTCCTGGACATCCGCCCTGCCGGTAGTATTGGGAAAATCAAAATAGGTGTAGCCAAAAGATAAATTGTAATCCTCCTGGATGTCCCGGGATAAAGATATTGTATAATCCAATTCCTCTGCATCCTCGTGTCCGGCGCTCATAGGAAACGAACCCCAGATATTGAAGGACGCATCCGTGCCCTCTAAAAACCCGGGAAGAGTAATGTCTATGCTGGGCTGATATGCGGCGTCATCGGTCGCATATAGGTCCTGGCCGCGCCAGATATAACGGGATACGTAACTTTCAGTAACGGTGGCTGCTGCTTCTTGTTCGCCTATCTCAAGAGCAAAGGAATCATTAATAAAACAAAGCGAGCTTGCAACAAAAATAGATATTGCAAAAGTCCTGCTCCACATCATCACTCCTTTTGAAATGACCTTTCCATCAGCTATAAAATAAAAAAGCGTCCCTATGCCTTCCTGGCATTAAATGGACGCCTGTGCCCAAAAAATTAAAAGCGTTCTTATTCAGAACGCCTTTGTTTTGACACTACAACGTGTCTTCTAAATCCTGCTATATTAAGTAAAGATTACCTGCCGTTGGTAACCCCTGGTTCATCCTTTTTTTGCCACTTCTCAACCAGGCGATTCTTTATCTTGGTTACTCTCACATGGGAAATACCCAATTTTCTTCCTATCTCCCTGGTGGTATAGTCGCAGAGCAATAAACAAAAAACCTGTTTCTCCCTCCTGGTAAAACCGTTATTTTTAATATCGCCGATGGTTATCCGGGCGTCTACGTATGAATGTGAAGATTTGTGCTCATCGGGCAAGACATCCCCTAGTGTCCCTCCTTCTTCGTTAACCGGCTTATCGAGGCTTATCAAACACGCGCCCTGCCTCTGCTTTCTCAGGTAGTTTAGCATATGGAATAAACAGCCCCTGATTACGTAAGTCAGGTTTATCCCTTCGGGCAGACCGTGTTTAAAATTATTCCACAGGTGCATACACATCTCCTGATACAGGTCGTCCCTGTCAACGCACAGGCCGTATATCTTATGGCTGCTTGCGATTCTCCTTAAGCTTGGAGATACCTTATTGAATAACTCTCGAAAGTTCATATTTCTCAACCCATCCCTGAAAATAAAAAAGGCGTCTTACTGCCTTTTCGTCGGCAATAAAACGCCATTGTTTTAAAAAGAAAAGACGTTCTTGCGAACGTCTTTGTCTACTTCTTCGGCACAATCACTGTGCCGCTTTTACATTTAAAGTATATCACATTATTTTAATCTGTCAAGTGCTATTCTTTATATAACCTGCCCTGTCGCTTATCTTTTTTCAAAAACTCATCTTCGATTCCTCCCAGAACCCTGTGCTTTTCCAGAATCCAGGAAGGACCGACAAGAAGTTCCTGAGGGCAATCTGCGGTAACTCTTTGAATAACGGTATCCGGCCAAAGATACTCCAGGAAATCCGCGGCTAAATTTATATACTCATCCAATTCCAGCAATTTATATAATCCATTATTCAAAAGCTCTTCCAATTTTGTCCCCTTAATTACGTGAAGAGGATGAATCTTTATGCCGTCTAATTTGAGACGCCCTAATTCTTTTGCTGTCTCTAACATATCTTCCTTTGTCTCGCCCGGAAGGCCTATAATTACGTGAGCGCATATTTTAATGTCTTTCTTTTTTTTAGTCAACTCTACTGCCTTTTTAAAATCCTCATATAAATGACCTCTATTTATGAGCTCTAAGGTCTTTCTATGTATACTTTGCAACCCATATTCAATCCAAACCTCATAATCTTTGGTATAGCTCCCGATTAAATCCAAAATCTCTTCATTAATACAATCCGGCCGCGTCCCGATAGCTATACCTGCTATATCATCAAAATCTTTTATAATATCGTATTTTTTCTTTAAGGCATCCAAGGGCGCATAGGTATTAGTATGCGCCTGAAAATAAACAATAAATTTCTCTGCCGCGTATCTTCTTCTTCCAAAATCAATACCCTCCTTAATCTGTTCTCCTATCGGCCTTGGCGGCTGTCGAGCATTAAAGCTAAATGCTCTATTATCACAATAGATGCAACCGTCTCTGCTGAACCTGCCGTCCTTGTTAGGACAGGAAAATCCCGCATCTATACTGACCTTATAAACACGACAGCCGAATGCCTCTTTTAGGTAACTTGAGAATTTATAATACCTTTCGTTTCCCATTCTTTATTTTTGATATTTTTTTAAGATACACCATTAAAATGGTAATGGCTACCGGCGTAACTCCGGAGATTCTACTCGCCTGGCCCAGATTGAGGGGCCTAAACCGCTGGAGCTTCTCTTTAATCTCGGAGGACAGACCCTGGACGTCTCGATAATCCAGCTCGTGCGGAACCCTTATTTTTTCCAGATGCTTAAAATCTTTTACCTGCGCAAGCTGCCTTTTAATAAATCCCGAATACTTTACCTCCGCTTCTATTACAGGCAGCGCATCGGGAGAAGCCTTGAATTCTAATTGTCTTCTTAAGCTTTCGATTTTTATTTCCGGCCGCTTAAGCAACTGATAAAACGTAATATTTCTTCCGTTATCGGATATTCTGTTCTCTCGGAGGCATTTTATTCCGGTATTAATTGACTCTTGTTTTCTTTCTGTCTCTCTTAAATCTTTTTTACTAACCAAACCTGCCTCATACCCAAACTTCCTAAGACGTAAATCCGCATTATCTTCTCTAATAATTAAGCGATATTCTACCCTTGAGGTAAACATACGATATGGCTCCTCTGTGCCTTTGGTAACTAAATCATCAATCAGAACTCCGATATAGCTTGTGCTTCTATCGATAATTAAAGGTGATTTATCCCTGACTCTTAAAACAGCGTTTATTCCGGCAATTAAACCCTGGGCCGCTGCCTCTTCGTATCCGGTTGTTCCGTTGATTTGGCCGGCTAAATATAGATTAGAAACGAGCTTTGTTTCCAATGTCGGTAACAGCTGTGTTGCATCGATTGCATCGTGCTCTATCCCGTAACCGAAGCGGTTAATCCTGACCTTCTCCAGGCCGGGAATAGAATGTATAAATTTCTCCTGAACATCTTCAGGCAAACTTGTAGAAAGGCCGTTGGGATAGAATTCATCCGTATCCAGGCCCTCAGGCTCTAAAAATATCTGGTGCCTCTGATGATGAGGGAACTTAATTACCTTATCTTCCAGGGAGGGGCAATAACGAACGCCCCTGCCGGTAATCTTCCCGCTATACAAAGGTGAGCGGTCTAAATTTTTACGAATAATGCCGTGCGTGTTCTCATCGGTATAGGTAATATAGCAGGGGACTTGTTTTACCTTGCGGTATTTTGTAGAGAAGGAAAACGGTTTTGGAGATTTGTCTCCGTCCTGGATACGCGTCTTTGAAAAATCTATTGTTTTGCCGTCCAAGCGTGCGCATGTGCCTGTTTTGAAACGCAAAATTCGAAATCCCAGATTTCGCAATGACTCGGAAAGCGCTTTGGAAGCCCTCTTTTCTTCAATCCTTCCGCCGGGAAAGCTATTCATACCGATATGGATTAAGCCATTTAAGAACGTTCCGGGAGCAACTATTATTGCTTTTGCCGATAGATTACCGTTATTAGTCTCAACGCCCTTAACTACGTTTCCTTCAACGATAATCCTTTTAACCTTTGCCTCCCGAACATCAAGGTTTCTTTGGCGGGTTATTACCCTCTGCATATAAAGAGCATATTTTTTTCTATCAACCTGCGCGCGGGATGACCATACCGCAGGCCCCTTTGAGGCATTAAGCATACGGAATTGAATTGCGCAGGCATCTGCGCTCCTGGCCATCTGTCCGCCCAGGGCATCAATCTCTTTAACCAGCTGACCCTTGCCCACTCCGCCTATTGCCGGATTGCAGGACATAAGGCCTATTGTGTCTAAGCGCAGAGTAACCAATATGGTCTTACATCCCAGCCGGGCACTGGCTAAAGCCGCCTCACAGCCGGCATGCCCTGCCCCAACCACAATAACATCGTACATTTTATCCTTCCTCATACATCAACACCGAAGACCTTTCTTATAATAAGCCCGATAAAGAAACTGATGGCTGCGATGCTTAAGCTTATGCCGGCCATCTCCGAGAATCTCTTCTTAAAGGATAAATCCTTGGCAACCGAAATATAAAATGTAAAAATATACACTACCAGAAGGGCGTTTATTATCATAAAGGTCAGGCAGAAGAATACGTTTTTAAATATAAGGTAAGGGAAAATCAAGAATATGACTGTAAAAACATAAGCGATGCCTGTGTAGATACTTGCTTTAACCGGGCTTTTTTCTGTTTCTTCCTGCTTGGTAGATAAATATTCGGAAGCAGCCATGGACATCGAAGCGGCAATCCCGGTAATCAATCCCACGGTGGCAACCAACCTTGCCTTTTGTAAAGCCAGGGTAAGACCTGCCAGAGCGCCGGTTAGCTCCACCAGGGCATCGTTAAGGCCGAGAACTATGGAGCCTACATACTTCAGGCGCTCCTCATTGATTAAACCTATTAGTTCCCGCTCATGCCTTGTTTCATCCTGGATTATCTCTTCAACGCGGGGAGAAATTTCTTTTAATCCGGCATAGGCATCCTGTGCCGAGTCCTCTCCCCTTTCCATTAGTTTTATGCCGAAGGTCAACCCAAATAATCGGGAAATCAGAACATAAAAGAATACCTTAAACCTGTCCGGGGTAACCTGCTGTTGGGTAAGGGTGGTCCAAAATTTATAATGTTCTAATTCATCTCTGGATATCTGTTCTAAGATTCTACTGTTATTCCCATCCTTTACCAAAGAGGCAAGTTTGTGATAAATCTCATGCTCGGTAATCTCGTTTTTCTGGGCTATCAAAATCTTTTCTTTTTGATATTGACTTATCATCCTTCTTTTTCTCTCTTGCCTGTTTCTATCCCGCTTGATTACCCTTTTGTCTTATCAGGTAAACAAGGTTGGTTAAGCACAACAACCCCATCCCCAGATAGCTAATCAAAATAAGCCGCAGGCCATAGGCGATATCTATCTTTAAAAGGAGCGTATCCAGGTTAACAGCGCCTAATTTGTGTACAGCCACAATAAATATTAAGCAACCAAGCAAACCCAGTATAAGATTTGCCCATCTATTTTTATTCAAAAGGTATTTTGCTATCAGCATAAGCGCCGCCAATGCCGGTGCTATCCAGACAAGATAACTCTTCTTATCCGCATCCTTAATACCCGGACTGAGGTCTTTAAGGATACTAATCGCAAGGCGCGACTCGGGGCTGTTGGCGAGTATCGGAAGCTTAAAGCCGCTGATGCTGCCGGAACTTACCTGGCGCTTGCCGGTTAGAATCTCGGTAATTTCTCCTACCGCTGCCGATTCTACGGTTATCCACGGCAGGAAAAATGAAACAAGGATAATCGCAACAAGGATCGACATAAGGATTTTTTGCACGCTTTCCATAACGCCTCCTTTTTTGCTTATTTTACCCTAAACGAAAACCCTCTGCAACAAATCTAATCGCAGAGGGCTGAATGTCCAAGATAAGAACTACTCCACAGAGAGGGACTATCCCTTAGATATAATTAAAAGGACATTTTAAATTTCGTACCCAGAACATTGATGTCGCTCCACTTGTCATCTTTCTCGCTACTCTGCCAAAGATAGTAGATTTCACTTTTTAAGTCCTTAAACAATTTAAAGGAAAACCCGGTATACAATCTATTTCTATTCAGCGTCTCTTTATCGAAATCATAAAATATCTCATCTGCTACATATGGCTGAATCTCAAACTTGGTAAGCTTTAATGGTAATTTAACTGTTAATTTGTTTCTATAGCGCCAGGAGTTATCTGCATCCTCTATGTTTCTGTATTCAAATCTGCTCCTGTTGCTAAAACCGAAATCCCACAATTCCCACTTGAGGGTAGCATTCATATGGGGCCTGTTTTCCTCTTTCCACTTACCGCTCTTTTTCTCAGATACCTGTCTGTAGTTCAGACCAAGGTCTAACCACTCTGCCAATCCGGAATAAGTAAGTCCTAAATCCAAATGCTCGTAATAAAAGTTCCCCCCATTATCGCCAAGGCGCATCTCCTCTTCCAATTCTATTTTCCAATCCTGCCCTAACTTCCAAGATATGCCTTCAGTATCCCAATATTGGAAATCACCGTCATCGGCGGCAAAAGCATAACTTACAGAGATTATGATCCCAATAACCAAAATGATAATCTTCATATCAAAGCCTCCTTTTTTCTCCTTATTTTACCTCAAACAAAAACCCTCTGCAAGTCCAATTCCCAGAGGGCCAAACTGGGACACTTCTGGTGATGGGCGCCAGAGGTGTCCCTTGGTTGGCGCGAGAACTGTCCCTATTTATGATATTCCTGGAGGGATTTAACGGTGAGGGCCTTTTTGGTGAGCGCCTCAATGGCGTTTACCGTAGCTTGGGCTCCGGCAATGGTAGTCACCAAGGGCACGTCATGAAGAATAGCTGTACTTCTGATTATCGTCTCATCCCTTTTGGTAAGCTTCCCTCGCGGGGTATTAATAATCAGATTAATCTGCCCGCTCTTAATCATATCCACAATATGCGGCCTCTTCTCATACAACTTTGAAACTACCTCGACCTTTAAGCCGTTCTGTTTTAAAACACTGGCTGTTCCGCTGGTGGCAAATAACTTGAATCCCAAATCAGCAAGCTTCTTGGCAATAAAAACCACCTTGCGTTTATCCTCATCCCTTACCGTAATCAACACATTTCCCTTTATAGGAAGCTTCTGACCCGCGGCAATCTGACTCTTGGCATAGGCAAGACCGAATGTAGTATCTATACCCATTACCTCGCCGGTGGATTTCATCTCCGGACCCAAGATTGCATCCACGCCGGGAAACCGGATAAACGGGAATACGGATTCCTTAACTGATATATGAGAAACTTCAATTTCTTTTATCTCCAATTTTTTAAGTGTCTTGCCCAACATTACCTTGGTAGCTACCTTTGCCCAGGGTATGCCCTTTGCCTTGGATACAAAGGGAACCGTACGCGAGGCGCGGGGATTAACCTCTAATACATATATTACGCCCTGCCTTACTGCATACTGGATATTTAACAGGCCCTTGACCTTTAGTTCCTTAGCCAGGCAATAGGTATTCTCTTTAATCCTTTTTATAATCGCATCCTGTAAGGTATAGGGAGGCAGAACCATCGCGCTATCCCCGGAATGAATCCCTGCTTCTTCAATATGCTCCATAATGCCGGCGATTACGCAGGTTTTGCCGTCAGCTACTGCATCCACATCCACCTCAATAGCATCCTCCAAGAATTTGTCAATCAAGATCGGGCGCTCCGGAGATGCCTCAACCGCCTTTTGCATAAAACCATTCAACTCCTCATCGTCATAAACTATCTCCATTGCCCGGCCGCCCAGAACGTAAGAGGGCCTTACCACCACAGGATATCCAATCTTATTGGCTATCTTTCTTGCGCCCTCAAATGAGGTAGCGGTCCCGCTTTCTGCCTGAACCAAATTTAGCTTCTTAATCAGAGCCCTGAAGCGCTTCCTGTCTTCTGCCCTGTCTATTGAATCGGGGCTGGTCCCCAATATATTCACGCCTGCCTTGTATAAGGCAGTTGAGATATTAAGCGGGGTCTGTCCGCCAAACTGCACAATAATGCCCAGGGGTTTTTCGCAACCGATAATGTTTAATACATCCTCTACGGTCAGGGGTTCGAAATAAAGCTTGTCGGATGTATCGTAATCCGTGGAGACGGTCTCGGGGTTGCAGTTTACCATAATACTATCTATGCCTTCTTCATTTAAGGCATAGGATGCCTGGCAACAGCAGTAATCAAACTCAATCCCCTGGCCAATCCTGTTCGGCCCGCCGCCTAAAATGACTACCTTCTTATCAGACCCCATCAGTAAATTCCTGTTGTATCATTGTCTTAATCCAATTCCTTAGCCAGAATAATTGCCTCGGCTATCTCGCGCATCGTCCGACGGGTATTCATCGCCTGCTTCTGAATCTTTTTATAAGCCTCCTCCTCGGATATGCCTTGCGATTTCATCAAAATCCCCTTTGCCCGCTCGACAAATTTGCGCGCCTTAAGCTCCTCCTCAATCATCCTGGATTTCAACATCAGGTTCGAATTTTCAATTACCACGGCTGCCTGATTAGCAACTGCGGTCAAGATATCTATCTCCTCTTTTGTAAATTTATGTTTTACTGAGGTATAGCTATTAAGAACCCCGATTACCTTGTTCCTCACGCAAAGAGGAACGCAAAGCAAGGAACAGAGGTTCTCTTTCCTGGCAATATCTCTATTTATATAACGTTCGTCCTCTCTTACGTCCGGGCTCACAATCGGGCGATTCTCTTTGGCTACCAAGCCGGCAATACCCTGGCCTAATTTAATATTCGGTTTCTTGTTATAGGCATCGCTTACGCTCTGCGTGGCGCTAATGACCAATTCCCCCTTTTCCTCGTCCAGCAGGAAGAGTGAGCAAATCTTGGAATTCATAGCTTGCGCAGTTACCATAACAATCAGTTTGAGTATGTCTTCCAGATATAGATTTGAGGTAATTGTCTGGCTTACCTTGGAGAGCGCTTCAATCTTCTTTTTATACGAGGGACTCCTGGTGTGTTTGGTCTTGGTCATTTCTTGGGGACTTTGCTCCAATCGTCTAAGAACCGCTTTATGCCTATGTCGGTCAGGGGATGTTTAAACAGACTCTCAAGGATTGCGAACGGACAGGTGGCAATATGTGCGCCCATTAAAGCCGCTCTCAATACATGGATGGGATGGCGGATGCTGGCAACGATTATCTCTGTTTTAAAGGAATAATTCTTATAGATAGCGGCGATTTCCTCAACCAGCTTCATCCCGTCCTGGCTGATATCATCCAATCTGCCTACAAAGGGACTGGCATAGGCAGCTCCTGCTTTAGCGGCTAACAGGGCTTGAGTGGGCGAAAAGACCAGGGTAACATTGGTTTTAATTCTCTCCTTTGCTAAAATCTTGACTGCGGCCAACCCCTCCTTTGTCATAGGAATCTTGACCACTACATTCTTATGTATCCTTGACAGCTGCCTGGCTTCTTTTATAATCCCTGCGGCATCCTGACTTATTGCCTCCAGGCTAATCGGACCGTCGACAATCCTGATAATCTCGCGGGCCACCTCATCAAAACTCCTGCCGGTTTTTGCCACCAGCGTAGGATTGGTGGTTACCCCATCCAGTATCCCCCAGCTGGCTGCCTGTTTTATTTCCTCAATCTTGGCCGTATCAATAAATATCTTCATATATCCTCGCAATGCCAATTTTACCACAGATTAACGGTAAAGCAAACTTAAATCCTGAAGGCGCTTTCCGTATTCATTTATTTCCTTTAATATCGAATGCCTCGTCGAAATCATAAACGTTTTTGAAATCGTCCCGTGAATCTTTATCGGTCCTGCCCATAAGTTTATTTTCGACCATGTTAAATACAATTTCTCCGAAGTCATCTGTCTTCGCAATACCCCAGTGATTAAGTACGGTCTTTGCCATAGGGCCATATTGGTCCAGCCCAAATTCCCTTATGCCGTTTAAGAGCTCCCTTCCGCTGATATGCCCTTTCCTATCCAGCCTCTTCTGCGTAAACCACAGCGCCTGCATAACAAACTCATAGGCATCGGGTTTATAACGGGGGTCTTCTTCCGCGATTTTCTCTACCTTTTCGTAAAAATCCATAATTACTTATCCTCTACGGCAAATTAGCAAAAAAATTATACCAGCTATTATGAATATCTTCTAACGCCGAATCTATATAGGAAAGAATCTTCAGTCTCTTTCTTTCCGTTGTCCGGCCGATTACGCGCAAGGATATCTTATGCTCTTCTGCAATCTGCTCAATCCGGGCAAGATATCTCTCGGGGCTTGAGATAATTATCCGCGATTGCGTCTCGCCAAAAAGCAGCGCATCCGGCCTAATCCCTGACGGCAGATTATCAATCTCTGCCCCTACCATTGCCTCTTTCTGCGAAACGCAGCATTCAGCCAGACAAACAGCCAGGCCCCCCTCAGAACAATCGTGAGCAGAACTGAGCAGACCCTGTTTAATCATCCCCAGGACTGCCTTCTGTAGTCCTGCTTCCAAATCTAAATTTAAATCAGGAACCCGGCCGCAGATTCTTTGATGAACTATCTTCAGATACTCGCTGCCCCCTAATTCCTCAAGGCAATTACCCAGGAGAATAATTAATTCTCCCCCTTCTTTGAAGGACTGGGCAGCTATTCTCTTGATATCGTCAACTATCCCCACCATCCCGATTGTGGGAGTGGGATAAATCGCTCCGCCGGGATTTTCGTTATAAAAAGAGACATTCCCGCTTACCACGGATAAATGGAAAAATCGGCAGGCATCGGCAACGCCCTCTAAGCAATTCTTAAATTGCCAGAACCGGTCCGGCTTCTGGGGGTTGCCGAAATTAAGGCAATCGGTAATCGCTGCTGGCTGAGCGCCCACGCAGACCAAGTTCCTTGCTGCCTCAGCTACAGCAATCTGGGCGCCGCGATAAGGGTCCAGGAAACAATAGCGGCCGTTACAATCAGTGGTTACTGCTATTGCCTTGTTTGAGCCTTTTAGTCTTAACACCGCACTATCCCCGGTACCCGGGGAAACCACGGTATTGGTCTGGACCATATGGTCGTATTGTTCGTAAACCCAGTGTTTATTAGCAACTGTGGGAGACGCCAGAATCGCCAGAAGTGCGTGATTATAATCTGCCGGTTGGGCGATAGTATTAATATCCAATATCCCGACCTCTTTTATATATTCAGGTTCTTTACAGGGCATATCATACATTGGCGGGCTGGTTAAGACACCGGCGGGTATGCAGGCTACGGTTTTTCCGTTATCCTTTATCCTGACCATATTATCGCCGGTGACACGGCCGATTACCATTGCATTCAATCCCCATTTAGAAAAAATCCTGGTAATTTGCTTCTCTTTACCCTTCTTCACACAGAGAACCATTCGCTCCTGGGACTCAGACATCATCAATTCCCAGGGCTTCATATTCTCTTCCCGTCGAGGAACGTGCTTAAGGTCTATATTAAGCCCCACGCCGCCGCTTGAGGCCATCTCGCTGGTCGAACAGGTAAGACCAGCTGCCCCCATATCCTTGATTCCTACTACAAAACCCGTAGCAATTGCCTCCAGGGTTGCTTCAATCAGGCACTTCTCCATAAAGGGGTCGCCAATCTGCACGGTCGGCCTCTTTTCCTCGTCCTGTTTGAACTCTGCCGAGGCCAGAACGCTGCATCCGCCGATACCGTCCCGCCCGGTTGAGGCGCCGGCATAAATAATCGCATTGCCCTTGCCCTTTGCCTGAGCGCGCATAAGTTTATTCTTATCGGCGATACCGACGCACATAACATTTACCAGGCAGTTACCGGTATAGGCATCCTCAAAGTAAATCTCGCCCGCCACGGTGGGCACGCCTACGCAATTGCCGTAAAATTGAATTCCGTCAACTACGCCTTTTAATAAATAACGATTGTAAGGATTATCCAGCCGGCCAAAACGCAACGAATCAAGAAGGGCAATCGGCCGCGCCCCGGCAGTAAATATATCGCGTATGATTCCTCCGATACCCGTAGCCGCACCCTGTTTTGGCTCAACCTGGGAGGGGTGATTGTGGCTTTCCATCTTAAAGATAATTGCCCGGTCATCAACAATAATCCCGCCGGAATCCTCTCCAATCAGGGTTTGGAATCTGCCCTTCTTCGGCAGGAGCTTAAGCCACTTACGCGAGCAAAGGTAACCGCAATGCTCCGACCATTCTACCGATAGCATCGCCAACTCAGTCAGTGAGGGCGGGCGCTTTAGAATCTTCAGGATGCGCTGATAAAGCTCATCCGTCAGACCCAGAGACCGATACATCTCTTTAGTTATCTCAGGCATAATCTAAGTCTTATGCGAACCTAACCACCTTCTTATTGATTCAAATATTAATAATCCGCCGCTTGAGCTTGAACCCAAAATCTCTTCACTCGACCTCTCCGGATGCGGCATCAGGCCAAAGACATTGCCTTGCTTGTTGACAATCCCGGCAATATTATCCACTGCGCCGTTTGGATTGGCGTCTGGATTTACTCCACCGGAGGCATCGCAATAACGCAGAACAATCTGCCGATTGTCCCGCAGGGACTGCAGCCCCTCAGGAGTAATATAATAGTTTCCCTCATGATGGGCAATAGGCATTTTAAGAACCTGCCCAATCTTACAGAGATGGGTAAAGGGGGTATTGTTTCTCTCAACCTTCAGGTAGGTGTCGCGGCAGATAAAATGTAAATTTTTATTGGGCAGCATTGCCCCGGGCAGCAGCCCCACCTCCAATAATATTTGAAAGCCGTTACAGATTCCTATGACTAAGCCGCCTTTTTCGGCAAATTTAACGATTGGTTTCATTATCCGGGAAAACCGGGCAATTGCCCCCGGCCTTAAATAATCGCCGTAGCTAAACCCGCCGGGCAGGATAATACAATCGAAACCGCGAATATCCGTATCCTGATGCCAGATATATCTTGTCTTCTCTCCCAGAACATACTTAACTGCCC
This sequence comes from uncultured Planctomycetales bacterium, assembly GCA_964588765.1. GTDB lineage: Bacteria > Omnitrophota > Gorgyraeia > Gygaellales > JAHJCI01 > CAZPQS01. The sequence goes on along the minus strand of CAZPQS010000008.1, from coordinate 7,157 downwards.
AGAAACAGTCCTGGTCGCAATTTGAACCGGCAAAGATTACTACGCCAAATCTCATTTTTCCAATGAGCCCACAACTTACGAAACGAAGTGAACGTAAGTTGTATGGGCGAATTGAACCCAGCACTAATTTTTTGAGACTTTTAATGCTTAAAATTAGTGCTGGGTAAGTTCGGACTTATAAGTTATGTTTGCTTCGCTCCATAACTTATGTCCTCACTTATTTTTTAATCTGGAGGCGATAATCCTCGATTATCGGATTGGTAAGGAGCTTCTTGCACATTGCTTGAATCTCTTTTTCTGCTTTCTTCTTATTCTTCAGATTTAACTGTAAGGTAATAATCTTGCCGCAGCGGACATTGTCAATCCCGGGAAAACCCAGGGATTCCAAGGCATGCTTAATCACCAATCCCTGCGGGTCAACTACGGTCTTCTTTAGGGTTACATAAATCTCTGCCTTCAACATAACCATCTCTCCTCTATCAGGGACACCCCTGCCTGCCGGCAGGCAGGCTTTAATCCAATCGGGGGCACCCTTTGAGCTGAATACGAGGATGTCCCTATTTAATCTGGCTGAGTCTCTGCTTTACCAAATCACTGACTAATTTCCCATCTGCCTGAGAGGCCGTCTTTGCCATAACCTCCTTCATTACCCGCCCCATATCCTCCAGGCCCTTGGCCTGGACTTGAGAAATTACCTCCTCAATAATATGCTTAATCTCATCGGCTGACAATTCAGGAGGTAAATAGGATTTTAATATCTCTAATTCCTGCGTTTCCTTGGCAACCAAATCCTCTCTCTTGCCCTGCTTAAACTGCTCAATGGAATCCTGGTGCTGTTTTACCAGTTTCTTAATCACGCTGATTATCTCTTTATCCTCCAGGGATTTCTTCTTTAACTTGATTGCCTGATTCATAAGATTTGAGCGCAAGAAACTCAGGCACGACGACCTTACCTTCTCTTTGCTTTTCATTGCCTGTTTATAATCGTTAAGAATCTTTTCTTCTAACATAATATCTCCTTACTAAGCCGCGGCGGCGGAGCGCATTGACCCCGCCAACAGGGGGTTATCTAATAAAAATAAAGCCAAAAAGCGAAATCACCATTAAATAATAGCCAAAATAATTTAACTCTAATCTTTTTACCACCCGCTTCAAGATAAAAAGGCCGCATAGACCAAAGATGTAACTCATCACAAAAGCAAGCCAGAAAGCTGCCGCGTGATTATTAAAGACGAATCCGATTTCCTTTGCCTCTAATAAGAAGCTGCCTAGGATTGCCGGAATTCCGGCTAAAAAAGAAAATTTAAAGGCGGTTTCCGGCTGGACGCCTCTGGCTAAAAGGCTAAAGATGGTAATGCCTGAGCGGGAAATCCCGGGAATAATCGCAAATCCCTGGCTTATACCCAGGAAAAACGCATCCTTCATATTCAAGGCAAACATATTTCTTCTGCCTCTGGGGAACCTGCGGGTCAATATTAAAAATAAAGATGTAACAAATAAAGCCAGGCAGACGAAAGCCGGCTTCTGAAATAATTGCTCAAAAAAAATCCTGCCGAATAAAACAAATACCCCGGTAATTAAGGTTACGATAAAAATCTCGCTGATTATTACCAGGTCTCTAAGCATCTGCCAAATATCCCGGGCAAAAAAACAAACCAGGGCAAAGAACGTGCCCATATGACAGATAATAATTATCGGCAGTATCTGACTTTTCTCGATACCAAAAAGCCAACTGAATAAAACCAGATGTCCCGAGGAGCTCACCGGTAAAAATTCGGTTAACCCTTGGATTATTCCTAAAACAGCGTAAAGCATCCTGCCTCGTTACTTTTGCTATTGAAACACAGAGAATATCTGTTCTGCCAGGTATTCCTTTGTATCCGACGCGGGGCTGGCAATAGAAAGTTCGGTCTTCGTCCTATCTACCTCTTTGAAGAATATTCCTGCCGGGGTTGTATCGGTCTGGCTTATATAAACCGCAATCAAATCCTCCTTCTTAGCGTATATATGACTGCCAATCTCGAATAGCCTTTCCTCTACCATCCTGTAGCAGCTGAAGTAATCATAATCAACAATCTTGACTATTGCTTTATCCCTGGCTTTTTCAATCTCCTTCGTGGAGATTCCCAGAGATCCCTTTATCCCTTCCTTAAAACAAGCGCAACCCGCCAATCCTAAAACTAAACAACCCAGTAATCCGATAATCAATATTCGCCTCATCCTCTGCCTCCCGGTTAAGGAGCAAACTAATATAGATATTCTTTTAATACTGACCAGGTCTTTGGTCCGACCTTACCGTCAACCGCTAAATTGTTTTTTGCCTGAAATTCTAGAATTGCCTTGCGAGTCTTAGGTCCGATTTTGCTATCGATGTCCCCATTATAGAATCCGGCATTCTTCAAGGCAATCTGGATATCCTTATTTGTCGGTTTATAGGGCGGGGGGAGTTCCGGTATCTGGGGTACTTCTACTTCCGGTATCTCTGTTATCTCCGGCGTCTCGGATACTTCCGGTATCTGGGGTATTTGGGGTAGGGTAAGTTCGACGGAAGCGGATTCTGAATCCTGCTTAAGATTCTCTTCTCTTTTACTGCAGCCAATCAAGGAAAAAAGGATAAGCAGGAAATAAAGGATAAGCCATCTGCCTCTCATTATTATTCTCCCTTATGACTTAATCACTGCTTCGCGGCGGCAACGCGGGCAAAGAATCCTTATTCGGTCAGCGCGTTGAAATTCTTTTTCCTCTTGCTTGGCCTGCGGCTCTCCGGAGGAAAGTTTCTGATTCTTAAGATAAAAAAGCATCAGGGAAGGATTGGAAAACGCCAGCGGACCCAATTTTTTTGCCACCCAGAGAATCTGCTCATATGGGGCGATTATCTGACCGCACCCCTGACAAAGCACTAACTCCTTATCAATCTCCTGCCTTAAATTCCCCCGCCCCTCGGTTGTGGCAAAATCGAATTCCTGGGAAAGGACGATTCCCTTTTCAGTCGGGCAATTTGCCTGACACTGCCCGCAAAAGATACAGATATCCCAGCGTATCTCTAAAATCCTTTCATCCCCTACGTCCTTCATAGTCAACGCACCGCTGGGACAGACCTGCGTGCATGCGCCGCAGCCAATGCAATCCTCTTTGTGAAATTCGGGCCTGCCCCGAAATCTCTCAAACGGCCTGTGCGGCACAAAAGGGAATTTGGTCGTATAGGGCCCTTTGATTAAGGCCTTGATTGCCTCTTTTAGAATTCTGAATTGAAGCAGGCTGGGTAATTTCATTCTTTACCTTGAATTATTTCTGGTCATCGGCGTACTTATCACAAACACTTTTCTCCCAGAGTTTAACTCCGCCTTTATGAGCGCCGCGGGCGAGCGCATGGGCGGCAACCGGCGAAGTCAAAATAACAAACATTATGCAAAGAACCGCCTTTATTCCTGCGGCAGAAAGCCCCTTAAACATAAGTAAGCCGAGTAAGATACTGCAGGTTCCCAGGGTAACGCACTTGGTGGCCGCCTGAAGACGATTATAAATATCAGGGAATCTAATTAAACCTATGCAGCCAAAGAAATCAAAACCAAGTCCGATAATTATAAATATGAATCCGATTAACTCATTCATCGAAGTTTCTTCCCTCCAGATATTTAGCCAAGGCTAAAGTGGAGATAAAGCTTTGAAGTGCCCAGGCAATACCAATATCAATATACCACTCTCTGCCTGTGGGGATGCCTAATATAGCGCAAAAGCCTAAAATCAAGATACCCAAGATATCAATGGCAACGATTCTATCTGCCGGGGTCGGCCCCCTTAAGATACGCCAGAGACAAAATAAACCACAGAGCATAAGGATGTTAAAACATCTGCCCAAAAGAGGAGACTGCCATTCTAAAAGAGAAGTAAGGGGATATAAGATGGCTATTCCTAAAATAGCGATAATAATTATAAGCCCGATAAACCAGCGCATCTGTCTCATAGCAAAATTACTCGAATATTCGCCTCAAAATTGGCTCGAACCTCTGCACAATTAACTTGCTTGCCTTGTCAACGTCCTTATCCTTTACATTAATCCAGTGAATATATAAGAATCCTCCCTCTTCGTCTATGTCGACACTTAATGTCCCGGGAGTCAATGTTATTGAATTGGCCAGAAAGGTAAGTGCGGTATCAGACTTAAGACTGGTCTTTACCTTGACAATCCCTGGGTTTATCGGCCGATTAGGGTGGATGACCCTATAGGCTACATCGATGTTTGCCTTAAGACACTCCCAGATAAAAAAGGGCAAGTACAGAAGAAACCAAAGATAGCGGCTGGCATGTTTAAACACATACGGCCTTTTTACAAACAAATCCCCGGTCATAAATGAAACGAACCCGGCTACAAAAATACCTACTGCGAGATGCTGCCAGTCAATAGGCCAACATAAACCCAACCAGATTAATAAACCAAGAAAGAATAGGATTAATCTACTTTTCACTTAACAGCTCCCAATACAATACTTGCGTATTGTTTTCCAATTAACAAAACATCAACTGCCTGTTTAAGAAAAACCTGCAAAGAAGGAACTAAGATTAATCCCGCGATTATACACAGGATTGCTAAAACAACCATCGATAACTTCATTGAGAACGGCACCTCTTTTATCCTCTCCCACTTCTTATTTAATTCCCCGAAAAAGGCGTATCTCTGTAGTTTCAAATAGTAAGCCAAGGTCAATATGCTTATCAATACAGCAATAGTTGCGAAACCAATATATTTTGCTTGAATTGCGGCGATAATGATTATCAACTTGCTCCAGAATCCGCTCAAAGGCGGGATACCGGATATTGACATTGAGCCAACTAAGCTGGTATAGCCAGTAATGGGCAGACGCCTATTCAATCCGCCCATCTGTTGTAAATCTCTGGTCCGCGTAGAATACTCTACTGCCCCCGAATTTAAGAAAAGTAAGGATTTAAATATAGCATGATTTATTAAATGAAGTAACCCACCCAAAATCGCTAATGGAGTCCCGATGCCAATAGCAAAGATTATATAACCAATTTGACTGATACTCGAGTAAGCAAGCATCCTCTTAATATCCCTTTGCCCGATTGCCAAGAAAGCGCCTGCACTCATAGAGATAATGCCCAAGATTATTAAAAGAAAAAGTAATGTGGAAGAGATGCCTAACACATTAAAGAAAATCCTGACCAGGGCATAAATACCCAAGGTCTTTATAAATACACCGGAAAGCATTGCCGAAATCGGGGCTGGCGCTGAGGGATGGGCGTCAGGAAGCCAGGCATGAAAAGGCACAACTGCTGCTTTTAAACCAAAACCCATCAAAAATAACACGCTGATAAAGGCAACGATATTAGAATGACCCTTAGTTGCTAAAACCGAAGAAATATCTGCCATATTTAAGGACGAGGTATAGCTATAAAGTAAAGCGATACCCAGGAGAATGAAGCTGGAGGCAACCGAACCCATTATTGCATATTTAAACGAGGCTTCTAATTCTTCAGATTCCGTGCCAAAGGCAACCAGGGCGTAACTGGCAATCGAGGCAATCTCCAGGAAAACAAAAAGATTAAACATATCGCCGGTAATAATAACGCCGTTCATACCGGCAAGCATCAGCATAAACAAGGTATAGAATCTATATTTGGAGGTATATTTTTCCATATAGCTTATGGAATAAATAGTCACCAGAAAAGAGACAAGATTCAATGTTATCAACATAAAGCAAGACAGTCCGTCCAAAACCATACAGATTCCAATGGGAGGAATCCAGCTACCTACCCTGTAAACCGATACAGCCGAGGCTTGAGAGTTTAGGGTTAAGAGAGCAAAAAAAGACAATACCAAGAGTGCCAGGCTGGCTGAATTAGCAAGGATATCTCCTGCGCGCCGATACACCTTACCTATCAGCGAAATAACGAATGCCGCTGCTAAAGGAATGACTACAAATAATGGCAGCATTTTTAACTATCCCTTAAGTTTCTTAATCTTAGTAATATCAAAAGTCCCGTATTTATCATAGATTCTTATGGCAATAGCAATAAGTAAAGCTGTAGTTGCCAGACCAATGACAATAGCAGTGAGTACCAAGGCCTGGACCAGAGGGTCAACCATATTCAGAACTTCCTCGCCCTTAGATAATATTGGCGCGCGGCCATGCATTCGGTAACCGACTAAGATAAAAAATAGATTTACCGCGTACTCAATTATGGCTATGCCAATGATAATCTTAATAAGATTCCTCTTTCTTAATATGCAGTAAAGTCCGACGCAGAAAAGTATTAAACATAGAAAATATATACTCATTTCTCTTCCGTTTTGGATAGAACCACTAAAGCCACGAAGATAAGAAATAATCCTGCCCCCACCTTGAAAGATATGGCAATATTACATAGCGGTATTGTTCCGGCGCTAAAAAGATTGAATGGCTCTCCCTTTTTTATGAAGTTTAAAAAGAAATACCCGCCGAAGAAACCTAATAAGGCAATACCCAGAAACATTATCGCCCCCAGACTCTCAAAAAATGAGGCGCGCAGTTGATTTAATCTCTTCAGGGCAGTATCCCTACCAAAGGCAAGCATCAGGTGGATAAAGGATAAGGCAATAATTACGCCACCAGGGAATCCTCCGCCGGGAGAAAGATGTCCATGTAAGACAATGTAGATTCCATAGAGTAATATCAATCCTACAGTCAGTCGCGTGATTGTCTTAACAATCAATGTCATTCCGGTTTGCTTATCCTTCATCTACTCCTTCTTCCTCCCTATCTTTCTCATTACCACCAGGACGCCCATTACTGCAGTAAATAAAACCGTTGCCTCACCCAGAGTATCATAGGCGCGGAAGTCCAGGATTACTGATGAAACAAGATTTACCGCACCGGTTTTAGAAAGCCCTTCTCTTAAATAGTTTGCCGCTACCCTAAGCAGGGGTTGCCCAAATCCAGGCAAATCCTTTAAGGCAATATAAGCAAGGCTTAAGAATACGGCAATAAATACCAATGTAGAAATTGTGTTAAAATGCCAGCGCCCATCCCTTATCAAGGGTATATCCCTTTTTATGGTAGCGCGGATAAGAATAATCAAACAAAGAATTTCTACTACCAACTGGGTGATTGCCAAATCCGGCGCCTTCAAGATTAGAAATGCCAAGGAAAGCCCCAGAC
>CAZPQS010000007.1:0-22723 GCA_964588765.1 uncultured Planctomycetales bacterium | reverse complement strand
GGTAAGGGGCAGTTGAATAAAGTCGGCCAAAAACTTAAGGAATTGGACGTTAAGCTGCCGGTGATTAGTATTGCCAAGCCTCAAAGGGGCGCCGGTACCTTGCAGGGAAAACATAGAGAGGAGATTTTTGCCCTGGATCGGCGTATGCCTGTTAAGTTTAAGAGCGGCTCTTTGGCCCTGCGCTTAATTGAAAGGGTCCGCGACGAGGCCCACCGCTTTGCCCTGGCATATCATCATATATTAAGAAGGAAGAAAACACTCGGAAAATGATGCTGATATGACCCATTTTGCTAAAAAGGTCTATCAAATAGTGCTGAAGATTCCCTTAGGCCAGGTGCGCAGTTATAAATGGGTAGCCAGCAAGGCTGGTCGGGCAGGCGCCGCGCGTTCAGTAGGCCAAATCTTAAAACACAATCCCTTTCCCTTGATTATTCCCTGTCACCGTGTAATAAATGCCGATGGGAGATTGGGCGGGTACTGCTGGGGTAAGAGAGCCAAGCAGAGGCTTTTAAAGTTAGAGAAGGAGATTAGAGCGACGATTTTGACTACTAAAAAAAGATAAAAGATGGTATAATATATAACAAAAGACAAAGGATAAGGGATGGGTATAAAAGATTATATGAAGTTGATGGTTAAAATGAACGCTTCTGATATGTTCTGTCATGCCGGAGGGAGCGTGCGCATGCGCATCGATACTCAGGTGGTAAGCGCAGGAGAAGAGATTTTAAGCGAAGACGATATCAATCAGGCGCTCGAGGGTTTACTTCCCGAAGAATTAAGGGAGCTTTTTCACAGGAATTCAGACGTGGACTTCGCTTTATATTTACCCGAGGTGGACCGCCGCTTTCGCGTGAATATCTTCAGGCAGCGTAACCTGCCGTCAATTGTGATAAGAAACATAGTGCCGGTTACCCAGACTATGGAGGAATTAAATCTGCCTGCCCCCGTGCTTGAGCATTTAGCCATGCAAAGCCGGGGTTTGATTTTACTTACCGGCAGTACGGGTTCGGGTAAATCAACGACTATTGCCAGTATGATTGAGCATATCAATGCCAATGCCCATAAACACATCTTGACTATCGAGGAACCAATCGAGTTTACTTTCGGGGACAAGAACTCAATTATTAACCAGAGGGAATTGGGCCGGGATGTTGCTTCTTATCCGGTAGCCCTTCGGGCATTCGCCCTGCAAAGCCCGGACGTTATCTATATCGGAAATATCCGCGATTACGAGACAATGCAGGCTGCAATCACCGCTGCCGAAACCGGGGTTCTGGTGCTCAGCACCTTGCATACAATCAATGCCCCGCAGAGCGTAGAAAGGATTATTAACTTCTTTCCGCCCTATCAGCATGAGGAGGTGCGGGTTGAGCTTTCTTCGCTTTTAAAAGGGGTTATTTCTTTAAGGCTTCTTCCTCGCCAGGATATGCCCGGGCGTATTCCCGCTTATGAAATAATGTTGCTTACCCCCACAATTGCCCGGCTTATCCGTGAGGGGAAAATCCGGGAGATACAGGGTTTTATTGAGGAGGGCGAGATTTTTGGTATGTGCTCGTTTAATCAGTCCCTGATGAGATTAGTTAAGGAAGGCAAGGTGAGCCAGGAGGTGGCAGCGAGCTTTGCCGATAATAAAGATGAATTTATGCTTATGTTGAAGGGTATAAAGAGAGTATAATCAGGAACAATAATTTAAGAGGAGCGGCTTATGTTAGACGAGATTAGACAACGATTAAATCAGATTGAACAAATACTCATTCACCTGCGAGGCTATCTTTGACCTGGATAATAAAAAGCGTAAAATTTCCGAATTATCCCAGCAGATGGTAATACCGGGGTTCTGGGAAGATAGCCAGAAATCCAGCCAGATTGTCAATCAAATAAAGACCCTTAAAACATCTCTTCAGCCTTGGGAGGAGGTTTACATTAAGTACAAGGAACTGGCCGAACTTATCCATATCCTTGATGAAAAAGACACAGATTTGATTGCCGACATAGATAAAAACCTGAATATACTCTCCGGGGATTTAGCCAAACTGGAATTCAATACCCTTTTAAGCGGGGAGTTCGACCATTGCAACGCTATCTTGAGTATCAATGCCGGCGCAGGGGGTACCGAGGCTTGCGATTGGGCGGGGATGCTTTTCCGGATGTATAGCCGCTGGGCAGAGAAGAAGGGATATAAATCCAAATCCACCGATTTGCTTTTGGGTGAAGAAGCCGGAATTAAGAACGTTACCTTCCTGATTCAGGGAGAGTATGCCTATGGATATCTTAAGTCAGAGAAGGGGGTGCATCGTTTAGTTCGTATCTCTCCCTTTGATGCAAACAAACGCCGGCACACCTCTTTTGCTTCGGTAGATGTAATTCCCGAGATACAGGAGGACGTTGAACTTAAACTGGAGGATAAAGACTTACATGTCGAAACATATCGTTCTTCCGGGCCGGGCGGGCAGCATATGCAAAAGTCTGATTCGGCAGTAAGGATTACCCATTTGCCGAGCGGGATTATCGTTCAATGCCAGAATGAGCGCTCACAGTATCAAAATAAACAGGTGGCTTTCAAAATCCTAAAGGCGCGCCTTTACCAATTAGAAAGGCAAAAAAAAGAAGATAAATTTGCCCGTAAATTCGGCGGCCAAAAACAGAAGATTGAATGGGGCAGTCAGGTTCGCTCTTATATAATGCATCCCTACAGCCTGGTAAAGGACCACCGTATGGGTTATGAGAGCGGAAAAGTCAATGCCGTATTGGACGGGGAGATCGGCGGTTTTATCGAGGCATATTTAAAAATGCAAAAATCGGCTCCTAAGCCGTAACTGGTAATTCGTAACCGGTAATTTTAAATTACAAATCACTGATTATAAAACCGATAAAAGATGTTTAGTTTCATTAAAAAATCAATTTTAACCAAGAGACAGAATTTTATTAAACGGCGGTATCCCGATGTAAACATCGCCCTGCACCCCGATATGTCTTTATCTTCAATAAATAAGATGGCTGAGCTGGCTGCGGTTGTTGATGCGGTAAATAAACTCGAACCCAAGATGCGGAGCCTAAATGATTCGGATTTGCGCAAGAAAACCGAGGAATTCTCCGAGCATATTCTCAGGGAATCCGAGCGCTATCAATCGGAGATTAGTCATTTAGAGGGGTTGCTTTTTTCAGTGGCGATTCCGGAAGAGAAAGAGAAGATAAAACAGAGATTGAAATCTGCGCGCAACAAGATATTTAGCGATATACTCCTCGAGGCCTTTGCGGTTGTGCGCGAGGCGAGTCTGCGCACTATCGGTATGAGGCATTTTGATGTTCAGATTGCCGGAGGAGTCCTGCTCCACGAAGGCAGGATTGCAGAGATGGCAACCGGAGAGGGAAAAACCCTGGTGGCGACCCTAGCCGCTTATCTTAATGCGCTCTCCAGGCGCGGCGTTCATATCGTTACGGTGAACGATTATCTTGCCCGCAGGGATGCCGAATGGATGGGGCCAATATATGAGTTTTTGGGTTTGAGCGTAGGAGTCATTCAGCATGATATGGACGATGAGGCAAGAAAAAAAGCCTATGCCTGCGATATTACCTATGGCACCAATAACGAATTCGGCTTTGATTATTTGCGCGACAATATGAAGTATGGCTGGTCTGATTTGGTGCAGAGGCCATTTTATTATGCCATTGTCGATGAGGTCGATTCCATACTTATCGATGAGGCGCGCACGCCCCTGATTATTTCCGGTCCGTCTGAGGAGTCCACGGATAAGTATTATATCGTCGATAAGATTGTTCCTCGCCTGAGGGGAAGGATAATACTTGAGCGGGATGAGATTGCCGCAAAATATAAGGGCGAGGATTTATCCCGCGGCTATGATTATATCGTTGACGAGAAAACGCACACCGCGCACCTTACCGAAGAGGCAGAAGTCAAGGTCTGCTCGATGTTAGGCGTAGACAGCCTTCACGATATCGAGACAATGGATTGGCGCCATCATATAATTGCCGCCCTTCGCGCGCATAATCTATTTAAACGCGATGTGGATTACGTGGTTAAGGACGGTCAGGTTATTATTGTTGACGAGTTTACCGGGCGGCTTATGCCGGGCAGGCGCTGGTCAGACGGCCTGCATCAGGCAATTGAGGCAAAAGAGGGTTTAAGGATTGAGCGGGAGAATCAGACCCTGGCAACGATTACCTTCCAGAATTACTTCCGGATGTACGAGAAGTTAGCGGGCATGACCGGGACCGCCTTTTCCGAGGCGCAGGAATTTAAGGCAATTTATCAATTGGATGTCGTGGTTGTTCCCACCAATCGTGCGCTTATCCGCACAAACTATCCCGATTGCGTTTATAAAACCGAGAAGGAAAAATTTGATAAGGTAGCAGAGGAGATTGTCGCTCTTCATAATCAGGGCCGGCCGGTTTTAGTGGGAACTATTTCCATAGAGAAATCCGAACACCTATCCGATATGCTGAAACGGCGCGGCATTCCTCACCAGATACTTAATGCCAAATACCATGAATTGGAAGCCCAGATTGTTGCCCAGGCAGGCAGATATAAAGGGGTAACCATTGCTACAAATATGGCGGGAAGAGGAACCGATATTCTCCTGGGAGGGAATCCCGATTATATGACCAAAAATTTACTTAAACAGCAAAAATTATCCGGGAGTGATTCTAATTATCAAGAGGAATACGCAAAGACCTTAGAGAGATTTAAGAAGGAGTCGGAAGAGGAGCACCGAAAGGTAGTCAACGTGGGAGGACTTCATGTCTTAGGTACCGAGCGCCACGAAGCACGCCGGATTGATAATCAGCTGCGCGGCAGGGCCGGACGACAGGGAGATCCCGGCTCTTCGCGTTTCTATGTCTCTTTAGGAGATGACTTAATGCGGCTGTTTGGCTCAGACCGGCTGATTGGCATTATGGATAGACTGGGTCTTGAGGAGGGCCAGGTAATTGAGCATCCCTGGGTAAGTAAGTCTATTGAGATTGCTCAAAGGCGCGTTGAGGAGCACAATTTCGAGATTAGAAAGCAGCTCCTTGAATACGACAATGTAATGAATAAGCAGCGCGAGGTTATTTATGCTCAGCGGCGCCAGATCCTTGAGGGAAGCTCGCTTAGCGAGCAAATCTTGGAGATGATGCGGGCGGTGATTGAGGACTGCTGCGAGAATTATAAATCGCCCGCAGAGCAGGAATCTTATGATTTGACCGGCTTGGAAAATGCCCTGCATCTAAAGTTCGGGATTAGGATAAATAGAGAGGACCTATCCGGTTTATCGCAAGACGCAATTCAAGACAGAATCTATGAGATTTTAAGCAAGGCTTACGCACAAAAACAGGAGGCAATAGGAGCCCAGACAATACAGCATTTTGAGCGAATGGTGCTTTTACAGATTATTGACAGCAAATGGAAAGACCAGCTCTATGCCTTGGACGATTTAAGAAGGGGTATTGGGCTGCGCGCGATTGGTCAGCGCGACCCCTTGATTGAATACAAGCGCGAGGCATTTATGATGTTTGACCAGATGATTGCGGCTATTCAGGAAGACGCAATCGAGATGCTGTTTAAGATTCAGCCGGCAGTGCCAGAGGAGCTTAAGGGAGTATTCAGATTGACTGCGCAGGAACTTGTGCATCCGGAAGTTTCAAGGTTTCAGAAGCCCCAAGAGCAGCCTTCAATTGAGCAGCCGCACGGACTTGGCCCGGGACGGCCTGTTTCCGTGCCGCCCACGACAAAAACCTATCCCAAGGTTGGCCGCAATGACCCCTGTCCCTGCGGTGCGGTTGACCCAAAAACCGGAAAACCCATAAAATATAAAAGGTGTCATGGAAGGTAATTATGCCGATATATGAATATCAATGCGATAAATGTAAGCACAAATTTGAATTGTTAATACGGACTAATCAGGAGAGGGTTGCCTGTCCGCATTGCCACTGCTTCGACGTTAGCCGCTTGTTCTCTTCCTTTGCCAGCTTTTCCAAGGACGCTCAAGGTAATATTACTTCAAGTTCGAGTTGCGGTTCCTGCAGCAGCCAAAATTGTTCCACCTGCGGAAGATGAAATCCCCGGAATTTAAGAAAATCTATTTTGAAATCATCCCTGTTTTAATCAGCGCAATACTTTTAATTCTGTCTTTTCTGCCCGCGGCAAATTTAGAGATTCTTGCTTGGATTGCCTTGCTGCCGCTTTTTTTTGCTCTGCGAAATAAATCTAAAGGCAGAGCATTTTTACTTTCTTATCTTTGCGGAATTATTTTTTGGCTCGGCATTATTTATTGGTTAATCAATGTAACTTTTGCGGGCTTAATTTTACTTGTTATATATTTGGCATTATATTTTGGTTTATTCGGTCTCATAGTTAGTTGCTGTCCGCTGTCCACTGTCCGCTATCCGCTATTTTTTATTCCTTCTATCTGGGTTCTACTGGAGTATCTGCGCAGCCACCTGTTTACCGGGTTTGGCTGGGCATTATTGGGTTATTCCCAATATCTTAATTTACCAATAATTCAAATTGCCGGCATTACCGGCGTCTGGGGGGTTTCCTTTTTGGTAATGATGGTTAATGCGTTGATTTACTCGATACTCGATACTCGATACGCGATACTTGTTAAAAAACAAAAATCAAGATTGTCAGTCGTCCATCATTTATTAGCCTGTTTATTATTATTTTTATGTTTAGGGCATGGTTTTTATAAATTACATCGAGCATCCGGCATCGAGCACCGAGCACCGCTTAAAATCTCAGTCATTCAGGGCAATATCCCTCAAATAATAAAATGGAAAGAAACAGCAAGGGATAAAATTTTAAAAGAATACCTGCGTCTGTCTCGAATTGCCGCAGATGATAACCCTGATTTAATTATCTGGCCAGAGTCGGCTCTACCCGGAATATTAGAAACAGAACCCTACCTTAAACAGAAATTAAAAGCACTTGTGGATAGTATACGGATTCCCCTTTTGTTAGGAGCAGTCAGTCTAGGCGGAAATAATTATTACAACAGTGCAATTCTGATTTCTAAACAGGGCAAATTTATCCAGCGCTATGATAAATTACACCTTGTTCCTTTTGGCGAGTATATACCTCTTAAAGGGACATTCGGTTTCTTAGAAACGGTTGTTCCTATAGGGGATTTTATTCCCGGCAGGAAATACACAGTATTTTCGTTAGAATCAGAAAGCAGGGGGCAGGAAGCAGAAAATTTTTCTGTGCTTATTTGTTTTGAGGATATCTTTCCTGGAATCTCCCGTCAGTTCGTTAAGAAGGGAGCGGACCTCCTGGTCAATATTACCAACGATGCCTGGTTTGGCGATACATCGAGTCCCTATCAACACCTGTCAGCTTCGGTTCTACGGGCAGTGGAGAATGGTGTTTATTTAGTTCGGGCTGCCAATACCGGGATATCCGGATTTATTACACCCCAAGGCCAAATTGAGCCGTTGATTGATAATGACTCGGGCAAACAGACATTTATCAGCGGTTATAAAACCAAGACTATCTTTCTTGAGTTTAAGCAAAATAGCTTCTATACACGATGGGGCGATTGGTTTATTATGGCCTGTGGCATAATTGTGCTATATTGTGTTATTAGGGTTAAAGTAAAAAGACCAGAGATATGGGATTGAATAGGTTTTTGCTTTTCTTTTTAATTACCTTTTTAATCTTCATTATCCTTACTCTTTATTTTATAGATAAAGTGTACTTTATCTGTCCTATCGAGTATAAAAGGGATATAATTATTCGTGAGGACGACAAAGGTTCGGGGGATTTTGGTGTTTCGCGTGCGAGAGGTCGACGGCATGAAGGGATTGACCTCTACGCACAGATTGGGACAGATGTCAGGGCAGTGCGTTTTAGCCGGGTAGCGGAAATTGGATTTCACAAAAATCTGGGCAATTATATTGAATTAGACCATCCGGGTAATTTAGTAACAATATATGGGCATCTTCAGCGAATTTTGGTAAGGTCAGGTCAATGGGTAGCACAGGGTGAGATTATTGGTTATACAGGCAAGACAGGCAATGCCAGCCATCCTAAGATTCTGCCTCATCTCCATTTTGAAATAAGGAAAAATGATATGCCAATAGACCCCAGGGAGTGGCTAGAGAGGAGATAGGGGAGTAAATTTGAACAGGAGAATCCCGAAGAGAATATCCACCAGCCAGAGGATAATCCTTGTAATATCCGGACTGTTTTTGTGCATAGTCTTGCTTGAGATAGGACTGCGAGTCGGAGGGTTTGTACTTTTATCCCTGCAGGAATATAGGAATACAATCTCGCTTAGGCAAAAAGGTGAATATCGTATTATGTGCTTGGGCGAATCTACCACTGCTCTTGGAGGCGAATATGCATATCCTCGACAACTCGAAAAAATCCTAAATCAACGGGGTATAGGAATAGAATTTAGCGTGATAAATAAAGGCATACCCGGAACTAATACAGGAGTCATGCTCTCACAGTTAGAAGATAATTTAAACAAATACGCTCCTGATATGGTAATTGCAATGATGGGGATAGGTGATGGATGGTATCTTATAATATATAAAGCCTCCCTTGCTAAAAAAACCACTACATTGCTTAACTCATTAAGGACATATAAATTACTAAAACTACTTAAGCTCCATATCATAAATAGAGCTCGAGAAGCAGGACTCTATAAGCCAAGAGAGAGTAAAGAGCGCATTGCTACCAGGATAGATGTTTCAATACAGCCAAATAGAATTAAAGAGCAAGAAAATATACTTACGAAAGCCATAGAGGCAGAGCCCAATAACAGTAATGCATATGCTAAATTAGGATGGATATATCTAACAAAAGGAGAAATCGACAACGCCGAAGGGATGTTAAAGAAAGCTATAGAGATGAATCCCGATAACAGTGATGCATATGCTAAATTAGGATGGATTTATCTAAGAAAGCGGGAATTTGACACCGCCGAAGGGATGTTAAAGAAAGCCATAGAGGCAGATTTCATAGATGATAGGTTATATGGAACTTTAGCTCAGTGCTATCAAGAATCGGGGAGGCACAAATTAGCAGAGGAATATTTTAGACAAGCAGATAGACTAAGATTAGAATATTATAACCCCGTGACAAAGCGTAACTACCAGAGACTGAAGCAAATCTTAAACAAAAGAGGGATAAAGCTAGTGTGCGTGCAGTACCCTGTACGAAGCATAGAGCCATTAAAGAGGATGTTTGAAGACAGAGAGGGCATTATCTTTGTAGATAATGAAAAGATATTCAAAGAAGCGTTAAAGCAGGCAGGCTATGATGAATATTTTATGGATATGTTTGCCGGAAATTTCGGCCACTGCACTGCCAAAGGTAACAGATTGCTGGCTGAGAATATCGCAAATGTTATATTAAAGGAGTGTTTTGATATAAAACAGTATATAGCAGGCAGGGATTAGGAATAGAGGAGGTAGAAAAATGCTTGAGTTGAAGGTAATCAAAATTCGGAAGCCTGAAGAGATAAATTTAATCTTGGGGCAAAGCCACTTTATCAAAACAGTTGAGGATTTATACGAGGTTTTAATAACCAGTGGTGCAGGAATAAAATTCGGCCTTGCCTTCTGTGAGTCTTCCGGAGCCTGCCGGGTGCGTTTAGAGGGCAATGACCCAGAATTAAAAAAGCTTGCCCAGGACAATGCTCTTCAAATCGGGGCAGGACACAGTTTTATTATATTCTTAAGAGATGCCTACCCTATCAATGTATTAAATGCAATTAAGAATATCTCTGAGGTGTGTCGGATCTTTTGCGCCTCAGCAAACCCCGTTGAGGTGGTTGTGGCCCAGACAGATTTGGGTCGAGGGATTTTAGGGGTAATTGATGGCTCTTTGCCAAAAGGCGTTGAATCTTCTGAAGATATTGCCTGGCGCAAAGAATTTTTACGCAAGATCGGATATAAGTTATAATTTTTTACTTGCAATTTTTAGACCTTTTGCTATAATCCAAAAATGCGCCTGAAGAAATTAAGAAAAACAAGCAATCGGCTATTTGGCTGGTTAGGTTTAGTGTTTTGCTCTTTGATAATTAAATTCGTGCCTTCACAATGCCTTTATGGATTTGCAAAGGCTGTGGCAAAAATTGGTTTTTTGCTCGCAGTCAAGCAGAGAAGGATCGCCTTGGAGAGTTTGTCTATTGCCCTAGGTCGAGAAAAATCTCCGCAGGAATTAAGGGATATTGCCAAGGATTGCTTTACCTTTATGGCAAAATCAGGTCTGGAGCTGCTCTTTTTTAAGGAAAGACAACAATTGCTAAAAAAGAAGGTAACCTTAGAAAATAAGCAAATTCTGGATGAGGCTTTGTCTTGCGCAAAAGGTGTGATTCTGGTAAGCGGGCATTTTGGCAATTTCCCCCTGATGATGTTAAAATTAGCCCTTGAAGGCTATTCCGTGGGCGGGATAATGCGTCCTATGCGGGATCAGCGAGTAGAAAGAATGTTTACCAAATTAAGAAGTAAGTTGGGGATAAAAATAATTTATAGCCAGCCACGCAAGGCCTGCGTGGAAGAAACAGTCAAAGCCTTAAGAAACAATGAGATAGTTTGTATCCAGCTGGATCAAAATTTTGGCAGCGGCGCCGGCATTTTTGTTGATTTCTTCGGGCAGAAGGCAGCTACTGCTACCGGGCCGGTGGTATTAGCCCGGCGCACACAAGCAGCCATTCTACCTTGTTTTATTGTAAGACAGGACGATGGCACTCATAAAATCATTTTTGAGCAAAAATTTAATTTAAAGGAAGAAAAGAATTTCGATGAAACAGTTTTGGTTAATATCCAAAGGCTTACCAGGATTATTGAATCCTACATTAGGCGCTATCCTGCTCAATGGGGCTGGATTCATCGTCGATGGAAAACTAGACCAAGATAATAAAGGGAGGTGAAAAATGGCTGAAGAGGTAAGGCAAGAAGAAAAGAAGGAAAAGGTGGATGTAAAAAAGATAATCTCCACACTCTTCAAGATAATCTTAGGCGTGGTATTTCTTGCTCTGGGTATCTGGGCGATAATAGTCTGGTGGAATGACCTCTTACTTGTGATTCGCGGTTGTATAGGATTATTTCTACTCTTAGCAGCAATTATTACATTCGCAATTGCCAAGGAATAAACCTGCCCCCCATCATTTTCTTTTTAGAAACTAAAAGTGATGGGGGGTCTTTATTTATCTTATGCCGCAAAAATTATTTGTCTTAGCAGTATTCCTCGTTTGTTATTTTTTAATTTTAAGCAGGAAGTTTAAGCCTGCTTGGATTTGTCTTGTCGGAGTTTTGATTCTGTTTTTTTCAAAGAGTATTACACTCACACAGGCGCTCGTTTCTATTAATTACAACGTCCTGGGAATATTTATCGGGACAATGGTGCTTTCCAATTTATTCACTTACTCCGGGGTTCCCGCATATCTGGCAGCAAATCTGGTTAATAAATCCCAGCGCGTGGGTATTGCTTTTCTTCTGGTTTGCGGCCTTTCTTCGTTTATCTCCAGCTTTACTGAGAATATAGCCACTGTTTTAATTATCGCCCCCATAGCTTTAGAAATTTCTACTGCCTTTGCGATAAATCCAATCCCTCTTCTAATCGGCCTATCTATTTCAGCCAATCTGCAGGGTTGCGCTACGATGATCGGCGACCCTCCCAGTATAATTCTGGCAATGGAGTCGGGTATGAATTTTAACGATTTCTTCTGGATGCCCGCAGCAAAAACCGGAGGATATCTGGGTAAGCCGGGAATATTTTTTGCCGTGGAATTAGGAGCGCTGGCTTCGCTATTTATTCTTTGGCGTATATTCAGAAGATATAAATCCAAGCCAAAAGAAATTAATCCGGTTAAGCCCAAAACATGGGTACCGACCTGGCTTTTGCTGCTAATGGTTATAAGCTTGATTGTTTCCTCATTCTATCCGGATAAATCTCAATACGTACTTGCGGGGATCTGTTTATTCTGGGGTTTAGCCGGTCTGATTTGGCATAATTTGCGCCGCCGGGAGTCGATATCGGTTTTGAAAGACTTAGACTGGCAGAGCTTTTTCTTCTTAATCGGGATATTTATTCTTGTAGGCAGTTTATCCTATTCTGGTATAATAGGGGATATTGCCCGGCATATTTCTTATCTGAGCGGACAGAGCCCGCTGTGTGCCTATATTTTGATTATTCTTGTTTCGGTTACGGTTTCAGCATTTGTGGATAATATCCCCTATACTATAGCGATGATACCCGTAGCGAAGATGGTAGCTGCGGATTTGGGTGTTTCGATGTACCCCTTTCTGTTCGGCCTTTTGATCGGGACGTGTTTGGGAGGGAATATTACGCCAATCGGCTCGGTTACAAACATAGTTGCCGTTGGGCTGTTGCGGAAGAAGGGGCATCGGGTTAAATTCGGCCAGTTTCTGGGCATCGGCCTGCCCTTTACTTTTGTGGCCGTCTTTGTAAGCTCTCTGTTTATCTGGATAATCTGGATGTAGCGTGAAGCCATGTTTTTTAATGCTGTAAAGAAATACTTTATTGCCGGTATTTTAGTTCTCCTTCCGTTGTTGCTTACCGTGTATATCCTGATAAACCTCTTTCAGTTTGCCGATGGAATTTTGGGTAAATATATTAATATCTACCTGGCGGAGAATCTCGGTTTTTACATACCCGGATTGGGCTTAATTATATTCTTAGTAATTATATTTCTAGTCGGCTTTCTAACTACTCGTTTCCTGGGCAGAAAATTATACCTTATACTGGATAAAGCTCTAAGGCATTTCCCTTTAATACGCCTTATCTATCCTTCAATAAAACAAATCACAGAATTTCTGTTTACTTATCAAGGCCGGGCATTTAAAAAGGTAGTGCTGGTGGAATATCCCCGGCCTGGTATTTGGTCAATAGGCTTTATTACTAATGAGGGTTTCAGAGAAGCAAAAGAGAAGACCCAGCAGGACCTCTTAAACATTTTTATTCCCTCCAGCCCTGGTCCGCTAACCGGCTTTTTTATTCTCATTCCCCGCCAAGAGGTAATATTCTTGGATATTCCTATTGAAGAGACAATAAAATTAATTGTTTCAGGAGGCTTGCTCAATCCAGCATTGCCTGCTAAAAATATATAAGCCTCCCGGGATTAAAATAATAATAAGATACGACAACAGGACAATATTCATTATATTACCTTATATAAATTTAAAACCGGAGCTTAAAATAAAAATAAATTCCTGGATAAAGAGAGTAAAATCAAATCTTTCTATTATAAGAGAGCTATTAGCTTTTCTTTGGCAGAACAAGCTCTGGTGGATGATTCCTATGGTTCTAATTTTTCTTCTTCTCGGGCTTTTAATCGTTTTTGGTCAAAGTGCAGCAGTAGTGCCGTTTATATATACACTTTTCTAAATATGATAAAAATATTTAAAAAATTAAATAAATATATCCAAACTGACATAAATATTTTAGTAATGTATATCTTAGGGACCTAAAAACAGAAGTATCGCGTTTTGTTCTTTAAGAAATACAGAAACAACTAAAATGACGAAAAAGAAAAAATATATTTTTATATTCACTGTAGTAACTATCGCAGTAATTAGCATATTCATTCTTTTGCAACAAAGGGAGCGCATAAATATCATACTTGTTGTCATAGATGCCCTTCGGCCAGACCATTTAGGATGTTATGGTTATCAGAGGAATACCTCGCCCAATATTGATGGGCTATCTAAACGGGAAGTAAGATTTACTCAGGCTATCACTGCAGCAGGACATACTATAGAATCAGTACCTTCTATATTAACCGGAACCCATTCTCTTACTCATCAAGTCCGTGATTACAATGACTTACGAAATCCCTCCATCAATACCTTGGTTAGGGAATTAACAGCGAAAGGTTATCAGTGTGTCTTTTTTAGCAATTATGCCCATGTAAAATTTACAGGCGTTAAGGATGATTTTCAAGAAGTCTACATAGGTGAGATGTACGAGGATGAGCGGCCGATTATAAATGCCCATCTACTTACTATTAAGGTGATAGATTGGTTGAAGACACACAAGAACAACCCTTTTTTTCTGTATGTTCATTATTGGGGTTCTCACGCCCCTTACAGACCACCTGAGCCTTATAAGAGTATGTACTTACATGATGAATTTAGAGGTGAGCCAAAATTTGTTGCTATTTCCAATCTTTCATTAGGAGATAAACATCATGGCAAAGGTGCAATTCCCTATATAGTGGCAGAGAACGATATTACAGACGTAAATTATTATATTTCCCAATATGATGGAGCTATCTCTTATACAGACGCTCAAATAGGTCGATTAATTGATAATTTGAAAAAGCTAGGCTTGGATAAGAATACACTGATTATTTTAACTGCTGACCATGCAGAGATGCTAGGTGAGCATGATACGTATTTTAGCCACGGTGGATGCTATGATGAAAATATAAGGGTTCCCCTGATCATTAAATTTCCCAAATTGTCTCTTAAGGGAAGAGTCATTTCCAGGCAGGTAAGCTTAATCGATATTGCCCCTACTATTCTAGAGGTAGCAGGGTTAGATAAACCTTCCTATATGCAGGGAGAGAGCTTATTGGCAATTATTGAGCCCTATCGGACTTACCAAACAAAATATGTTTTCTCAAGTTATGTGCAACAATTCGCTTTAAGGACTAAGGAGTGGAAACTTATTAAAAATGATTCTATCTGGGAGCTTTACAATCTCAATAAAGACCCCAAGGAGCAGCATAATCTGGTTTATGATAAGCCATATAAATTTAGACAATTAAAACAGGTATTAGAAAATTGGAAGAAACATATTACTTCCTTAATTCCAGCTAGAAAAGGCCCTCCCTTGACAGAGGAAAACAAGGAACGCTTAAGGAGCCTGGAATATGTGCAGTAGGGGGCTACTTGTTGTTTTTAGTCAAAGTGCAGCAGTAGTGCCGTTTATATATACACTTTTCTAAATATGATAAAAATATTTAAAAAACTAAATAAATATATCCGGATTGGTATAAATCTCTCAGTGAAGTTGCTCTTGGGTGCGGTATATTTTATTCTACTTTTCCCTTTTGCTATTTTTATTAGATTATTCACCGATTTTTTAGAAATCAGGCAAAAATCGCCCTTCTGGATTCCGCATAATAAAGTCAAGAATGTTAAAGAATTCTTAACCCGTCAGTAAAGATGCATATCTTAGGCATAAGTTGTTATTATCATGATGCGGCTGCTTGTCTTCTAAGGGACGGAGAGGTGATTGCTGCGGCAGAAGAAGAGAGATTCAGCCGGATAAAACATGATTTTTCCTTTCCCGTAAATGCCATAAGGTTCTGCCTTGATTATGCCAGGATTAAAGGCAATGAACTTGACTATGTGGTTTTTAACGAGAAGCCCTTTTTGAAGTTTGAACGTATCATCAAAACCATTCTTTCTACCTATCCTCGTTCGGCAGTATTGTTCCAGGAAGCAATGATAAACTGGATGGGAGATAAACTATGGATTAAGAGCCTAATCGAAGAAAAAGTCGGTATAAATTCAAATAAGATATTATTTTGTCAACATCACCTTTCTCATGCGGCAGGCAGTTTTTTCTGTTCTCCTTTTTCTGAAGCAGCCCTTCTTTCCATTGATGGGGTGGGCGAATGGACGACCTCGGCTTTGGGTAAAGGAAGCGCTAATTGGGATGACAGAGACAAAAACGATATCCAGCTATTTGAGGAAATCAGATTTCCTCACTCCCTGGGTCTTCTTTATTCCGTCTTTACTGCCTTCTTGGGATTTAAGGTTAACGAGGATGAATATAAGGTTATGGGTATGAGTGCGTTTGGTAAGCCCAAATATATCGATAAAATTTATGAATTGATTCGGGTCAACCAGGACGGAAGTTTCCGTCTCAATATGGAATATTTTGCTTATCACTATCATACTAAGCGGAGTTTTAATAAGTATTTTGAGGATTTGTTTGGCAGGCCCAGGGACTCAAATTCCCGCTTTGTTACCAGCAAAACCTCCATATACGATTATATTAATCCACCCACAGAGGTAGAGATAGAAACCAACCAATATTATGCGGATGTTGCAGCAAGTATTCAGAAGGTTACTGAGGATATCCTGGTAAGGATTGCCAATTATCTTTATCATAAGACAGGCTCAAAAAAGCTCTGTTTTGCCGGTGGAGTTGCGCTTAATTGCCTGGCTAATTATCGTATCTTAAAGGAGACTCCATTTGAGGAGATTTTTATTCAACCCTCTGCCGGTGACGGCGGGGCAGCAATGGGAGCAGCGTTATATGCTTATCATTGCTTGTTAGCTAAACCAAGGAGATTTATCTTACAGCATGCCTTCTGGGGAAAGGAGTATTCCGGGGAACAAATCAGGTCTTTCCTAAAAACTAATAATCTCAGTTATCAATATATTGAGGATGAAGAAAAATTGATAGATTCAATAGTAGATGCGCTTATTTCGGGTAAGGTAGTTGGTTGGTTTCAGGGGAGGTTTGAGTGGGGGCCGCGCGCTTTGGGTAACCGTTCAATCTTGGCTGACCCCCGAGAGGAGAAAATGAAGGATATCGTCAATATCAAGATTAAATTCCGAGAACCGTTTCGACCATTTGCGCCTTCAGTCCTATCCGATAAAGTAACAGACCTTTTCGAACTTGATAATTTCCAGGAGCATTACCCCATCAGATTTATGCTTTATACCCTGCCGGTTAAGAAAAAAGACTTAATCCCGGCAGTTACCCATATTGACGGCTCAAGTCGTATTCAGATAGTAGATAAAAAGATAAATCCGCGTTATTATCGACTGATTGAAAGATTTTATCAGGCAACCGGGGTGCCCGCGGTCCTTAATACCTCATTTAACCTGAAAGGCGAACCGATTGTTGAAAGCCCCCAGGATGCCTTTAATACATTCTCAAAGAGCGGAATGGATATGCTTGTCCTGGGTAACTTTATCCTGACCAAAGATGAGAGGTAAAGATTAACAGAAGTAATCGGTTCATATGCTTGACAAATAGGCAGCAAGGGAATATCATATACATAGCATGCAGAGAGTTAATCTTCTCTATGTGATTACCAAATTGGAATTAGGGGGGGCACAAAAGCAATTATTAAGTCTTGTAGCTCATTTAGATAAACAGAAATACAGCCTTTCTTTAATTACTGCCCGAAACGGTTTGCTGATTAATAAAGACCAGTCTATTGAGAAGCTAAGACTTATAAGATCAAGATACTTAGAACGCCCAGTAAGTCCAATAAAGGATTTTTTGGCAATATGGGAGATTTATTGTTTTATAAAAAAGAATAAGATTGATATCGTTCATACGCACAGCTCCAAGGCAGGCATTCTTGGCCGTTGGGCAGCAAGATTGGCCGGGGCAAAAATTGTAATCCATACCGTTCATGGTTGGAGTTTTAATGAGCACCAAAATCCCCTTTGGCGCAGGATTATCGTATGGCTTGAAAGACTCACGGCCCTGATAACCGATAAACTTATCGTTGTTTCCCATCGTGACTGGCAAGCAGGCCTGGATAATTATATTGGCAATAAGGATAAATACAGGCTCGTTCGTTACGGAATTGACTATGAAGATTTTAATAAAAAGGTTGAAGGGCTAAGAGAAGAATTAGGGATAAATACCTCTGATTTATTAGTCGGAATGATTTCCTGCTTTAAACCCCAAAAGTCTCCCCAAGATTTTATAAGACTCGCCTTTTTGGTTAATAAAGTCATACCAAGAACGAAATTTATCTTAGTTGGCGATGGTAACCTGCGAAAGAAAATAGAGAGATTAATTTCCAAATTTAATTTAGAACACAAGGTTATCTTAACCGGGTGGAGATATGATATTCCCCGTATATTATCAGCGATGGATATATTTGTGCTTACCTCGTTATGGGAAGGGATGCCCATATCTGTTATAGAAGCAATGGCTGCGTCTTTGCCGGTTGTGGCTACCAATACAGGGGGAGTCACTGAGATACTCCTCGAAGGTAAAAATGGTTTTTTGGTTCCCAAGCGAGACATTAACAAGATGGCTGAGAAATTAATTTACCTGTTGAAAGATGAAAATCTAAGAAAACAAATTAGCCATAATGCAAGAATTTATTTAGACTCTAATTTCGCTCTTAAAAATATGGTAAGGAATACGGAAAATTTGTATGGAGATTTGATTAAAAGAATGTCGGGTGAGCATGCTGGTTAGTTATCTACTCATAGCTTCGGCTGGATTCCTGCTGGGTATACTTTTTATCTCTATATCTAAAAAGCTGGCTTTAAGGTATAGCGTATTGGTTTCCCAAAGGATGCCCCTGGTCGGCGGAATGGGTATGGGCCTATCCTTTATCTTTGTTTCATCGTTCAGCTTCCTTATTTATCAAGGCTTATTATCCAGAGAGATAATCGGCATTATTGTTGCATCGTCAATTATGCTAATCTTCGGGATAATCGATGACCGCAGGGAGTTGTCCGTAAGTGCCAAATTTTTTATCCAGATTGTCGCCACTTGTTTGTTAATCCTCTTTGGCATAAGGACCCAAATTATCTATATCGGGAGTCTGCTTAACTTAGCTATAACCTTCATTTGGGTTCTGGTAATAACTAATGCATTTAACCATCTGGATGTGCTTGACGGACTAGCCGCCGGTTGTGCCATGATTACCGGTCTTGCCTTCTTTGCAGTTGCCGTTTTAACCGGCGATACGAAAATTGCCATTTTATCTTTAGTCCTAACTGCTGTTATTGCGAGCTGCTTTATTTATAATTTCCCACCGGCAAAGATTTATATGGGCAATTCCGGAAGTCATTTCTTGGGTTTTACTTTAGCGGCTATTGCCCTTAGTATAAGTTATGCTCCTTTGGAAAGAAAGGTTGCTTTGCTTTCCCCTTTATTAATATTGGGATTTGCCATATTTGATACTGCATTTCTTATCTTGATGCGGATAAGAAAGGCAAGGTCAATCTTCAAAAAAAGCAATGACCATTTAGCTTTAAGATTATTGCACTTAGGATATTCTAAAAATAAGGCTCTATTATTTATGCTTATCTTGGCTCTGTTTTTTTCTCTTTCCGGGGTGGTGCTGAGTCGGGTCTCCAATGCGCCGGGTACAATTATTATTATCCTGGCAGCCATAGTTAGTTTAATAATAATCAAAAGGATGGGCAGGGTTTCTATCGATGGCTAAAAAAAAGAGGATTTTTATCTTGGGCGCAGGTTTAGCCGGATTGAGCGCAGCTTGGCATTTACAAAGGAAAGGTTATGATTGTCAGATATTTGAAAAGGAGGCCGAAGTCGGAGGTTTGTGCCGCTCTCGAAAGCTAAATGGCTTTATTTTTGATTATTCCGGGCATTTATTGCATTTTAAGCACAAATATACTTTAGATCTGGTTAAGCGTTTGCTTGGTAGAAGGTTCATCCGGCATAAGAGATCTGCCTGGGTTTATTCCTTCGACAGGTTAAGTCGTTATCCCTTTCAGGCTAACCTTCACGGCTTACCCAAACCCATTGTTAAGGACTGCCTTCTGGAGTTTATCAAGATTCACCGTAATGGCTACAAAACAAAAGAAGGTTCATCTTTCCGCCACTGGATAGATAAGACTTTCGGTAAAGGTATAGCCCGCTATTTTATGATTCCTTATAATACCAAGTTCTGGACTGTGCCTCTGGATGAATTGACCTGTGAATGGATCGATGGATTTATTCTCGTTCCCACTTTGAATCAAATCATTGACGGCACGATTAAAAAGAGCAAACAGAATTTAGGCTACAATGCCTTTTTCTGGTACCCAAGAAGGGGGGGTATAAACGGAGTTCCGCAAGCCTTTGCAAATCAAATCAAGGATGTATTTAAAAAATGCAGGATAACTAAAATCGACCTTAAAAAAAAAGAGATAAGGTTAAATGATAGGCAAAAAGAAAGATTTGATTTTCTGATTTCTACCCTTCCCTTGCCGGAAGTACTTCATCTTTTTACCAGGCCTCCCGAAGATATCGTTAGTTGTTTTAGGAATTTAAGCTGGAATTCTATTTTTAATCTAAATCTTGGCATAGAAAGAAAACTCAGCAATTCCCGGCACTGGATATATTTTCCTGAGAAAAGATTTTGCTTTTTCCGTGTCGGCTTCCCGCACAATTTTTCTTCCCAGCTGGCACCTTACGGTAAATCTTCCCTATACGTTGAAATATCTTATTCAGCAAATAAATCAATCGATAAAGGTAATATCGTCTCGCGCGTTAAGCAGGATTTAAAAAAGGCAGGTATACTTACTCAGTCAGACCGTATCTGTCTGGAAGACATAAATGATATAGAATATGGCTACCCCATCTATGATAATAACTATCGTTTCTCAAGAGAAAGAATCTTAAAATTCTTGGTACAGAATAATATTATACCCTGCGGTCGCTATGGCTCCTGGCGTTATATGTCGATGGAGGACGTAATTTTAGACGGCAGGAGAGCGGCGGAGTTCCTGTTTAAGAATGTTTAAACAAAGGATAAAAAAGATATATCTATCTCGCCATATATTATGGACTATGGTAGTCAAACAACTCAAGACAAAATACTCCGGGTCTATTCTAGGGATTTCCTGGGCTATTTTGAATCCGATTTTAATTATGGTGGCAATAAGTTTTGTCTTCAGCGTTGTTTTCAAGACAGAGATAAAAAATTTTGGCTTGTTTGTTCTTTCTGGAATTTTTCCCTGGATGTTCTTCTCTATTACTTTGTCTGAAGCGGCTTTTTCCATTTTGAATCAAACTCAGTTATTAAGACAATTTAATATACCCAAAGAATTCTTAGCTCTTTCTTCCGTATTGGCTAATTTCTTAAATTTCCTTTTGGGATTAGTGTTTATTTTTCCTGTATTTTTAATCTTTAACCCCAAGATAATATTCCTTTTACCTTTCCTGGCCATTATACTCCTCTTGCATCTATTCTTTGTCATAGGGTTAGGATTAACGCTATCCGTATTAAATGTCTTTTTCCGTGATATTGGACATCTCCTGTCGGTGTTATTGATGTTTTGGTTCTGGATTACTCCGATATTCTATTCCAGGGAGATGGTTCCTGCGTCATATCTCTGGGTCGTTAATTTAAATCCTATGATGCCTTATATAGTTTCTTATCAGGATGTCTTGTTTTTTGGTAATATACCCCGATTTTATATTTTTTTAGGTATTTTTTCCGGGGCGTTCCTCAGCATTATCCTGGGCCTGAGTATTTTTTTAAAATTTGAGCCAAATCTTTTTAAGAGGATTTAATCCGTATTAAATATTCGTAAGCTTGATATATCCCGCATATTGCTTCAGTGATTTTTGAAAAAATTGTATTAATATATGTAAGACAGGAGGTTCAGCTATGAAATTAAAAAAGATGCCTACTACAATAGTATTAATATTCTGCTCCTGGCTGATAGCGATTTCAGGATTATTTATTGGAGGATTTTATTGCCTCTCATCTTTAGAAATTGGAATTGGAATAATATTCGCAGGCATAACTTTGGCAGCGGTGATTCGGCTGTTCGGGAATATAGGTGAAATTATTTCCAATCTGAATACGAACTTCCTGTCCGCTAGTAAAAATACAGACCAAATGCTATCCAACTTAACCCAGACCATCAACGTCAACTCTGAAAACACAAACCAGACCCTTAATACCAACTTCGACAATATAGCCCAGACCATCAACGTCAACTCTGAAAACACAAATCAAACCATCAATACCAACTTCGACAATATAGCCCAGACCATCAACACCAACTCCGAAAACACAAATCAAACCATCAATGCCAACTTCAAAGCCTTAATTGACAACCTCCAGACCATTAATACCAACTTCCAAGCCCTCAACACCAACTTCGACAACATAGCCCAAACCCTCAACACCAACTTCGACAATATAGCCCAAACCATCAACACCAACTCTGAAAACACGAACCAGACCTTTAAGGACTATTTTGAAAACACAAACCAGACCATCAATACCAACTTCAAAGCCCTGATTGACAGCTTCCATACTATCAAAGACAACTTCCGGGCCCTCAGCACCAACTTCGACAATATAACTCAAACCATCAATACCAACTTCGACAATATAGCCCAAACCATCAACACCAACTCCGAAAACACAAACCAGATCCTTGAGGACTACTTTGAGAACACAAACCAGACCATCAATGCCAACTTCAAAGCCCTGATTGACAGCTTCTATACTATCAAAGACAACTTCCAAGCCCTCAGCACCAACTTCGACAATATAGCCCAGACCCTTAATACCAACTTCGATAGTATAGCCCGGGCAATCAATGCCAACTCCAAAAACACAAACCAGGCCCTCAACACCTACTTTGAGAACACAAACCAGACCCTCAGCACCAACTTCGACAATATAGCCCAGACTCTCAACACCAACTCCGAAAACGCAAACCGGCTCCTCAACACCTACTTTGAAAACACAAACCGGGCCATCAATGACAACTTCGACAATATGGCCCAGACCATTAACACCAACTCCGAGAATGCAACCCAGACCCTTAAGGATAACTTCGAAAACATAGCCCAGACCATCAATACCAACTTCCAGGCCCTCAATGATAACCTCCAGACCATCAAGGACAGCTTCCAGGCCCTCAACACCAGCTTAGACAATATAGCCTACACCATTAATAGCGACTTCGACAATATGGCCCACACCATCAATTCCAATTCCGACATTACAACCCAGACCCTTAAGGATAACTTCGAAAACATAGCCCAGACCATCAATACCAA
>CAZPQS010000006.1:10559-23268 GCA_964588765.1 uncultured Planctomycetales bacterium | reverse complement strand
CAGTACATTTAATTTCCCTATAAGGGCTAATCCCCTTACGCCGCCGCCGCCAAAAGCCAAAGCAACCTTAAATCTCTTTTTTATGTGCATGTCAATATTCTCGATACCGGATATCCGTTACCCGATATTCTAAGAAGTTAATATATCTTTTTTATTTCTGCATCGGGGTAATAATGCTTTAGAATTTCAAGATAATTATAACCCTTAAGCGCCATGCCCTTTACTCCGCTTTGGCACAAACCCCTGCCGTGTCCGAAACCCCCTCCGTAGAAAATAAATTCTACCGGTAAATTTCTTTGGTTAAATTTTGTCTCAATTTTGAATACACTGCTACGTAAATTTCCCAAGATTTTTCTAATATTATTCTCCCCTACGATAACCCGGCTGCCCTTTGTCCCTTTAATTTTAATGCTGATTAAATGGCCGCTCCTTGCCCGCTTTTGAGGAATAATCTCAAGAGGTTCTCCGATATCAATACCGGATAACCCCAGCACTGCCTGTAATTGCTCTCGCTTATAACACCTCGCCCAGCGAAAATTTACCGGGTTGGCTTCCTTTAGATTACAAAATGTATCCGGTTCTGTCGTAAGCCAAAGTTCCAATTCTAACGGAGAAAGTGGGAAACTAAAATCTAAAGAAACGGCATCAATTACCCCATCCTGTGTATAACCGCCGCAATTATTAGAGTAAAATATATCAATCGGCTGATTACCGGATACAAGAATAATCCCGGCTGTCTCATCCACTGCTTGATTGGTCAGCCGTGTTTCCGCCCCTACCCCCTTATATACCTGACAATGCACCGTATTGCAGAAATTAAAACCCTGACGACTATGACGGGTTTTATTCTTTATTGCCCAGCTTCTTGCCGCAATCGCCTGCGTACACAGTGCCTGCTTTGGCCAGTTAGCCGGCATCTCAGAAGGCAAAACACCATAGAGATATTCTTCTAAATTAACTGAAT
Organism: uncultured Planctomycetales bacterium; assembly: GCA_964588765.1. Taxonomy (GTDB): domain Bacteria; phylum Omnitrophota; class Gorgyraeia; order Gygaellales; family JAHJCI01; genus CAZPQS01. The sequence continues at coordinate 22,304 of CAZPQS010000006.1, read as the reverse complement.
TAATCAATCGAAAACCATTATTATCCGGGACGACCTCGATTATTCCCCGATATTGCTGGTCACACCAATTAGCCCAGAAGTCGCCTCTGCCTATAGGGATATCAAAAATAGTGATGACAGAGTTTTCAGATTTATTTTTGATTAGGAAAGGCTTATCCAAATCTGTCAACAGAACATTTCCCTGGTAGTCCTTCAGTTGAATGTTTGCTTTCTTATTAAATACCAGAGAGTAAAATGACTCTTTTATACCCTTTAAAAGATGATCACCGCTCTGCTGATCAATAACCTCAAAATCGCTGCCGCATTTAAATTCAATTAAATTCCCAACCCCGGCAATGTTCACCCTCACCTGGGGAGTTTCTTCGGGGAAAACAGAGGGCTCAACCTGAATCGATTTTCTCCGGCGATGCTGGAGGGTTTTTGCCTTCTTTTGCTGAAAAAAATCCTCACCCAGTTTTGTTTTTATCTTTTCCAATTTTTTTTGCAAGAGTTTATCTTGGGGATGAATTGCCACATACCTGGCATATTGCTTGTAAGCCTCGGCGGATTCGCCTAATTTTGTGAAACACTCAGCAAGTCTGGGGCGAACCCCGGTAATGCTCGGGTCAAGAGAAATTACCTTTTGATAAGTCTGGGCTGCCTGTTTATACCTCCGTCTCTGATAATAAATATTCCCTAATTTTAGATATGCTAAGACATTGCTGGGTTTAAACCTAACCGCATCTAAATAAAATGCTTCGGCATCGGTAAGCTTACCTATATCCTCATAACACAGCCCCAGATAGAATAAAAGCCCGGCGTCCTTTGAATCGGAAGATAACAATGCCTTTAGTTGAGAAATGGCCTGCCTGGGTTTACCATCAAGATAGTAAAGCCGGCCAAGAAGTATTTCCAGCCGGATATCTTCAAAAAATCCTAAAGCTTCTCTGATAACCTCGGTTGCCTGTCGGTATTCTGCTAAATCCTTGTAGAGATAAGCCAGATTCAAATAAGCCTTGAAATCTTCAGGATTATTATTGATTATCTCCTGATATACCCTAATCGCCTCGGTGAATCTGCCCTCTTGATAAAGAATCCGGCCCTTCTGGAATAAATCCAAATCAGCATTGGTTTCTGAGTTGATACCTAATAGCAGAAAGAAAGCAACAAATAGAATTAAAAATCTCATTAATCTCATTTAATAATCATCTGATAAACTCCGAGTGTATTCCTCGCAACCGCCTCTTTGGTATAATAGGCCTCGGCCATCTGTCTACCGGTAGCCCCCAGCCTCAGCGCGAAATTCTCATCATTAAAAAGTTGGATTATCCGTGAGGCCAATACCTCAAAATCTTTAATCGGTATAACAAAGCCGTTTATCCCGTCGCGAATAATCTCGGGCATCCCCCCGGAGTCGGTAACAATCATCGGTTTGGCAGTTGCCATTGCCTCAAGCATAGTTAGACCAAACGGTTCGCCAACTGAAGAAGGATAAATAATCACGCGTGAAAAAGCATAGATTTGAGCCATCTCTTCAAGACTGAACACATCAATTAAAACATTCTTTCTCAACTTGAATATCTTCACCAAGTCAACAAGATAGGCAATATCCTTCTGCTGAGTTGCGCCCCAGTCAATTATATTCTTTGTCCCGGCTAAAACCAGAAGGCAATTGGGAAAGACATTCTTTACTATATTAAGTGCCTTGATACTTACATCGGCACCTTTGGCCAAGCCGACCCGTGCAGGATGAAAAACAATTATTTTTTTGTCAAGCTCAGGGAATCTTTTTCTCACTGCGCTGGTATCGATATCCGGCCTGAACATCCCAGTATCGATTCCGTGGTGAATAACCGTAATCTTGCGATGGTCACAACCAACACCGATTAATTCCTTCTTAATAAAATGGCTGACGGCGATTATATGAGTCCATTTTATCTCCCGGGCCAATTCCAGAAATAAAATATCATCCCAGACATTATGAGCAGTAAGAACTAATGGAATCTTCCTTTTATTAGCGATGCTTACTAAAATCTGGGCGTGAATCTTGCTAAAATAATGCATATTATGAGCATGGATTATATCCGGATTAACTTTATTAATAAAATCTTGGAGTGTTGCTTTTATCTCTTCCTCCAATCCGTCCAGACCTCTTTTATAAAGCCAGTTAAGGTCCATCAGGGGTGTGCGGATAATATCAACCCCTTTGTATGAATATCGCGCTTTTGTCTGTTCTGTGGAACCTGTGAGCAGACTAACATTGTGTCCGAGTTTAACCATGGTGGGAAGCATTATACTAAGATGCGTTTCCACCCCGCCGATAATCGGGGGAAATCCCCAATGCAACTGAGCGATGTTTAACCTTTTAGTCTTTGGACTCATTTATACCCCCCATCAATAATATTGCCCGAGTAATCGACCAATAACATCCTTGCGAGAAATAATCCCAACCACCTTTTTTGCCTTTATCACCGGCAGATAATGATAAGGTTTTTCAGTAAATATTCGGGAAATCTGGTCGCAGAATGTATCCTCAAATACATAGAGGACTTTTTTAACCATTAAATCCTTGGCTTTCTTTTTTAGAAAATCCTGTAAAGCTACCCTGGCAATTATATCCCTCTGAGAAATAAAACCAACGAGATTGTCTTCTTTATCCACTACGGGAAGTCCGCTGAGTCTGTGTTTAATCAACAGCTTACAAATATCCCTGACCTTAGTATTCTTTTCTACGCAGAGCACATTCTTAGTCATGATATCCTTTGCCTTCAACATTTCATCCTCCCTTTTTAAAGAGATAGCGTTTATTATTCTCGAGTTCCCTGAGTCGATTGTAGACCCTAAGCAACAGATGTGTCTTTTTTTTATCGAATGATGAACTAACCAATTGTAATCTATCCGCAAAGACAGAAATAGCGATATGGAAATCTCTATATTTTATCCTAAACTTAATCATATTAAACTGCTGAGGTAATTTTGGATTCAAACTAAGCACGTCGTTCTTTATGCTTATACCGCAGAAGCCGGCAATAATAATCTGCCAGGACCCTCCCAGCGCAGCTGCGTGAATACCATCCCTGGTGTTGCCGTGTAAATCTTTTAAATCAGCATATAAGTTAAATAGAAAATAATGAAGCGCCTTTGAGTATCTGCCAGTCTGGCAGCCAACAATACTTGAGACCGCCGGGCTAAGAGAAGATTTATGCAGAGTTCTCTTCTCATAATATACAAAATTATCCCTTCTTTGCTTTAGAGGAAAAAAGTCAGAAAACAGGTACATCAGCATCAGCACATCCGCTTGCTTGATAAGCTGGGTATTGCCGATCTTCCTTAAGGATATCCCGCGAGGAATCAATGGCATAAAATGTTTATCTAATTCTTTTATGGGAACAAATCTTCTGTCAAAATAACCGGAAAATTGCTCAGTTATTCCTGCTTTAGAACAGGGAATAAATAAATTTTTGCCGATTCTCTCCCATTGCCTTATTTCTTTATCGTTTAATTTCAATCTCTGTTTTAACTTCTTAAATAAAGTTGTCTGACCGCGGTTGAACTTGCCGACAGTAGCCGCTCTGTTAATTTGCCGATAAAGTTGTGAGGCTTTCAATAAATTCCATTTTGCCAAAAAATTCGTATAGGCGTTGTTATCCACATCCTCATGAAATTCATCCGGCCCGATAACATGCTTTATCTCATAAATATCGTTCCTTTTGTTAAACTCTGCGCGGCTAGCCCAGAAACGGGCAGTCTGAAATATCATTTCCAATCCTGCCCTAAACATAAAATCAGAATCATTCGTTGCCTGATAATAATGATAAACTGCATAAGCGATATCTCCTGCTATATGGTGTTCCCTCTGGCCGGTATGTATCTGGATAATCCTGCCGTCTAAATGCTTATGCCAGGAAGGGGTTGTTTCATTACCTGAGTCGGCTGATTCCCAAGGGAAGAGCGCACCAAGGTATCCTTTGTTTTTCGCATTCTCCAGCGCTTTATCCAAGCGCCGATAGCGATAATAAAGCATATTGCGCGCAATAGCCGGATTGGTATAGATAAAAAACGGCAGGAAGAATATTTCATTATCCCAGAAGATATGCCCGCGATAACCCTCGCCGGTCAAGGTGCGCGCCCCGATGCCGGCATCAAGGTCAAATTGGTTAGCACTGATTAACATATGATAGATGTTAAACCGCAAGGCTCTCTGGATATCCCGGTCGGGTAGAATCTCTATATCGGCATTGCGCCACTGGAATGCCCAGTGACTGATGTGTCTTTTAAGCAACCTTTTAAAGCCGAGGCCAACTGAGTCTTGCAATGCCTTTATACTGCAGGATTTAAGTTGTCTTTTTGAAATCTCTCGCGAAGTGTATATAGAGAATATCTTGGTAAAACAAACTGTCTCGCCCTTTTTTAATTTAAGTGAAAAACTAATTGCCTTGGGAGAAAATTGACGATTTCTCTGAGAAACAAAAAGACAGCTGGCATAACCAATCAGAATCTTACTCTCAAAGGTTTCTACGGTCAGGTAGTTAGCCCGCCGATGAGAGCCAACTTCAACTATCTGAAAATGCCGCTTTCTGCCCTCGGTTAAGACACCCCTATTTGTTATCGAATAATTAATTGTGCTTTGAATAGTAATTGCGGCCTGTGTATCCAAGGGAGTAAAATAAATCTGCATCAGCCCGATATGATTATCTCGCATACTGAAAAATCTTAAGGATTGATAATCAAAACGGCTTTTCTTTGAATTGGAGAATTGAGTTTGACGTATAAGCAGGCCTTCCTTCATATTCAAAACTCGCCGGTGTTCTAACACATCCATTGCTCCCAGGCCTAATTTTTCACCCTCAATAGTAATTCGGAAATCTATGGGATTGGGCAGATTCACCAACTCAGGAACCTGCGCGGGAGCTTTATCATATACGCCGGCGATATATGTCCCTGCATATGCATCATACGGAATCTCCTCGTAAATTCCCCGGCTCCCGATATAACCGTTACCCAGGGCGAATTGAGATTCGCTTACGGCTTGAAAATGAGGATTCCAGCCTTCTTGTTCAATCAACCAGTATTTATCCTGTAAATATTCCGAGTAATAATTCATATTAAGGAACGGTTCTTTCTAACTGTTTGAAAAATAAAAAGTTAAGATATATTTATTTGCTAATATATAATGTTTGAGTTGGATAGGCAAACTCAATCTTGCGTTTCCGGAATTCCTCCTTGATAGCAAAATTAATCTCCTGTTGTATATCCATATATTTATTATAATCGCGGCTTAAAACATAATAAACGACCTCAAAGATTAAACTAAAATCGCCGTAGGAAAAGAAATGCGCCCGGTCAAAGACGGTATCTTCTGTATTCTTTATAACACCGGCGATTATCTGCGGAATCATCTTTAATTTTTCTAGGGTGGTTGGATAAGTAACGCCGAGTTTAAAAACTACGCGACGTTTATCCATGCGCTTGTAGTTACGCACCCGGGAATTGGTAAGGTCGGTATTGGAAAAAACTATCTGCTCTCCCCCTAAACTGCGTATCCGCGTTGTCTTAATTCCGATACGCTCAATTGTTCCCAAAAAATCTCCCACAATAATAAAATCGCCGATCTCAAACGGGCGGTCAAAGAATATGGCAAAGTAACTGAACAAATCTCCCAGGATTGCCTGAGCAGCTAGGGCTACAGCCACGCCGCCAATACCCAAGCCGGCAATTACCGTAGAAATCTTGAATCCTAAATTATCAAGCAGAAAAACAATGCCCAGCCCCCAGATAACTACCTTAATTACTGAAAGTATTCCTTTAAGACTGCGCTCCTTTGATTCATCCCTTTCTTTTCCTAACCAGACGGTCTTGAGCCCGTAATTGATAATGGAAACTAAAAAACGAATAGTAAAAATGGTCAAAAGGATTAACCCTAAGATATCAATCATTCTGCTCAAAACCGGATTCAAGGTCAGATTGCGAATACTTACATAAAAAGCTCCGAAATAAAACAAAGGGATAATGTTTCTTCTAAAAATGCCGATCAAAAAATCATCCAAGGTGGTAGCGGTTCTGGCTGCCCATCTCCTCAGTCTAATAAGAACAAAATTTTTAAATAGATAAATAATAAGGATGCCGGCCAGGAAGATAGAAAGACAAATGAGATAATCTAAAATGCGATTTTTAAAAATTACGGTTTGAATAATCTGTTCAAACATAGTATCCCCCTTTTTAAGGTCTCTGAATGACTTTTGATAATAACATCAGAGGTATTTATCTTGCGTAATCAAGGGATTTCTGCATTGCGTTAGAAGACATCTTTGAACATCTCTTTATGGAAACCGGGATTATCCAGAGTATTTACTAAGCTGCTTGATGCGCTTGAGCATATTGGGATGGGTGCTTAAAAGCTCCAGCAGCTTATCACCGAAAGAGAGCTGTATTCTTTTATTCTGGAGCGTTTGTAATTCATTGGGGTCAATGGTTCCGCTTCTGTCTAAATCCAGCTGCCTTAGCTCCTGAATCTCATTTAAGGCACGCGATGGGTCATTGACAAAGAATGCCTTAAGGCCTTCGGCTTCTTTTAGCGTCTGTTTATCTATCCGTGCTGAACCATAGGCCAATTTGTATAATCCGGAAGCAAGCCAGGCAGGTTTATTACCTAAAAGCACCGACCACCGGTCAGCAAAATACTCACGAATACGGGATGCATAAAGTACTAAAAGATTAGTGATAAAATAGAAGATAAAGGCGGCTAAGCCAATCAGGATTGTATTTGCTCCTCTCTGCCGGCTGCGCCTACCGCCGAAAAAGAACATATGCCAGGCAAGACGGTAGAGAATCATCGGAATCACCGATAATAAGGTTATAGTAAGAACATCGCGATTCTTAAGATGGGTTATCTCATGGCCCAAAACTGCCTGCAGCTCATCTTGATTCAGGAGCCGCATTATTCCTTCGGTGACGCAAACCCTTCCGTCATTTAGGTTGCGACCAAAGGCAAAGGCATTGGGTAGAGGAATCGCTGCAATCCCTACCCGAGGCTTGGGAATCTTGGCGCGTTTTGCTAAATCCTCAATCATTTGATGCAATTGGGGATACTGACCTCTTTCTACATAGCGCACGTGCATTGACCACTCAATCAGCCTCGGCCCAATCATATATTGAATAAACATAAGTACCAGGGAGAATATAAGATAAAAATAAAAATTCGCCAAACCTAAACTTACGCCGATTACGGTAACAATAGCGTAAATAATGCCAAAGAGCGCTGCTAGCAATAAATACATTCTTAATTTAAGCGACCACATATTTAATATTTATAATAATCTGCCGGGGTGGTCTGGGCAATATATTTGACCGCCTCAATAATACAGATACGCATTGCCTTCTCCATAGGAGTATTGGCATATGCAGATAATCCGCTGCCCAGGTCCCAACCTTCTAAGAATCCAGCCATAATTGCACCGCTGATATCTGAGGCTTGGCCCTCAACAAGGGTAGCGGCAAGAATCTCAGAGGTGGAGGTATCAATTACCCGAACATCCAAAGCCAGATGGGCCTTGTTTAAAGCGCCGCCTAACATAGCACCTACGACACCGCTGCCCACGCCGCCTCCGCCGCCTACACCAGCTCGACCTCCTGAAGCCTCAGGTTCAAACTTAGTAACTGTAGTGGTAATAATCAGGTCGGGGGTTCTGGTCTTACCCCGCTCTATCTTGTTTGCCTGATCCGCGGCGCCAGAGGCAGATAACTCCTGCTCCTTCATCACTGCTTCCAAGGCCGGGCGCTGGACAACATTGAACCGATTACTATTAATCAAGGCAGTAATTAACATCTCTCGCAGTCCCGAACCAATCTCACTGGTAGCCTTGGCAGCTTTAACCTCAAAATCAGCGACGGCTATATTCACCTTTGGACCCGAATAAGGCGGCAGGGCCTGCACACCCGCTGTAGGCTCCACCCGTACTTTGGGTTGTAAAACAGCGCAACCGGCCAAAACAAAAATCAGGCAACCGGCACCTAAAATCAAAAAAGCCCTCTTCATCCTTACCAACCCCTTATTGGTTTTTGGCAACTGCGTACCTTTTTTAAAGCTTATTTTTATTTATTTTAATATATAAAAAGTGCGGGGTCAAGGGAAATCCCCCTATCCTAAACCATCCAAAGATTCATCACTTATACAAATCCAGAATCTGGGGGTGTTTAATTGCCCATTGATGAATCTTGTCTAAAAGTTCGTAAGGAGAGGTTTCAGGCTGCCAGACCTCTTTCAACTTGGATATATCAGAGATGTAGACACGATGGTCGGCAGTCCTCCAGGAATGGAATTTTAAAGGAATTTTTATATTGAGTTTCTTATTCAGATAGTTTATACATTCCAATAGAGACAAGGTGTTCTTGGGGCCTCCGCCGACATTATAAACCTTGCCCTTATGCACATCAATCTGTCTTAACTGCATTTCAAATAACCTGGCTAAATCATCGACATCCAGGACATCCCGGACCTGTTTACCATTACCGTAAATATTTATGGTCTTACCGGTTATTGCGGCAAAAACAAACCAGGCAACCCATCCCTGGTCCTCAACGCCCAACTGCCAGGGCCCGCCAATGCAGCTCATCCGATTAATTACCGCGGGCACTCCCATGTTGCGTGTATATTCCTGGGCATAAATATCGCCGCTGAGTTTACTTACCCCGTAGCAACTGTGGTCGCTTCCATCAACCGGAAAATCCTGGGGGATGCCAGATTTATATCTTGGGCTGTCATACTCATAGCGCGCCTCCGACTCCTTTATCGGAATGGCATTTATTTTCTCTCCATCATAAACCTTATTGGTTGAGCAGTAGATTACAGGCACGCCTCCCGATTTCCTGGCAAACTCCAGGACATTAAGCGTCCCGGATGCATTTGTATCAAAATCGAATTTGGGCATAAGAATACTCCATCTGACGCCTGGATTTGCTGCGGTATGGATAATCCCGTTGACCTTGCCTGCCTTTTCTAAATCATAATCAAATCGCACATCACCCCTTATTACCCTTACTCCCTTAAGCCTATTGACGTTATATTCGACCCCCTTTCTAATAAATGAATCAAAAATTACAACCTCATAACCTAAACTTAATAAATATTCGGCAACCGTAGAGCCGATAAATCCTGCTCCGCCAGTAATAAGTATTCGTTTTAGCATTGTCTTTTCCTCCTGTCTTTAATTATGCGTCTTTTCACCCACGCCGATTTCAGATATCTTAAATTTGAAGGTATTCTTTTTAAAAGATAAAACCGGAAAAATAAAACATAACTTAAGATTAGAAAATCATAAAAGAGAATAAATGGCAAACGCAGCAGGAATCCCGATACTGTTTCGTTTTTAATTATACTGAGACAGCGGTTTTTTATTAAATCCAGATGTAATTCGTCATTAAGATATCTTCTGGCATAGGATTTATTAATTCCCGAACCCTTCCTGACTGTTCCTCCCCGGGTATGATAAGCAACTGCCGAAGGAGCATAATACGCCCTCCAGCCAAACCCCTGGGCTCTCCAGGCAATATCTGAATCCTCATAAAATATATGGAAATCGGAATCAAAATACTCATCGCCAATCTTTGCGCTCTCCAGCATCTTACGGCGATAAAACGCTACTGCTCCATTTACGCCAAAGATATACCCCGGGTAATTATATTGACCCCTATCCTTACTGCCGTAGCCTCTCTCTCTGGCTGTGCGCCAGGGGGTTAAAAACAGACCCGCGCTATCAATAGTTATGCCGTTGCTGCGTAAGATTTTTCCGCTAACCATGCCCACGGAAGAATCCGGATAGAATCCGCGTAAAGCCTCCTGGATAAAACGCTCCTGCAGGATTACATCGTCATTAAGACACAAGATAAAATCTCCTTTACTTACCCTTATTGCCTTATTTAATGCTTTGGCATAGAATAAGTTTTGCATCTGGGAATATATTTTAATCTCTGGATAATCCTCAGCAGTTTCGCGAGCAAAATCCTGATTAAGCGAATTATCAATCACGATAGTCTCGAGATTCTTATAGGTCTGATTTCTTATCGAATCCAAGCAAGACTCAAGATAATTACCGACTCCCCGGGTCACAATAACGATACTTACTATTGTATTCTGCACCTTGTAATATTCATCCTGTATCTTATTTAAAAAGAATAAGATTAAGACAATTGTACCAACGGTTGGGGATTTTATTTGACTCTAATTTCATTTTAGAATACAATTATAACATAATGCTTGCCATTTTTCTAATCCTAATCTTCGCCCGGCCGTTTATTTCCTCTCTTGCCTTCCCTTTTCTAAATTATACCTATTCCAGTCTTCTTATTGGATTTTTAATTCTTTGGTTCGTCAAGAAAAATATCCCACTGGCAAAGATTAAGACCTTAGAATTTCCCCTTTCCTTATTCCTTGCAGCATTGGTTATTTCGATAATCTTTTCTGCTGATAAGATAAACAGTATAAAAGAGCTATATAAATATATAAGCGGCATATTGATATTCCTGGCTGCTGTTTCTTTAAATTATAAGGATAGAATCCGGGTAATCAAAGTAATAGTTCTGGCGGGTTTCCTGATTAGCCTCTTAGCAATATATCAGTATCTCTTTGGCTTCCAGCGTATCTTAGGTTATTTAGCCGGGGATAAAACCGTATCTGCCTTTATCCTAGACTATATCCAGCGCAGAAGGGTATATTTTCCTTTTGTTACTCCCAATACATTGGGGGGATATCTGGCCATAATTATACCTCTCATCTTAGCGCTCTGGGATAAAAAGAAGAAGATTTTTCTTAACCCGCTTTGCTTTATACTTATATCTGTGTCTATTGCGCTTCTTCTTACTAAATCCCTGGGAGCACTCCTAAGTATCTTTTTAGGCTTAATAATATATTTCTACTTGCAGGGAGCATTAGATAAAAAAGGGCTGGCCATAATGGCAGGATTTTTAATCACCATCGGTTTGGTTTTTCTCCTGCGGCAAACTGCCGCCAAACAACATATCTTACCCACTTTCTCCTTGGCTATGAGGTTAAATTATTGGATGAATACTCTAAAGATAATTAAAACTGCGCCTTGGCAAGGATTGGGTCTGGGTAATTTCGACATTGTCTTCGCCCGCTATGCGCACAACTCTTACTTACAGATCTGGGCAGAGATGGGAATCTTGGGGATAATTTCAATCCTATGGCTAATCACCGCTGTGTTTAAATCTGCGATTAAGAATATTAAAGATTTGCCGGATAAAAAGCTGATGGCTGGTCTAATCACAGCCAATGCTGTATTTGTCATTCATAATCTCGTTGACTTCAGCTTCTTTCTGCCTGAGATTAGTCTTATCTGGTGGGTGATTTTTGGGTTAATAATTTAAATGAGTCCCGCAGATGCTGCGGTTGATAGTCTCTTCTAACATCTCTGTAGAAAAAATATCCCGTTTATCCTTTTTCATAAAAAGGAAGATGGCATCCTACTATATGCTACTGCCAATCCTCCATATATAACCGATCGTTTTCGGGGTTAAGTTTAAGGGCTGCCTTAAATAGCTCTTCTGCCTCGCTATGTTTTCCCTATCTTGTATAAAGTGAACCTAATCCTACATATGCCTGGTCGTTGTAGGGGTTAAGTTCCAGGGCCTTCTGGAAAACCTGCTCTGCCTGGCTGAGTTTTCTTTGTGTTAGATAAAGCCAGCCCAATCCTACATATGCCTGGTCGTTGTAGGGGTTAAGTTCCAGGGCCTTCTTGAAAACCTGCTCTG
>CAZPQS010000006.1:0-10459 GCA_964588765.1 uncultured Planctomycetales bacterium | reverse complement strand
GTTAAGTTCCAGAGCCTTCTGGAGTGCTTGTTCTGCCTGGCTAAGTTTTCCCTGTCTTGCATAAAGCCGGCCTAATCCTACATATAACCAGTTGTTCTGAGGATCGGATTCCAAAGCCTCCCCAAAGACCTGCTCTGCCTGGCTGAGTTTTCCCTGTTTTGTATAAAGCGAACCTAATCCTACATATGCCAGGTTGTTGTGGGGATTAAGGTTAATGGCTGTCTTGAATAGTTCTTCTGCCTCGCTATGTTTTCTTTGTCTTGTATAAAGCCGGCCCAATTCCACGTATGCCTGGTCGTTGTAGGGGTTAAGTTCCAGGGCCTTCTGGATCGCTTGTTCTGTCTCGCTAGGCTTTCCCTGTCTTGCATAAAGCGAACTCAATTCCACGTATGCCTGGTCGTTGTAGGGGTTAAGTTCCAGGGCCTTCTTGAAAACCTGCTCTGCCTGGCTATGTTTTCTTTGTCTTGTATAAAGCCGGCCTAATTCCACATATGTCTGGTCGTCTTTGGAGTTAAGTTTCAAGGCTTTCCGGAGCGCTTGTTCTGTCTCGCCAGGTTTTCCCTGTGAGGTATAAAGTCGGCTCAATTCCACGCATGCCTGGTAATTCTGGGGGTTAAACTCCAGGGCCTTCTGGAAGGACTGCTCTGCCCGACTATGTTTTCCCTGTATTGTATAAAGCGAACCTAATCTTACGTATGCCTGGTCGTTGTAGGGGTTAAGTTCCAGAGCCTTCTGGAGTGCTTGTTCTGCCTGGCTAAGTTTTCCCTGTATTGTATAAAGCGAACTCAATTCCACGTATGCCTGGTCGTTGTAGGGGTTAAGTTCCAGGGCCTTCTTGAAAACCTGCTCTGCCTGGCTATGTTTTCTTTGTCTTGTATAAAGCCGGCCCAATCCTACGTATAGCCAACTGTTCTGAGGGTTAGATTCCAAGCCTTTCCTGAATAATTCTTCTGCCTCGCTATGTTTTCTTTGTCTTGTATAAATCCGACCTAATTCTAGATATGCCTGGTAGCTCTGGGGGTTAAGTTCCAGAGCCTTCTGGAGGGCCTGCTCTGCCTGGCTATATTTTCTCTGTCTTGTATAAAGCCAACCCAATTCCGCATATGCCTGGTCGTTGTGGGAATTAAGTCCCAGGGCCTTCTGGAGTGCTTGTTCTGCCTGGCTATATTTTCCCTGTTTTATATAAAGCCGGCCCAATCCTAGATATGCCATATCGTCTTTGGGGTTAAACTCGATGGCTTTTTTGAATGAGCCCTCAGTGAAAGTAGCATTGATTTGTTTAGGATGCGTAGAATCCAAATGTGCGAACCACGCTTTCCTTGCTGCCTGATAATCTAAAATAGTCCGTTTGTCAGTTACCGTCACTTTTACTGAGCTACATAATTTTGTAAGACCTGCCTGGTCTACAATAAGATACCTCGAGATATCTTGGGCATTGTTTATGTTTGCCTGCGCGAGCTCAATTCTAACCTCAGGGCTTAATGACCGGAATCTCTTTTCTAAATAAACGGGAGAAAGATTAATACCTTCTTTAGCAATAGATCCCACAAGAAACTCCCGGTCTCCCAGCGCAGAGGAAGGCTCGGGCGAAGTAGAAAAAAGCGCCGCCTGAGGGAATACTTCCAAGAAGGTTTTTAATAAAATTAACGAACCATCATCCTCTTTTAAATTAAAAGGAAACCATACGGATATCAATCCGCCCGGCTTAAGCCTGCTCTTGCATAATTCCAGAAAATCCTTTGTGTAAAAAAATATATTTTCGCCTTGAAACGGGAAAAACGGATAGACCAGAATAACATCGTATTTTCTTGTCGTGACAAAAAGATAATTCCTTCCGTCATCAACAATCAATTTTGTTCTAGGGTTATTAAAAATATTGTCTAAATTATTTATAAAAAATTTTGTGGCTCCGAATGTCTCTCTGCATATTTCCACATTGTCTATCCTCTCAATGTTATTATGCAGAGTGAGCGAATAGGCAGAAATTCCCGTGCCAAAACCGATATTAATCACCGTGCGGGGGTCCTTATTGACTATCAAGGGGATATGCGCTTTTAAGCGATGGTTATTCCTGGTACTCCCGGTTTGCGAAACCTCTGCGCCTATATTTGTCCTGTCAGAATATTGTATGTTAAAAAAGCCTTCTCTTTTAAACACGCCCACAGAAGAAACTATGCCTTCTTTATAGAAAACCAACTCTCCATTGTCGCGGATATTTTTCAGGAAAATATCCCTGAATAGATTAATCGGTATCAGTTGCTTAAGCGACATAATTGTAATTAGAATAATACAGAATATTAAAACAGGGGCGCTCTTTATCTTTTTGAAGACAGCAATAAAGATAAATTCGCCGATGAGTATGTATAAGGCTAGGCAGAGAAAAAATGTATTTCTTAACCCCAAGAGAGGTATAAATATAAAAGCAGTCAGAAAGCTTCCCAGTACCGCTCCCCACGTATTTATGGAATATATGCTTCCCACATCATGACCGATGCTCTGGTTACCTGATGAATATAAAGCTAATAAATTTGGAAAGGCTATACCTATAAAAAGACTTACGGGAAAGACCATAATCAGACAAAGCGCCCACGTGGACCAATCCAATATTTGCGGTTGTAATGGAAGATAACGTAACGCCACTGCCAGGATAAATCCGCCTGCTATCATAGAGGCGCTAAGAACAAAAAGGTAATTCTTAAATTTTACCAACCAGGCAGAGTTCAAGAAAGAACCCAAAGAAGTAGCAACAAGAATAGTGATTAATAGGAAGGGGAAAAGATAAACATCATTAGGCAGGATACCCGTCATCACCCGGACTAATAATATTTCAAAAGATAGAGTGCAGAAACCGCTGAGAAATGCCACAAATAATATATTCTTGGCGTATTTTGTCAGCGGGTATCTTACGGATGTAGCCGGGGACGCCTGCGACAAGCTGGAATAATCAAATCTATAGCTTAAGCTATACAAATAAACAAAAACAGCGATAAGTATGTTTGTAATGGCTACCAGATATGTACTAAAGATTATCCCAAAATGCTCCATCAGAAAGAATGCCGCCAGAATGCACCCGCATACCGCACCGAAGGTATTTAAGGCATAAAGAAGACCAAAATCCTCCTTAATATTCCCCTGAGAAGATATTATCAGAAATCTGCTCATCAGGGGCAAAGTTGCTCCTATTAAAGAGCAGGGAACTATTAATAAAACAAAGGCGAATGTAAACCTGAATATACTAAATATATAAAGGTTTGAACTAATATTATTATAAAAAAATGGCATTGTACCATGGCTTATCTTAATCAGCAGAGGTAAAATAACCGAATATGCTCCTATAAGAAACTCAAAAAAAGCATAATATTTAAGAAGATTCTTTTTATAATCTATAACTTTGCTACAGATATAACTTCCTAAAGCCAAACCAGCCATAAAAGAAGAAACAACAGCGCTTATTGAATATATCCCTATGCCAAAAATAGGGATAAATATCCTGATCCAGATTAATTCATAAGTTAGGCTAGAAACACCGGAGATAAAAAAAAGGGGATAGAATATCTTATAGGAAAGTTTATTATCTAAAAGGGACATCGGGAAAGGAAATCAAGAAAGGAAATCAAGAAAAATTTATTTCTCCCTCTCTGATTACTGACTCTCTACTATAGGGATGGGTTCAAGCTGCACAATCTTCCAAGAATTGCCTTCTTTTACTAAATAAACTTTTGTTCTTACTCTGACGTTCAGACTTTTAGCAGTATCTACTCTATACCCCTTAATGTTATACTCCTCTACAAGAGTTGCTTTAACACCTTGAACATTTATGTTAGTTATCTTTACATCGCTGATTGAGGCATTATCGACTTTTTTAAACCCTTCTGCCATGCGAGATCTAAATTTATTATAATCCGTTTTTTCATAATCCTTTTTTCTTAACCTGTTAATGGCAGAATAATTAGTTGAAATTTGTTGCATTACAAGATCAAGATCTTCGTTGGCGATGCCTTTAATATGATTCTCTATTACCTGCTTAATGGCTGATTCTTCTTTGGTCTGCGCTAAAGCAGGATTGATGCTGTAACTAACCTGAACTATTGAAATTAACACCAAAAACAAAACCCATTTTTTCATATTCTCTCCTTTTCAATTTATGTTTTGGAAATCAGTTCAAAGATTAATAAAGCTCACTTTGGTAAGCATATCTTTCTTAGGATTAGCCCTGTAATTAATTTAATTATATCCCTAACGAATAGGGAAGTCAATGAGTATGACAAAGGAGATATGTTACCTCCCCAAAAATATCAAAGCAACGCCAGTTACTGCTACGGCTGCGCCAAACATAGCCCGCATTGAGATTTTTTCTTTTAACATGATAGCCACCATTGGTAAAATAAATAAAGGGGTAGTTGAGCTGAGGGTACTGGCGATTGCAGCATCAATATGTTTAAGGGCCAAAAGAAAAAGCCAAAATCCGCCAAAGACCACAATAAAAACTACAAAAGATACTTTCTTTAACAAAAGGGGGTTTTTAAAGGGGCGTAGCCAGCTTTTTAACTGCCGGTTCAGGCATCCCCATAAGATCAATCCGATAGCTCCCCAGAATAAACGGATGAAAGTTGCCTGTATGGCGGAAACGGATTTTACGCCTATTTTTGCAAAAAGTACGCCTGCGACCATGCATATAATAGATAGCAGGCTATATTTTAGACCTAAAGATTTATTTTTTATTATTTTGTTTTGAGGCAGACGTTCCCAGAGAACCCAGGCAACGCCGCTTAGAGTCACAAAAATCCCCACCCATACCAAAAAGGATAGCCTTTCGCCCAAAAAAACAACTGCCGAGATAGCTATAAATACAGGAGTAAGCGCTCCCATTAAAGCCGATAACCTTGGACCTAACTGCATTAAAGACATAAAGAAAAAAGTATCTCCGATAGATATGCCTATTAAGCCGCTTATCCCCAGGAACAAAAAGGCACGCATATTCACAGGCCCTATGCCAACTATCAGAAGAACCACTGCTAAATATAGACCCCCAATTATTACTTTACTTAAGTTCATGCTAAAAGGAGGAATTTCCTCCCCTATTTTACGCCATAAAATATCTCCGAGTGCCCAAGAAGCGGCAGATACTAAAGCAACTATTCCAAAAAGAATTTGATGACCCAAAATAACTCCTTGTTTTTAATCAGGTATAATATGGATTTAACTCGCCGTCGGCATAGGATGACTTCGGAAAAGGGATGTAATCTGGATGATAAAACTGAATAGTGACTTCGTCAGCAAAGAAACACCCCTTTTCTGTAAGCCTTAATATTCTCTCATCCTCTTCGAGCAACCCGTAATTTTTTAATCTTCTAATCTTCTCGCCAAACACCTCATTCAGGCTTACCCCGTTTATTTCTTTATATTTCATTTTTGAAACACCGTGATGTTTCAAAGGTAAAACCAAAGCCCATCTTTCATTATCATCTTTAGTTCTTATTTTTCCTCTGGCAATGGGTAACTTTCCTGCATTGATATAAGAATAATATTTCTCTAGGTTCTTTCCAGTATTAAGGAATAGACGCCCCTGCAGGTTAATCCAGGAAGATATTCCTATTCCCAGAACATCGTAGAGTCTGACACAATGGTCCTTTAAATAATTAGAGTTATGTCCTGGCCCCTTACAAAAGACCCTTCTTGATTTCTCTTGAAAACCATTTTGAGACGAAATCAATATCCCGAGTTCCTTCATTATATATATAGATTCTAAATTAGGGAAGGCTTCGGGGGATTTATCAAATCGGTCTTTAACTGCCCCTATCTTGGCGCCGTGCGGAACAATGCGCAGCCGATATAGCTGGCAGGCATCAATATCAAGCGAGAATGCAGTCTCTAAAGTCTCTATCCAATTTTCCGGAGTGCATCCGGGAAAACCATAAATTAAATCGATAGAAAGACTCCTAAAGCCTGCCCGCCTTATCTGCTTGATTGCCTCTATCGCGTCTTTGCTGGTATGCATCCTGCCCATTTTTTTTAATATCCCGTCATTAAAAGCCTGAACGCCTAAAGAAATACGATTTACTCCGTAATCTTTCAACATCTTTAATTTTTCCATGCCTGTATCGCCCAGAATACTTTCTGGTTCTACTTCACAGGAAACCTGGGTGCAATTACTTAAATCAAATCGGGTTGTAAAGGCTCTAAGCAGTCTCGCTATTTGGGCGGGAGAAAGCATCGAAGGCGTTCCGCCTCCGATAAGAACCGATTTCGGAGAAATAGCCTTTGTTCCCAATCTTTCCTTCCAGATATCCATTTCTTTTCCTAGAATTGTCAGGTAATAATCCATATCTTCCCGAGAATTGCCTACGCTGACTACCCAGTGGCAATATAAACACTTGCTGGGGCAAAAAGGAATATGGATATAAATAGATACCGGGTCTTCGTTGTTATATTTAAAATTGTTAAACACCTCCTCTTCATTGCTTTTCGGATACATGGGTATTGGCGGATAATAGATGGCAGGAAAATATAACCCATTTCTTGGGATAAGCCCTTCATTCTTTAGCTGACCGGGAGCAAAAGACTCAACCTTCTCCTGGGCGATTTTAATTAATTCTTTTATTTTCATTTATCTTATTTTCCTTATTCATCTTTGTTAGCAGCGAAAAACAAAATATCATGGAAGTGCGATGAATCGCATTCCTTCTTTAATTTATATCCTGCTTCCTTGAGTTCTCTCTCTATCAGAAACTTACTGGTTTGCCTACGTATAGGGCTGACAAACGAAGGTGGATATATCGCACAGTACCGCCTGAATCTTTGAGAAAATAATAACCTGTTCAGCCTGATAATTGCCCTGATTTCTTTGGGGGTTAAGTCTTTTTGCGCTTTATCAAGGGTTCCCTCTTCTTTCAAACACATCAGTAGCCAGTTGTAAAAATCCTGTTCTTCAGGCAGGAAGGATACTGTTTTATAGATAAACGTCCTTTGGAAATCATTGAAGAAATGGGGATTAAGTAAAATCTGATTAAAGTCATCGATGATGGCTTTCTTTAGGGCTTCATCCGGTTGGCGGCCGGATTGCTGTTTTATCAGTTTTTGTGTTGTGGGGCGCAACCTTTTATAAAATGGCTCATTTTCATGCAGTCCTTGCGCTAATTCTTCAACCAGCCCCTTGAAATCAGTGATATCGCCTGCGTAAAAAAGAAAGACGCTTTTCCACGTAATCACGACAAGTTCTCCGTCTTCCGTCAGAAAGTCCCTCATCTTTCTAAAGTAGTCAACGCGCTCATCAAGACGGTGATAAGCATGACAGAGGAAAATTAAATCATATTTGTGCTTGCCGTAGAACTCATCTACGCCCTCCCTATCAACCAAAACGGGATAAAGATTCTGAAGACCCCTCTTTTCTGCCTCTTCCTTCACATAATCAACCCGGTCAGGAAGTATATCCGTGGCAAATACCTTTCCGGTCCCTTTTAATCTCTCTGCAAATTCGTAAGCAGAGAGGCCTGTTCCTGTCCCGATGTCGAGAATAGTCATCCCTGGCCTAATCTCTATTATGCCTTCATCCAATAGCTTACCTATTCTTATGGATTCTTCGCGGTTAGTCTGCTGTCCAATCGATACCTCTAATGAAGAAACCTCTCGTTCATCTGGAGATATAGGGGGGGTTGACTCTGCAGGATGAAGCATAACTATAAACAATAAAACTAAAATAAAGAAATAGCAGCAAATTTTGACCATTTAAAACGTCTTCATTGAATACCTATTTTATGGCAATATGTTTTTTCATATATAAATTCATCAGCCCATATGCGCAAAAATCGCCACAAACACTGCATCCATCGCGGTTCCTGCTTGTTGACTTCAATCTTTCAGCAACAGAATTATCTAAAGCGAATTTTAATTGTTTCTGCCAATCCAATCTTTGCCTGGCACCAGAAAGTCCGTTGTCCAAATTTATGTCTTTACCTTTGGCTATATCAGCGCTATGACATACGATTTTTGCTATGATACAACCTTGTTTTGTTTGTTCTTCGTCAGGCAGGCTGATATGCTCAGAAGGAGTAATGGAGAAGATTATATCCGCTCCTGATAAAATAGCGATGAGTTGCCCCATCGCAGAGCTGACATGGTCGTAACCTAAGGAGATGTCGGTAACCTGGGGGCCAAAACAAATAATGGGAACTTTAAGGAGCCTTTTTTGATAACGGAGAAAAGGACGGATTTTGTTAGCGGGCAGGTGTCCGCCTGAACCGGCCTTTATCTGAACTCCGGCCTCTTTCGCCCTATCAACATATTCCTTGATAATCTTTAATTCCTCATACTGCATCTCATCAAGCGCATCATGAATGCACCCTGAACGAAAAGCAGCAACAATGGACAAGGTAGTATTGTGTTCTTTTGCTATTTCTAAAATCTCATCAAAATTTACGCCGTATGGATTCTCCTGTTGGTTGTAAGCAATCCAAGAGGCCATAATCGAACCTGATTTGCTACAACAGGGTATAATTCTATTGGTGTTTGGCAATTTGCTCACTAATGCTTTGGTAACGCCCATAGGAAGCAAGATAATTTCAATCCCTTGTTCAATATCTCTTTGAAGCTGTTTCATAAACTCACTTTCTTTCACGTCAACGAAGCGTTTCTTTTTATAGCAGGCATTTGCCATTACTCCGATGGGATGACAAACTGCCAGAGGCACATCTACATTTTCCAACAACCTTTTTTGTATTTCTTTAACATCGCCTCCAACGCTGCCATTATGAATTACTGAAGCGCCATACTGAATAGCAATTTTTGCCTTTCTTATTACGGCTTCAATATCTGTATCAAGAGTGGATGTCCCAACTATACAAGCAAATTTTGCCTTAAGACCTTTGCCGATACCCACCGGCTTTATTTTGCGCCGCGAGGTTACAATAATGCTTTCGCCTTTTTTAACACACTCAGTAAGACTCTTAAGAGATACATCTTCTTGTAAAGACACCTTTTTTATATCTGTTAGAGGTGAAGGCATTCTGTCTTCCTTTATTTTTAGTATTTTTTATAATATTTTTAAATAATTTTGTACCGCCTTCTTTAAATCATTTTGTTTCTTGATTTCATATTCAGGTAGTATCTGTTTTCCGGAATGGTTGCCTACTCCACCAGTAAAAAAAGTCAGCACTGTTTCACCTTCTTTAATTATTCCGCTATCAATTGATTTAAGGCAACCTGATAACCCTAAAAGCCCTGCTTTTTCCAGAATTTCGTCTTTACCGTTTAGGTAGCGCTTGGTTAAATTTATCCCTATCTTAGTAAGTTTATCCAGCAATAGAGGTAAATAATTTTCGTATTCCTGTTTATTTATTGTAGATAAATGGCCACCGAAATTAAGCAGATGTTCATAAAGTAGAGGGTAGCTACTATCCGGATTGGTGTTGTATAGGTTCGGAACAAAAAGCTCGTTAGGAATTGAAATAACGTCTTGAAATAATATCTTACTATGCCTATTTTGCCAGGCTTTCACTATGGGAGATAAATTTTCCTGCTGTATTCCAAGAAGCTTTGGAATGTTTCTTTTATTAATAATGGCTTCCTGCATCAATTTTGTAGCGGTATTATAGAATCCTATTGGGCCGTACCCTGCGCAAATGGCTTGGCTTATCCAATCAAATTGAATACAATTTTTAAGCATGTATTCAAAAACAAAAAATGCCCTCAGGCCGTTAGCCAAAAACCGCCATTCCATTTCTGGGACATGAGGAATTCCAGCTAGTGCGGCAAATAAAAGCGCAGCTTTTTTTACTTCTTTTTCAGGTTTGTCAACAGAAATAAGATGGGCGGTAGGAGGCCCAAAACTACTCCCATTAAGTTTCCAGGAGGTACTTTCTGGATGAAAGAAAAAAGTCTCAACTCCGGTCTTTTGTCCATAGATTGTCAAAGCAGAACCCATATTTGCCCCTGAAGAAAAGACAACCCTACTGTATTTCTTCTTTTTACATATAGCCATAGTAAGGCAGGCTTCTAAGGTTTTGAATGTACCTGCCGACATCAGGCTTGATTCATCCGCAATATAAATGGATACATTTTTATAATCAATAAGCTTATAGATCTTTGTCCCTTCCCTTAAACTAATGGCTTCAAAGTCGTATTTACTTAAGTTATTAAAAGCAATTCCCTTATGATACCTAAGCATCAAGCTTTCCTCTGGTTTATATGCTGAATCGATATATTTGTCCAAGGACATCATCTTTTTGGTTTTGCTGATAAAATTTTTTTGATTATCTCAAGAACCTGATTCTCGGATAGCCCGGCCTTTTTACTCTTCTTACGCAGTGCATTTATGATAGAGGTTTCCTGGTCGCCCTTTGGATTAAGGTTGAGCTTTTTATAAAAGGGCGCAAGTGCTTCTGAGTAATCCACGGGAAGAACAAAGGCGTATTTTCTCTCAGAACCAATCAATTCTGGCTCAAAAGGCTCAAAACCCCTATAG
>CAZPQS010000005.1:0-24814 GCA_964588765.1 uncultured Planctomycetales bacterium | reverse complement strand
GGGTTATTGAAGAATTCCCCCAATCTAAGCTCCTTGCCCACACTTATTATTCGCGCGGCTGGTGTTTATTTGACTTAGGTAAATATTCAGAAGCATTCAAGGATTTTAGCAAGATAATCAGTGATTTTCCTGACCAGCCTATTAGCCGGGATGCGCAATTTAAGAGTTTAGAGTGTTTATATAGTCTAAAGAATTATGAGAAATTAAAGGAAGAAATCTCTCTTTTCCAAAAAAAATACCCCAAGGATACTACCTATGCCGATTCAATTCACTTCTTATTGGCTGAGTGTAATTTTTATCTCAATGACTATTCAGGCGCAATTCAGCAATATCAGATAGCTCTGGAGAGCTCTCCCAGTCAGAAGATCATTGCCCTTTCTCAATTGGGCCTTGCCTGGTGTTCTCTTAAATTGGAAGATTATACTAAAGCGCAAGATTGGCTCAAGATTATAAACCCCGATGATTTAACTGATAAAGAAAAAGAAGCATTGCTTTTGGCTAAGGCTAATTTGTTTACTGAGACAGAGAATTTCGCCGCTGCTGGGACTGTTTGGTCAGAGTTGCAAAAGATAGCCACCGACTCTGAGGTGAGGATGCAAGCCTATCTTGGCGAAGCCGAGATGCTTTATAACCTAGAGCAATACCCTGAAGCTATCGCTGTTTATCAAGGAGCCAAACAGACCGTGGGGGGGTCATCCTCCCAATTATTAGATAAGTTGTATTATGGGTTGGCCTGGGCCTTTTTAAAAAATGGTCAGTTTAAGGAAGCGATAACTGAATTCCAAAAGGCAGCTTCCTTTGCTTCAGATGATATTATTAAAGTGGCAGCATTATGTCAGGTTGGGGATACCTATCAGGATGCCAAGGATTATCAACAAGCAATCCAGGTTTATGACCAAATCTTAAAGGATTATCCGGATAGTTTCTATGTAGACTATGTTCAGTATCAATTGGGCCTTGCCTTCCTGCGTTCATCGCAGTACGATGAGGCTACACTGGCCTTGAGGACATTATTACTTAATTTTCCTAACTCAAAACTAAAAAACCAAGCTATCTATAGCTTAGCACTTGGTCTCTTCCAGAAGCAAGACTATCAAGGTTGTGGTGAAGTCCTAAAGATGTATATGCTGGATTTAAAAGACCAAGACCTTCAGATTCAGGCTCTATACCTTCTGGCAACAAGCTTGTATAATCTGGGTAAATTCCCAGATGCGATGGACACATTTAAACAGGTTATTCGCAAAGCCAAGGATATAAAGGTAGTTCAAAAGGCAGAATATGAAATTGCCGACTGTCTTTATCAGATAGGTAAAGAAAAAGAGGCATTAAAGAGGTTTAAGGTCCTGCGGGCTAAATATCCTGATTCCAATCTAAGCCCGGAGGTAACCTGGTGGTTAGGAGGATATTATTTTCGTAAAGGCGACCTTGAGCTCTCTCGCCGCTATTTTGCCAGCCTTATACAGGACTTTCCCCACACTGCCCTGCTCGCCGACGGCTATTATGCCCTCGGCCTTCTTGACCAGGAGGGGGATAACTTAGATTCGGCAATAGAGAATTTTAAGAAAGCAGTCAAGATGGGTTCGAAAGACCTGAAGACCCAGGCTGGTATCGCGATTGCCGATATCTTGATTGAACAGGATAAGCTTGATGAGGCAGAGATTGCCTATAAAGAAGCATTGGAGAAATCTCCCGGCTTAGCCGGCTTGATTTATCCAAAGATTTCCCGCATTTATGAAAACAGAGGCGATTTCAAGCAGGCAATTTATTTTTATCGTCAAGCCTTGTCTTTAATTTCAATGAAAGAGGCGCCTGGTTTGCAGTTTAAGATTGCCCAGGCCTATGAGAGGAAGGGGGATTACCGTCAGGCTGTCGAGGAATATCTTAAAATTCCCTATTTATACCCGACGGACCTTCAATTGATTGTTAAGGCTTATTTAAGCGGTGCCCAGATTTACGAAAATCAGGAAGACTGGTTTTCCGCAAGGGACATCTATTTAAAGGTTGCCTCAATGCATGTTGAGGAAGCAAAATATGCTCAAGAACGATTAGATTGGATTGATAGTCAGAGAAAGGAGCGATAAATATGTGGCAGATATTCTTAAAGGGCGGCCCATTGATGTGGCCAATACTGCTTTGTTCGGTGCTGGCCCTGACAATAATTATTGAACGCATCTGGTATTTGCGCAAGATACAGATTGATACGCGGCAGTTTCTAAACAGAATTTTAGATAAGATGAAACGGCATCAGATAAAAGAGGCTTTGGAAATCTGCGAGGGCAGGAAGAACCCCATTTCTCGAATCTTAAAGGTAGGCATTCTTAAGTACGACCGGGGGCGCGAGCAGATCAAGGAAGCCATTGAAGACGCGGCCTTATATGAAGAGCCGCATTTAGAAAAGAATATGACTGCCTTGGCTACAATTGCTCACATTTCACCCCTCTTGGGCTTGTTGGGCACAGTGGTGGGATTGGTGCGCTGTTTTCAAATAATTCAGGCAAAATCCACTGAGATTGTACCCGTATCCCCCGGAGACCTGGCAGGAGGAATATGGGAGGCGCTATTGACTACGGTAGCCGGCTTAATTGTCGCCATCCCCGCCTTTGTAGCTTATAATTATCTGGTCAGCCGGATAAGCAATTTTATTCTGGAGATGGAAAAGGCATCTACCGAGCTGGTGAACTTTTTGACCGAATAATATGCGATTCAAGCGCCATATAGAATTAGAGCATGGATTAAGGCAGATAGACATTGCCCCTTTAGTTGATGTGATTTTTCAACTGTTAATATTCTTTATGCTTACCTCCAGCTTTATTATACCCTCGGGTATCAGGGTTAATTTGCCCAAGGCAGTTACCAGCCAAATGGTTAAATCCAAAAGTCTGGAAATCGTAGTTTCGGGAGAAAATGTTATTTATATTGACGGCGGAGTAGTAACTATCCAGGAATTAAAACCCATTCTTAAAGAATTAGTAAATCGTAATCAATCCTTACTCATCAAAGCCGACAGGCGCGCACAGTTAGGCAGGGTTGTTGAGATTTGGGATATGGCTCGGAATCTGGGGCTATCCCAGGTAAATATCGCTACGTATCAGGAGTGATTCGATTGAAAACAGATACAGGTTTGAAGTTTGCCGTAATTGTCTCGCTATGCTGCCATAT
This sequence comes from uncultured Planctomycetales bacterium, assembly GCA_964588765.1. GTDB lineage: Bacteria > Omnitrophota > Gorgyraeia > Gygaellales > JAHJCI01 > CAZPQS01. The sequence goes on along the minus strand of CAZPQS010000005.1, from coordinate 21,655 downwards.
TTTTTGTTTTAATAGCATAGAGTTCACCTTTGATAATAAGGAGAATCGAAAAGGTTCTAAACTCAACAAAGTTTTCTTTCTGGGGTCGATTCTCAAGGAGGATAACCATTATCTACAAGACCAACACAAAGAGACCGATTTCTCTAAAAGTAGATTAAATGTCAGGGACCTTATAGATATATTAGGAGTAAACTCCCTGCCAATTTATGAGTTGGAGCTTGATTTTAAAAAACCGCCTCTGGTCGATTTAATCGATAATAAAACCGCCTATTTTCAACCTTGCACTATGCCGGAGATCAAGAGGGCAGATTTAAGTATAATGTTCTATCCGCCAATGCCCTATCATTTTCTCCTGTATTTCAAGGACCGGCAGATTGCTCATATGGAGGTTGCTTTTTATATTTCGCCAAAAGGCAAGATTCTGGGTTTGAAGAGGAGGATTTCTTCCGGCAATCCCGAGGTTGACCTTTTGATTATGCGCAATCTTACCCATTTTCTTAATCTCTGCAAATCCAATTTTGTTTTAGATTCCTGGCAGACAGTAAAGATCGACCTGAGCCCTTGATGAGAAGGATATGATAAAGATTGATTTCTCCATTGCCGTTGCTTTATATTTATTTGCTTTCATAGGTCTTGTATTCTGCGTCTGGGTCTTCTTAAGAAGAAAAGAATTCTTTGAAGATTTCAGCAAGTCAGTAAGCCCGAGATTTATCTGGTGTTGCAGCATCTGCACCTATACCTATTTTACTACTCATAAGACAGAAATCTCGGTTTGTCCCTGTTGCGGGAGTTATAATAAAAGCAATGAAAAATAGGTTTTCACTTGACAAGAAAGAAGGGAGGTGATATAAAATATAAGCTTATCCCGCTTAAGCGGGATAAGGCAAAAAGGCAAGGCCCGATACCCGCCCCTGCCGTCGCAGGACAGGGCAGGTAGACCCAGATTAAGTGCAAGGCTTAATTTATCGTGAATTTTAAGCACAAGCGTAAGCCTTAATCCCGCCTTTGGAAAGGAGGTAAGACAAGATGAGAAAAGGCTTTACATTGATTGAGATTATGATTGTAGTAGCAATTATAGCTTTATTAGCAGCAATCGCCGTACCTAAACTACTCAAGGTAAAGATAAAAGCCAATGAGGCCAATGCCCAAGCAGCCTTAAGGGCTATCTCAGCTGCTTCTGAGAGCTTTGCCTCGGCGAACAATGGGAATTATCCGAGGAATTGGGCTGCTTTAACCGGTGCCGATCCGGCATATCTGGATGAGAATTACCAGGCGACCAGTCCTCGCCACGGATATAACTTTACGTGTACATTTGGAACCAGAGACTATACCTGTGTCGCTACGCCTGTTTCTACGAATACAGGTACGAAGATTTATACAATCCAGACCGGCGAAGTTTTGACCTCTGCAGAATATAGTTCTGAAGAGTGATAGAGCATCTTTGGTAGATAATACGGTTTAAGCCCACACAAGCCCTGCACCTCAATTAAAGTGCAGGGCTTTTAATTCTAATTTTCCTTGCCGAAGCACTTTTTTATGATAAAATTTATATTGTAAAATTACCCAAGCTAAATTTCGGATAAAAGTCACAAGGGATGAAATCAGTGAAGAAGGGATTTACCATAGCCGGGTTTATGATTGGCATATCGATAATTGCCTTATTAGCGGCTATCGCTATACCAGAATTATTGAAGGTAAAGATGACGGCCAATGAGTCAGCAGCGCGGGCAACCTTAAAGACAATATCTACAGCACTGGAAACTTATGCTGCGGAAAGCAAGCAAGGCTATCCTGCGGATATTTCAATTCTGACCAAAGCAAATCCGCCTTATCTTAATAAGGATTATATTGCCGATTCCCCTATCCAGGGATACAACTACACTTGCCAATTCTTAGAGGTTAACAGCTACAGTTGTAGCGCAGCCCCCCGGCATTGCGGCCGAACCGGCTCAAGGATATACACAATTACAACCGGCGGCGTATTTGCTGAGACTGATTGTAGCCAATGAGCAAGGCATATCTAATTTTTAAAACCTCAAAGTAAATAAATGCATAAGGAAATCTTAATTAACGCCGATTTGCCCGAGAAGCGGGTGGCAATTGTTACCGACGGCCAATTAGAGGAATTCTATATTGAGCGGCCCGGGGATAAGACTATCGTTGGCAATATCTATAAAGGGCGGGTTGAGGCCGTAGTTCCTTCTTTAAATGCTGCCTTTGTGGATATCGGTCAGAGTAAAAAGGGCTTTCTCTATCTTTCGGAGATTGAATACAGCCCTTATGAGCTCATTGAGGAGGTAAAGCCCCCTAAGCAGATAAAACTCAAAAAGGGCGATGAGGTTTTGGTTCAGGTAGTTAAAGAGGCATACGGCACAAAGGGGTCGCGAATCTCCGGCCACATCGGTCTGCCGGGTAGATATTTAGTTTTAGCTCCCCAGGATATTCATTGGGGAATCTCGCGGCGCATTGAGGATGAGAGAGAAAGAAAAAGGCTTCGCTCTGTCCTTGAGAGATTAAGATTACCCAAAAATGTTGGTTTCATTGTGCGTACTGCCGCCGCCGGCAGAGAAGCCCGGGAACTTATGCGCGATGCCCATCTTCTGCTTAGATTATGGTCAAGGATAAAAAAGGCCTCTTCCCGTCGGCCTGCTCCCAGTTTTGTATATGAAGAATACGATTTAATTTTGCGGGTAATGCGCGATTCATTTACCGAGGAGATAAGCCGGGTCGTTGTCGATTCAAAATCCGAATATCGGCGTATACAGTCCTTTGTGCGCACATTCGGGAAATCTTTGGCAAGACGCATTCACTTCTATCAGGGGCCGGACTTATTTTTTGACCGGAATATCGAAAAACAGATTAATAAAATCTTTGAAAGGTGTATTTATCTGAAATCCAAGGCCTATATTGTTATTGAGCCTACCGAGGGTTTAGTTGTAATCGATGTTAACAGCGGAGGATTTAAGAAGAATCTTTCTCCGGAAGAGGCAGCCTTCAGGATTAATGCGGAGGCAGCGGTAGAGATTGCCCGACAATTGCGCCTGCGTGATTTAGGCGGCATCATTGTGGTTGATTTTATTGATATGGAGAAAGAAGGGCACCGGCGAGAGATTCTAAATATCCTGAATCGCCAATTAAGCAAGGATAGCGCTAAATATGATTGTTTAGGCATATCGAAGTTTGGCCTGGTGCAGCTGACCCGTGAACGCGTGCATAATACTGTTCAGGCGCAAACCTACCAACCCTGCCCTTATTGTCAGGGGAGAGGCAGGATGAAATCGGCAATGACCCTGTGCATTCTGGCTTTTCGGCAGCTTAAGCGATACTTACAATCTAATCGCCCAGCCGAGGTCAGCATAACGCTTAATCCTGCGGTTGGCTCTCTGGTGGAGAAATACCGGGATTCCCTGCGAATTCTGGAGCATAAATTCCACACAAAAATCAATCTCATCTCCAATCCCGCCCAGCATTTAGAAGAAATAAAGATAACCTGATTTAAATAACCCCAAAAACCATATTTATCGATGCCTTTATTACCTTACTCAAGCGGAGATAGAACCAATATTGCTGGTATAAGTAGAAGAAATCGCATAATTAAAGATAGCTTGATTTCTCTGCTTTAATGTGATAATATTAAGGTCTAAATTTAATTCAATAAGGAGGTACTAAGGTGTATGCCATTATCGAAGTAGGGGCTAAGCAATATAAGGTAGAAAAAGACGATGTTATTGACATAGAGCGTCAGGATAAGAAAGAACATCAGAATCTTACTTTAAATAAGGTTCTCTTGGTAGCCGAAAACAATAATATTCAGATCGGTCAGCCTTATGTCAAGGGCGCTAAGGTGACAGCCTCTGTGCTTAGAAATTTGAAGGCTCGCAAGGCTATATCTTATAAGTATCGTAGGAGAAAATCCAGCCACACCAAAAGGGGACACCGGCAGTTGCTTACCAGGATTATAATAAAAGAAATAGTTTGTTAGTCGGAATGTTCATTGATGAGGCGAAAATCTACGTTAAGGCGGGAGACGGAGGCAACGGCTGCCACAGTTTCTATCGCGACAAGTACCAGCGACGCGGCATCCCCGACGGAGGAAATGGCGGCCGGGGCGGCAGTATTATTGCTGTTGCCGACCGGAATTTACTTACCCTTTTAGATTTTCAATATCGCCGGCATTCTAAAGCTAGAAGCGGTTTGCACGGTTCAGGCAAAAATAAAAAGGGCAAGGACGCCGAAGATTTAATTATAAGATTTCCCTGCGGCATAATTATCAGGGATGCCAAAACAGGCTGTTGTTTGGCCGAACTTACCCTTCCGGGCCAGGAGGTTATTTTAGCCAAGGGGGGCGAGGGAGGCAGCGGCAACACCCATAATCGCCCGGTAACTAAAGGTAAGCCGGGACAGAGTAGAGATTTAATCTTAGAGTTAAAGCTCATTGCCGATGTAGGAATTGTCGGCTTTCCCAATGCAGGAAAGTCCACTCTGGTTAGCGCCGTATCCAACGCCCATCCCGAAATTGCCGCCTATCCCTTTACTACCAAGGCGCCGGTTTTAGGGGTAGTTGGGGGTGGTGATTTCTCTTTTGTGTTAGCGGATATCCCCGGCTTAATTCAGGGCTCACACCAGGGGCGCGGCTTAGGAGACCGATTTCTGCGCCATATTGAGCGTACAAAGTTGATTCTCCATCTTATTGATATGGTCGGGTCAGAAGGCCGGGATCCCCTTGATGATTATCGGGCAATAAATAAGGAGCTGGCCTTATTCAGCCGAGGGCTCAGTCGCCGGCGGCAGATTATTGTCGCCAACAAGATGGATTTGGAACACGCCCAGGAGAATCTAATTAGATTTAAACAAAGAATAAAGCATCGGGTTTATCCCATATCTGCCTTGAAAAAACAAGGCCTGGAGGATTTAGTTGAAGCAATTAAGAAAGGATTATCAGCGTATCGTAATTAAGATCGGGGCGAGTCTGGTGGTACATCCTCAGATTATTGATCAGCTTATTTCCCAGATTGCTGATTTGATTAGGCAGAGGCAGGAGGTGATTCTGGTCTCTTCCGGAGCAATTGCCTGCGGTATGGGGATTCTGGGTTTGAAATCACGTCCCACGAAACTGGAGCATTTACAGGCAGCAGCCAGTCTTGGTCAGAGCGAATTGATGCAGCTCTACCGCAAGAGATTTTCCGCTTACGATATAAACTGTGCTCAGATTCTGCTTACCTGGGAGGATTTTGATGACCGCAGTCGCTATCTCAATGCCAAGAATACCCTCCAGATTTTATTAAAATGGAGGAGCCTGCCTGTAATTAACGAGAACGATACGGTTTCTGTCGATGAGATAAAATTCGGAGACAATGACCGCCTCTCTGCGCTGGTGGCAAATCTGGTTGATGCGGATATTTTGATTATTCTTTCCGACGTTGACGGCTTGCTCGACCCAAAGACCTCTGAGCTTGTGCGGATAGTAGACAGGATAACCACAAGGATTGAGAGATTTGCCTTATCTTCTGATAAGGCAATTTCAGTGGGCGGGATGAAGACTAAACTTTATGCTGCCCGAATTGCCATGGAATCGCAGATTCCCTGCTTGATTATCAACGGTAAAAAGAGCGATTGTTTATCTCTGGCTCTGTCTGACCCGTTCAATGCAGGGACCCTGTTTTTGAGCGGTTTCAGGCGGCGGATACCTGCCCGCAAAAAGTGGCTTATCTTTTGTGCCAGGCCAAAGGGAAGGGTTTGTGTGGATGGCGGTGCAAAAAATGCCTTACTTGCCGGCAAGAGCCTGCTTACGGTGGGCGTAGTCGGCATAGAAGGGAATTTTACCCGGGGGGATATTGTCGAGATTGCCGACCAGGAGGGTGTGGGATTTGCTCGCGGCAAGGTCAATTTTTCCGCCCAGGATTTGGATGAAATAAAGGGCAAAAAGGCGATGAAGGAGGTTATCCATCGTGACAACCTCGTCCTAACTTAGGAACACCCTTTAAGCCTTTCGGGGGACACCCTTTGGCCCAATCTCCGAGGTTGTCCCTCCGACAACTAAAAATGGTCTTAACATTAGCAAAAAAAGCAAGAGGAGCCTTCGGAACCTTAGCCAACCTCTCTGGGAAACAGAAGAATAAGATTCTGTATTCGATGTCCAGGGCCTTACTTAGTAAACAGGATTTTATTATCAATGAGAACAGAAAGGACCTTAAAAAGGCCAAGGCACGTAAGCTTTCATCGGCATTTATTGACCGGCTCTATCTTTCCAGGACGCGGATTAAAGCGATGAGCGAGTCATATAAAGCGCTTATCGGTCTATCCGACCCTGTGGGAGAGGTAATTAAGCAATGGAGAACTCCAAACGGCTTAAAGATTTTTAAGGTACGCGTGCCCATCGGAGTAATTGCGATAATCTATGAATCCCGGCCAGACGTAACCTCTGATTGCATTGGCCTGTGCTTAAAATCAGGCAATTGTGTTATCCTGCGCGGAGGAAGCGAGGCAATTAATTCCAATAAAGCAATCTATAAGGTTCTATCTTCGGTCCTGGCTAAATTCCCTGTTCCTGACGGAATAATTGGTTTTGTCTCCACAACCCGCCGGCAGGATGTGCGGGCATTACTAAGACTGAGCGATTATATTGATTTAGTAATTCCCCGGGGAGGCGAAGGCTTGATTAGAGAGGTAAGCAGAACCTCGCGCATCCCGGTAATCAAGCATTATAAAGGCATCTGTCATGTATATGTTCATCGGGATGCCGATATTCCAATGGCAGAAAAGGTCTGCTTTAATGCCAAGGTTCAGCGTCCGGGCACCTGCAATGCAATGGAGACAATGCTGGTTGACAAAAAAATTGCCTCAGCCTTCCTGCCGATGATGATCAAGCGCTTTAAGGCAGCCGGCGTCGAGATTCGCGGCTGCCCGATTACACGCAGGATTGTCAAGGGGATAAAGGCAGCCGGCAACGAGGATTTCCGCACCGAATATTTAGATTTAATATTATCCATTAAGGTAGTCAAGGATTTAAATGAGGCGATAAGGCATATCAATGAATACGGTTCGCATCATTCCGATTCAATTATTACAAATAATGCCAAGGCCGGTGGAGAATTTTTAAAGCGGGTTGACTCTGCCTGCGTTTATCGCAACGCCTCCACGCGCCTTACCGACGGCTATGAATTCGGCATGGGGGCAGAGATGGGGATTTCGACCGACAGACTTCACGCCCGGGGCCCAATGGCATTAGAGGAGCTGACTACATATAAGTATATAATTTATGGAAAGGGGCAGATAAGGACTTAAACTCCGAATCCAAAATCCTGTGTTCCAATGTTAAACGCAAAACAGAAAATGATATCCAATTTTACTTTACTTTTCGTATTCGCCTGCATTCTCCTCTATGTCATATTTATTCAGTTTCTTACGCCGGTTTTATATGGATACGACGGTTACTATCATGTAGCAGTATCCAACTTCATAAAGAATTTCGGCACCCATTATGAATTCCGATGGGCTCAATTCTCTACCTTCAAGAATTTTTTCTCGGATAAAGATTTCTTATTCCATCTTTTTATAATTCCGTTTTTATATATCTCGGATAATATAATCTTGGCAGGAAAATACGCCGTTATTTTTTATAATATCTTATTCCTTGTTATATATATTCTTATTTTAAGGAAATATCTCCCTAATTTTTTAGTAGCCTGTTTTTTATTATTCCCATTTCTCGCCTCCTATTTCACTATATACTTTTCATATTTAAGGCCCATGACCTTAGCGAATATCCTTACTATTTTATGCATATATTTTCTCATAAACAAAAAATGGATTACACTATTTGTTCTATCATTATTTTATTCACTGGCGCATATATCATTCCCTACGGTTATAATTTTTGCCTGTACCTGTGAAAGCATAAGATACATATTGAATAAAGAATTTTTCTTAAGGAACATCTATGCCGTAATCTTAGGCATTATGCTGGGCTGCTTTATTCATCCCAATTTTCCCAATAATCTGCTTTCCGTTCATTTAAATGCCATTCTGGTGCCTTTCTACTCTGTTACCAGAGCAGGATTGGATTTCGGGCGAGAGCTTCTGCCCGGGACAACCAAAGATTTTTTTATCGACAACGTTATCTTATTTTTCAGTTTTATCGTTGTTTCCTGGACGGCATTTTTAGGAAAGACCAGGGCAACCTTATCGACATTTGTTTGGTGGGCATGCACCATTTTTTATTTAGCCCTTTCATCTTTTGCTATAAAATATTGGTATGCATTTATTGTTTTGTTTTTTATTTTTTTCGCTTCATACCTAAAGGACTGGCTGGGTGAGCGGGAATGGAAAGCAGTTTTGCCGAAAGTAAATACCTTTATTATTATATATGCAATCCTTGCCTTCTGCTTTATGCCTTTAATTTCTAAAAGGGTTGGAAATGATATTGCTTCTTACATTTCAGTTAATACCCACTACGAAAATGTGGCCAGGTGGTTAAAGAAGCGAATTCCTCCGGGTGAGACGATATATCATGCCTATTGGTCAGATTCCCCCTTTTTTATAGCTTTGAATCCTAAGAATAACTATCTTGTAGTACTTGATCCCATTTATATGTTTTACCGCTATTCCAGGATATATCTAACTTATAGAGATTTAAAAAAGGGGATGGTTGCCAAACCCTATATAGCGTTAAAAGAAATATTTAAAGTCAATTATGGTTACGTGAGAAATGAATCGCCGTTATATCGTCAAATTAAGAATGACAAAAGGCATTATAAAATCCTTTACGAAGACAATTTAGGGATTGTCTTCGGGATTTCTAAAAAATACAGGTAAAAATCAAGAGGCAAGTGAGGCAATAACTAATTGTTATGAAGATCGGCATTTTAGGAGGAACATTTAATCCGATTCATCTCGGTCACCTTATCATGGCCGAGGAGGTCTGCCAGAAAGTCGGGCTAAATAAGCTAATCTTTGTTCCGAGCAATCTCCCTCCGCATAAGGACAACGGCGACATCATCTCTGCTTATCATCGGCTGAAGATGCTAAAATTGGCAATTAAAGGCAACCCTTACTTTTCTGTTTCCTATATCGAAATAAGAAGAGGCGGGCGCTCTTACACGATTGATACCATAAAGGAATTCAAAAGGATTTATTATAAACACGAACTCTATTTTATTATTGGTTCGGACCTGTTTAGATATCTGAATGAATGGAAGGATTTAAGAGAAATCGTTGCCCAGGTTAAGTTTATTGTGGCGACCCGTCCGGGATATCCATTAGAGAATCTGCCCGATTATATAACAACAATAGATATCCGTGCCGTAGATATTTCCGCTTTCGAAATTCGCCAGTGCATAAAACAGAATCGCTCCTTTCGCTATTTAGTTCCCCAGGCAGTCCGGAATTATATCATCAGGAGGGGGCTTTATAAATGAAGACAAAAATCGGAGCCTCAATCTTAGCCGCTGATTTTGCTCATCTGGATGAGGAAATCCTTCGCATTGAGAAGGCAGGCATAGATTTTTTACATATTGATATAATGGACGGACACTTTGTTCCTAACATTACCATCGGTCCGGATATCTTAAGGGATATTCACAGGGTGACCTCGCTTCCTTTAGATGTGCACTTAATGATTGAGAAGCCGCTCGGCTGGGTTGATAGATTTATCGCTGCCGGAGCAGATAAGATTACTCTGCATATTGAGACAATCAATCCTTCAACTTACCGAAAGCAGGTCAGGCGCTTAAAATCAAAGGATGTAAAATTGGGTATTTCTCTAAACCCGGACACAGCCTTAAGGAGAATCAAGCCCTTGTTGAATATGGTTGATTTTGTTCTGGTAATGACCGTAAATCCCGGGTTTGGCGGGCAGAAATTCATTGCCAAGGTTCTACCCAAGATTAGAGCCTTGCGCAAGATTTACAATGGCGATATCGCCGTTGATGGCGGGATAAATAATCTCACTGCAAAAAGGGTAATAGAAGCCGGTGCCAATATTCTGGCTTGCGGCACATATATATTTCAATCCCGTCATCCTAAAAAGGTAATCCGGAAATTAATAGAATTGGGGGGGCAGGCGAATTGGATAAGATAAAATTTGGCACTGATGGCTGGCGCGGCATAATCAGCGATGATTTCACCTTTGATAATGTCCGGCGCGTCGGGGTCGCTGTAGCCGACTATTTTAATAAAAGAACAAGAGAGCAGAAGAACAAAAGAACAAGAATTGCCGTTGGTTATGATACCCGCTTTTTATCAGAGACCTATGCTCGCGTTATAAGCGAGGTCTTGGCGAGCAGGGGTGTTGCGGTAATCCTCTCGGATAGAGCCATTCCTACGCCGACGTTAAGTTTCGCGGTTAAAATTAAAGGTATGACCGCAGGGGTAATGATTACTGCCAGTCACAACCCCTCTGCCTACAATGGCATAAAGATTAAGACCAGCTCAGGCGGAGCAGCCACGACTGAAGTTACCCGCCAGATTGAGAGGGGATTATCTCGCTATCGCCCTCACCCGGTATCCGGTTATCGGGATTCGATAATTAAAAAGGATTTAACCCGTGATTATATAAGATTCCTGCGTTCTTATATTAATTTGGCATTACTTAAAAAAGCAGAGTTTCGTCTTCTTGTCGATGCAATGCACGGAAGCGGCAATGGATTCATTGCCGATGTGCTCAGCGGCACAAAGATTAGATTGGAATTTATCCGCAACCAGATTAATCCCTCCTTCGGGGGATTAAGGCCTGAGCCGGTTTTAGAGAACCTTGTTCCCACAATAACTAAATTAAAACAAAGGCCTTATGATTTGGGGTTGGTTTTAGACGGTGATGCCGACCGGATTGCCGGGTTTGCCGGGCGGGGCGAATTTATCCATCCGCAAAAGATTTTGGGCCTTTTGATTCTACACCTTGTTAAAAACCGCCGGATGACCGCAGGGGTGGTTAAGACCATTGCCGGCACAACGCTCATTGATAAGATTACTGCCTGCCTGGGTCTTCCACTTTATGAAACGCCGGTAGGATTTAAATATATCTCCGAGCTAATGCAAGAAAAGGATATCTTAATCGGAGGCGAGGAGGCCGGCGGCATAGGCTTTAAGGGCTATATCCCGGAAAGGGACGGCAGTTTAGCGGGTCTCCTGCTTCTTGAGATGATGGCGTATCAGAATAAACCAATGCTTAAGATATTAAATGAGATGGAAAAGGAATTTGGAAGATATTATTATTTAAGAGAAGATATACATTTAGCCGGTTTCAAGGCTAAAGCAGTCAGCGGCCTATCTTCCAAGATAAACAAGTTTAAGTCAAAAAAGCAATTATTAAGCAGGAAGGTAACACAGGTTAAGGATTTTGACGGAGTCAAATTAATTTGCGAGGATGAGAGTTGGCTTATGCTGCGCTCTTCAGGCACAGAGCCGCTGGTGCGGGTGTATGCCGAAGCAAGAAGCCTTACTCGCTCAAAACAGCTCCTTAATTTTGGTAGAGATTTTATTGGTATATAATGCTTTACTGGATAACAAGGTTTTTAGCATTCTTGTTCCTTAAAATTATATGTCGTTTAGAGGTTGAGGGGAAAAGGAACCTTCCCTGTGCAGGCGGTTTTATCCTGGCCAGTAATCATGTCAGTTATTTAGACCCGGTTGCTCTGGCAGCGGCCTGTCCCCGCCAGTTAAACTTTATGGCCCGGCATAATCTTTTTACAATACCCATTTTCGGCGGTTTTATTCGACGCGTAGGAGCATTCCCGCTCAGGCGCAATTTTGCTGATATCGCCAGTATAAAAGAGGCGCTTAGGCGACTGCGCCAGGCAGGAGGCCTTGTGCTTTTTCCTGAGGGAAGACGCTCCGTTGAGGGGTTAAGCCAAGATGTCCATCCAGGCATTGGCTTTATGGCAGCTAAATCTAATGCCCCGGTAGTCCCTGCTTTCATTAATGGTACTCAGAGGGCGCTTGGCCGCCAGGCCCGGTTTATAAGACCGACAAAGGTTAAGGTCTATTTTGGAAAACCGATTTATTATAATGATAGTGGTCTTACGAATAATTATGAAGACTTTGCCAACAGAGTAATGCAAGCAATCAGACGACTCAGTGAATAAGGGAGGTTTTTAAAATGCCTGAAGAACAAAATCTTAGTTTAGAACAGTTATATAACCAAAGCATAAAAAAGTTAAGCGACGGCCAGATTATAAAAGGCAAGATCGTTGCCATTAAACCCAAGGAGGTTTTGGTTGATGTGGGATTTAAATCCGAGGGTGTAGTTCCGGTTACCGAGTTTATTGCTGAGGAGTTAGAGGTAGGCCGCGAGTTGGATTTCTTTATTGAATCCATTGAAAACGATGCCGGTATGATTTCCCTATCACACACCAGGGCAAAACAAATGCAGGGCTGGAATAAGGTGGTTGCTGACTTTAATTCAGGGGAACTGATTGAGGGAAAGGTTAAGAAAAAGGTTAAAGGCGGATTTCTTGTTGATGTAGGAGGCGTGGAGGGATTTCTACCCGGTTCACTTTCCGGCTTCAGGGATATAAGCGAGAAGGACATAATTAACCAGACCTTTTTGTTCAAGGTCACCAAGGTTAATCACTTCCGCCACAGCATCATTGTATCTCGTCGAGAAGCGATACAAAAGCAAAGACAGCTTGCCCGTCAGGCAATCTGGGAGGGTTTGAAAGTAGGCCAGACAGTTACGGGAACGGTAAAGGCAATTACTGATTTCGGAGCATTTATTGATTTGGGCGGAGCGGATGGGCTCCTGCATATTACCGATATGTCCTGGTCAAGGGTAAGTCATCCTTCGGAGATAGTGGCTGTCGGCGATAAATTAGAAGTGATGATTTTGAATATCGATAAAGCGGCAAATAAAATTGCCCTCGGCCTGAAACAGAGATTTCCCGACCCCTGGCAGGATATAGCCAGTAAATATCCTCCCGGCTCGCGAATAAAAAGCAAGGTGGTAAATATTCTGCCCTACGGAATATTTGTGGAGATAGAAAAGGGGATTGAAGGCCTGATTCATATCTCGGAGATTTCCTGGGCGAAAAGGATAGATAATCTTTCCTCGACCTTTGCTATTGGGGATGTAGTTGAAGCGCAGATTTTATCCGTCGATCCGCAGAACCGCAAGATTGCCCTCAGCATCAAGCAATTAGAGGCAAATCCGTGGCTTGAGGTTGAATCTAAGTATCCGCCCGGGACCAAGGTTACCGGGAGGGTGCGCGGATTTACTGATTACGGCGCATTTGTGGAATTGGATAATAATATCGAAGGTATGATTCATATCTCGGACCTCTCCTGGACCAAACGAATAAATCACCCCCAGGATGTATTAAAAAAGGGTCAGAAGGTAGAAGTGGTTGTACTTTCTGTCGATGGGGCAAATCGCCGCATCTCTTTGGGGTTAAAGCAGATGCAGCCTAATCCCTGGCCGGAGATTGCCGGGAGATATCCATTGGATAAGGTTCTGGAGGCAAAGGTAGTAAGCATTACTGATTTTGGGGTATTTGTTAAGCTGGAGGAGGATGTTGAGGGATTGGTGTTCAGCAGTGAAATCGACCCAGCGCAAACCAGCTCGCTGAAGATTGGCGATAAATTAAGGGTTAAGGTTATTAAGGTTGATGCTGAACAAGCCAAGATTGGTCTCTCTGCCAAACTTTAGGGACACCTCTTGACCCAATCGAGGGACACCTCTTGAGCCAATCGAGGAAGTGTCCCCCGGAGTTATGACAAGAATGGAAATCGAGCAACAGCTTAAAATTATCAAACGCGGGACAGCAGAGATAATTTCTGAAGGGGAGCTAATTCAGAAATTAGAACAGGCCAGGCAAGAGAGGCGTCCACTGCGGGTCAAGGCCGGTTTTGACCCTACTGCTCCGGATATCCATCTTGGCCACACAGTGCTTTTAAGGAAACTTCGCCAGCTTCAGGAATTAGGGCATATGGTTTATTTTCTGGTTGGCGATTTTACCGCACGCATCGGCGACCCTTCAGGCCAGAATAAAACAAGGAAGATTCCGACTCCAAGGGAGATTAAGAATAACGCCGCAACTTATAAAAAACAGGCATTTAGGATTCTTGACCCTAAGAAGATTAAAATCGTATTTAATGGCAGATGGTTTGACAAAATGAAAGGCCTTGAATTTGGGCGACTACTTACCCATTATACAGCAACAAGGTTGTTGGAGCGCGATGATTTTTCTTCCAGGATGAAAGAAAAGAAGCCGCTTTATATGTCGGAGCTTCTATATCCTATACTCCAGGGTTATGACTCCGTAGTTTTAAATGCTGATGTGGAAGTCGGCGGCACAGATCAAAAATTTAATATGATTGTTGGAAGGGACCTACAGAGGGATTTCGGACAGACGCCGCAGGCGATTATTATGCTGCCGCTTCTGGAAGGGACTGACGGTATCAATAAGATGAGTAAAACCCTAGGTAATTATATTGGCATCACCGAGAAGCCGGGAGAGATGTTTGGTAAGATTATGTCAATATCCGATGAGTTGATGCTGAAATATTATACCTTACTTACTGATGAAGATTTGGATAACATAAAGCAGATGCATCCTAAGGAAGCAAAGTTAAGATTGGCCGAGAGGATTATCGCCAATTATCATTCAAGAGACGCAGCCCTGGCCAGCCGGGAGGAATTCCAGCGCGTATTTGCCGCCGGCGAGCTTCCTCAGGATATCCCTGTTTTTGCGATACAAAGGCCCCGCCGGATTGTCGAGATTATCAGTGAGAGCGGCCTGGCGAAGAGCGGCAATGAATCCCGCCGGCTTATTCGTCAGGGGGCAGTCGAGTTTAATAATCAAAAAATCAAAGACGATAATTTTATGGTTAATAATTCAGGAATCCTTAAGGTTGGTTCGCGTCGATTTTTAAATGTTAAAGTACAAGGCTCAAGAGGTGTTCCTAACTAATGAAGAGATATCTGGTTACCGGAGGAGCAGGTTTTATTGGTTCGCATATCGTAGAGAGATTACTTGGGGACGGGCATTCCGTCATGGTTCTGGATAATTTCTCATCCGGCAAGGAGGAAAACCTGTCTTTTACAAAACACAATACGCTATCCGCTGAACGCTATACGCTAATTAAGGGCGATATCTGCGATTTGCCTACCTGCCAGAGGGCTTGTCAGGATATCGATTATGTTCTCCACCAGGCAGCTATTCGCTCAGTGCCGAAATCCCTGAATAATCCCCTTGAATATAATGAAGTAAATATCAACGGCACCCTGAATATGCTTGAGGCTGCCAGGCAACAGAAGGTTAAACGCTTTATTTATGCCTCCTCAAGTTCTATTTACGGAGAGGCAGAGAGATTTCCCGAAAAAGAAACGGCCCTGCCCCGCCTTATTTCCCCCTATGCCCTGACCAAATTAGCCGGTGAGTATTACTGCCGTGTGTATTCACAAAACTACGATTTACCGACTGTCTGCCTGCGCTATTTTAACGTGTATGGGCCGCGACAGGCATTAGACGATGAATATGCAGTAGTAATCCCTAAGTTTATCCATTGCCTCTTAAATAATGAACCTACTCCTATATACGGCACAGGCAGACAATCGCGCGATTTTACTTATGTTGACAATATTGTGGAGGCGAATCTTTTAGCCTGCAATGCACCCAATCTTAACCCCGCTCGCCTGCTGCGCAGTGGCGGGGTTAAATGGGCAGTGTTTAACATTGCCAATGGTAAGGATAGGACTGTTCTGGAATTAGCCGCCATTCTAAATAAAATTATGAAAAAGAACCTCCAGCCTGTTTATCTTCCGCCAAGACCGGCAGACGTATTCAGGACCTTTGCGGATATCTCGCAGGCAAAAAATACCATTGGCTATCAGCCGAGGGTTGACTTTGAGGAAGGTTTGGTAAGAACTATCGAGTGGTTTAAGAATAATGAGAGGACTTAAATAATGCAGCGAATCGGGATTATCGGTGCAGGTCACGTTGGCTTGGTTACCGCAGCAGTGTTCGCAGATTTAGGCAATAAGGTAATCTGCCAGGACAGCGACCACCGAAAGATTGAAAAACTTCAAAAAGGCATCGTTACAATTTATGAGCCCGGGCTTAAAAAGCTGGTTAAAAAGAATCTTAAGACAAAAAGGCTGGCTTTTACCTCCAGCCTGCCCGTGGTAGTTAATAAATCCTTGATTATTTTTATTTGTGTCGGCACGCCTCCCCGGGAAAATGGAAGCGCAGATTTATCTTCTGTCGAGAATGTAGCGCGCAGGATTGCCCAGAGCATGAAGGAGTATAAGATAGTCGTGGGCAAAAGCACGGTACCCGTAGAAACGGGCGAATGGATTCGGCGCACAATTTTAATGCACAATCAACACAGAATAGAATTCAGCATAGTTTCCAATCCTGAGTTTTTGCGCGAAGGTTCAGCCATCCAGGATACCCTGCATCCCGACCGCATTGTGCTGGGCGTTGAGGATAAAAGGGCAGAGAAGATTATGCGCACGCTCTTTAAGCCGATAAGGGCACCCATTGTAGTTACCAATATTAAGACTGCCGAGATTATTAAGCATGCCTCAAATTCCTTTTTAGCCAGTAAGATATCCTTTATCAATGCGGTTGCCCAACTTTGCGAGAAGGTAGGCGCAGATGTGCTCAAGGTAGCCGAGGGTATGGGTTTGGATAAGCGCATTGGCCGGGCATTCTTGAATGCTGGTTGTGGTTTTGGGGGATTTTGTTTTCCCAAGGACCTGGAGGCATTTATTTACATCGCTAAAAAAGCCGGATATGATTTCGAGTTACTTAAGGAGGTAGTAAGAATAAATAAAGAGCAAAAGCGGCTTCTGTTAAAAAAGATTGAGGATACGGTCTGGACAATCCGGGAGAAGACAATCGGCGTACTGGGCTTGAGTTTTAAACCAGACACAGATGATACACGCTTTTCTATCTCTATCGATGTGATTAGAATGCTGCAAAATGAGGGGGCAAGGATAAAGGCGTATGACCCGCAAGCAATGCCGGAGGCAAAAAAGGAACTGCAAAACATAAGGTTTTGCCAGAACCCTTATGAAGTGGCCAGGAATAGCGACTGCCTCCTGGTTATGACCGAATGGGAGGAATTCCGGCATCTGGACTTAGCCAGAATAAAAAAATTATTACGTCAGCCGATTATCGTGGATGGGAGAAATATATTTGAGCCTAAGGAAATGAACAAACTCGGCTTTATTTACAAATCTATCGGTCGAGTTTAGGGACTCCTCCCTAAGAAGGGGGCTGTCCCTGAAATGAGCATAAAATATGAATATCTTAATCACCGGCGGCGCAGGTTTTATCGGTTCACACCTGTGCAGGAGATTGCTAAGTAGAAGGGATTTTATTATTTGTGTAGATAATTTTGTCACCAGTCGCGAAGATAACATCAAAGATTTATTAGACAATCCGAACTTCAAACCAATAAACCATGATATCTCCCAACCTCTATATGTCGAGGAGGATTTAGATTGGGTTATGCATTTTGCTTCGCCCGCCTCTCCTAAAGATTATCTGGAATACCCCATAAAAACCTTAAAAGTCGGAACGCTGGGTACGCATAATTGCTTAGGGATTGCCAAGACCAAGAAAGCTAAATTCTTCTTGGCTTCTACTTCGGAGATTTATGGCGATCCATTGGTCCATCCTCAACCCGAGGAATATTTTGGGAACGTAAATCCTATAGGCCTTCGCTCATGTTACGACGAAGCCAAACGCGCAGCCGAAGCAATGACCTTTGCCTATAAGAGGCAACATAATATAGAAATAAGAATTGCCAGGATCTTTAATACCTATGGCCCTTTTATGCGGATGGATGATGGTCGGGCGGTTTCCAACTTTATCTATCAAGCATTAACCAGCAAGGATCTTACTGTTCATGGCAATGGTTCACAGACACGTTCCTTCTGTCATATAGATGATTTAATTGAAGGGATAGTTAAATTCATGGATATCGATTATTCCGGGCCGTTAAACTTAGGCAATCCATGTGAATTTACCGTTATGGAGTTGGCAGGAAAGATACGCGATTTGACTAACTCCAAATCTAAAATTAAATTCTTGTCTTTACCGGAGGATGATCCTAAACAAAGACAACCGGATATCACCAAAGCCAAAAGATTGCTTAATTGGCAGCCAAAAATTTCTTTGGATGAGGGACTTAACAAGACAATTGCCTGGTTTAAGCAGAGACTTAAGGAGGGCAAGCTGTGATTGAGGGAGTCAAGGTTAAGGCATTAAAGGTGATTCCGGATAATCGGGGCAGGCTAATGGAGATTTTGCGTTGTGATGATGATATGTTTGAAAAGTTTGGACAGGTATATATGACTACCGCTTATCCAGGGATTATAAAAGCCTGGCACTATCATAAATTGCAATCCGATAACTTTACCTGTATTTATGGGAAGATCCTCTTTGCTTTATATGACGGCCGTTGTGGTTCACCCACCTTTAGGCAGATAAATGATTTTATTATCAGTCCTGATGAGCCGAAATTAATTTATATCCCCAAAGAAGTCTATCACGGATTTAAGAATATCGGGGATTCCGAGGCAATCGTGATAAATACCGTCACCAATCCATATAATTATAATAATCCCGACGAGTATAGAACAGACCCTTTTGATGAAAAGATTGGCTATAAATGGGATAGAAAGGGATAGAGATGAAGGGTGTAATCTTAGCTGGCGGTCTAGGTAGACGGCTTGAGCCGTTGACAAGGATTACCAACAAGCACCTGTTATGCGTTTACAACAAACCGATGATATATTATCCTATTCAAACCTTGGTTGACGCAGGGATAAGGGATATTATGATCGTCACCGGCGGAAACAATGCCGGAGATTTCTTAAAGCTCTTAGGGAATGGGCAGGAATTCGGTTTAGAGCATATCAACTATACCTATCAACGAGGAGAAAAAGGAATTGCCGATGCCTTGAGTTTAGCCGAGCATTTCGCTGAAGGCCAAAAGATTGTGGTTATTCTGGGCGATAACATTATTGAGGAGCCAATAAAAAAATATGTGGAGAGATTTTCAAGGCAGCCCGAAGGAGCAAGAATATTGATTAAGGAGGTTCCCGACCCGGAAAGATTTGGTGTAGTCGAGCTTAAGGATAAGAAAATCATCACAATTTCCGAGAAACCCAAAAAACCAAAATCAAGTCACATAGTTACCGGGATTTATATGTACGATGCCCAGGTCTTTGACATAATTCGCACCCTGAAGCCCTCCTGGCGGGGTGAATTAGAAATAACCGATGTTAACAACGCCTATCTTCAGAAGAGTCAGCTTTATTACGATATTCTCCATGGTTTCTGGACCGATTGCGGCTTGCCTGAAACCCTATATAGAGCCTCAACACTTGTGCGAAAGAAATTATCAAAAAAGGAACTGTCCCCGAAAGGGGCTGTCCCTAAAAAATAGCTATGAATCTCTTAATTACCGGCGGCGCAGGTTTCATCGGCTCAAATTTTATCCGCTATATTTTAAATAAATATCCTGAATACAAAATTACCAATCTTGATAAACTCACCTATTGTGGGAATCTCGAGAATCTAAAGGATATAAAGAATAACCCAAATTATAGATTCATCAAAGGAGATATCTGCGACAACAAGGTGGTAGATAAATTAGTCAAGGATGTAGATATAATCGTGAATTTTGCCGCCCAGACTCACGTCGACCGCTCAATTGCAGATGCCTCCGAATTTATCCAGACCAATGTATATGGAACATATGTGCTTTTGGAAGCCGCCAAAAAATATAAAATTAAGAGGATGGTTCATATCTCCACGGATGAAGTTTATGGCTCAAGGGAAAGCGGCTCGTTTGAGGAAGACGATGTCTTGAATCCTAACAGTCCATATGCCGCCAGCAAGGCTGCGGCCGACCATTTGGCGCGCTCATATTCTGTTACTTATAAATTGCCGGTATTAATTATTCGCAGCAGTAATAACTTTGGCCAATTCCAGTATCCCGAGAAAGTCATTCCCCTGTTTATCACTAATGCCCTGAAGAATAAAAGGCTTCCTTTGTATGGCGATGGGCTTAATGTGCGCGATTGGTTATATGTTCTGGATAACTGCCGGGCAATAGGGTTAATTCTCCATAAAGGAGAGGCCGGAGGGGTCTATAATGTCGCTGCAGGCAATGAAAAGACCAATTTAGAGCTGACCAGGCTTATTTTAAAGATGATGGGTAAGACAGGAGACCTAATTGAGTATGTGAGGGATCGGCTGGGCCATGACCGGCGCTACAGCCTGAATTGGAACAAAATAAGGAACCTCGGCTGGCAGCCGCAATATCAATTTGAGCAAGCGTTAAAAGAGACTGTCAGGTGGTATCAGGATAATCAACGATGGTGGGGAAAAGCAAAGTTAAAATCTTGATTATATGAGGGCTACAAAACATAACTATGCAACAATATTGGCCGGGGGTCAAGGCAGCCGCTTCTGGCCTTTAAGTCGCAGCCTTGAACCCAAGCAGTTTCTCTCTCTTCATTCTGCCAAAAGCCTGTTTCAGGATACTCTCTATCGCATTAAAACCATAATTCGTCCCGAGAATATCTTTATCGTAACCAATCAGTTATACCTTACCGAAATATTAAATTATACTTCAGAGTTTAAAATTCCGCGCTCTAACATTATCTTTGAGCCGGAAGGTAAAAATACCGCTCCCTCCATTGCCATTGCCAGCCGCCTGATCAGCCTTTCTGACCCTGAAGCAAAAATGGTGGTTTTGCCTTCCGACCACCTGATTAAGAATCGGAAGGGATTTCTTGATCTTTTGAATTGTACCTTTTCTCTGACCGGACTGGGTAGCAATTTGGTTGTTTTTGGCATATCGTCTGATTCTCCGGATACAGGGTACGGATATATTAAAATCAGCAATCGGGGACAAGCAGTCAGGGCTAAGGAGGTTTATAAAGTAGAGAGATTCATTGAAAAGCCGGATATCAAAAGAGCAAGGCAATTTTTTAAGGATGAGCGCTATTTCTGGAACAGCGGTATGTTTTTTGGTTACGCCAGTGTCTTTCTGGGTGAAATCGAAGAAAGACTCCCATCCCTTTATAGACTGGTCTCTCAAATATCCAAACCAGAGGACATAAACAAATTTTGGAGAAAGATTCAACCTATCTCCTTTGATTACGGGGTGTTAGAGAAATCGAGAGATCTTTTAATGATTCCTGCCTCAAATTTAACCTGGTCGGATTTGGGCACCTGGGCTTCTCTGGATAAGGTTTTGCCTAAGGATAAACTTTCCAATACGATAAGAGCAGATGCGATTATCTCAGGGAGTAAGAACGTAACCGTTTTCGGTAAAAATCGGCTGATTGCCTGTCTGGGCCTGGAGAATCTGATTATCGTCGATACCCCCGATGCCTTATTAATTACCCGCAAGGATAAAAGCGAAGAGGTAAAAAGGGTAGTAGAGAAGCTTAAGAGAAGCAATCGCCAGGAAGCCTATTTACATAAAACAGTGAAAAGGCCCTGGGGTAGATACACAGTTTTAGACAATGGATTGGGCTTCAAGATAAAGCTGGTTGAGATCTCGCCTAAAAAAGCATTGAGTTTGCAGAGACATATGCGTCGCAGCGAGCATTGGGTTGTGGTGGAGGGTAAAGCCAGGATTACCAAAGGCAGAAAGACTTACTATCTTAATGCCAATGAGAGCACCTATATAC
>CAZPQS010000004.1:0-30827 GCA_964588765.1 uncultured Planctomycetales bacterium | reverse complement strand
GAATATAAGGGGCGTAGAAAAGGCTTTGGGTAAGATTGATTATAATCTTAGGCAGGAAATGAAAAAAAATAGAATTTATAGACGCTCTCTTTTTGTAGTTCGCGATATGAAAAAAGGAGAAATTTTCAGCGAAGAAAATGTGCGTTCGATCAGACCGGCGGCAGGCCTTAACCCGAAATATATTAAGGATATTATCGGGAAGGGTGCTAAAAAAAGCATAAAAAAAGGGACTCCTTTAAGCTGGGCTTTGGTTTCCCAAGTAATTTCCTAAGTAATAAAGAATGGTTTGATAAAAGAGGGAGAGAATTATGAGTATTAAGGGCAAACGATTATTACATGTAGGCGGTGCATTATTTCAGGTGCCTGCATTAAAATACGCTAAAGAAAATGGTTGTTATCTTATCCTTGTCGATAGGGATCAGAATGTGCCCGGGCGCAAATACGCTGATGTTTACGAGTGTGTTTCTACGGCGGATATAGAGGCTATCTTGGGGATTGCCAAGAAATACCATATAGACGGCATTATGACCTACGCTTCCGATTCGTCTACCTACGCAGTTTCCTACGTTGCCCAGAAACTAGGCTTACCGGGTAATCCCCTTAATGCCGCCAGGATATTACAAAGGAAGGATCTTTTTAGGGAGTTTCAAAAAGCTAATGGGCTCTCTCACCCCGATTTCTTTACAACAGATAATCGTCAAGAAGCCGTTGAAAGGATAACCGAACTCAGGTTTCCTGTGGTAGTAAAACCAGCTGATTCCGCAGGTACTAAAGGCCAGTCCGTAGTTCATTGTCAAGATGAGGTGCCTATGGCATTTGACAAGGCAATGAAATTCTCGCGTTGCGGCAGAGTAATTTTTGAGAATTTTCTTAAAGCAGATATTATGGAGCTGGACGGCGACGTATTAGCGAGAGATTGTAAGTTGGCATTCAGACATTATGGTCACAACCACTTTATTAAAAACAGAATTTCAAACGTGCCGTCCGGTGAAATCTTCCCCGGTTTCTACGGTAAGGAAGTTACTGACCAGCTCGATGAGCAATTTAAGAAGATTATCAGTATTCTGGGTTTAAAGATAGGGTGTATGAATTTTGACGGCGTTGTTTCCGGCGGTATAGTGTATATTCTTGATATCGGACTTCGTAATGGCGGTAATTTTGTTCCCGACGCCATAAAATTGTCCACAGGTTTTGATTTAACCGAAGCGGCTATTTTCGGTGCCTTAGGCCAGGATTACCCTTGCGATAATTTGTATTGTAAAACCCCTAGGGCAGTCGGTACGTATTTGATCAGTTCTCGCCTAAGCGGGATACTGGAAGGTATGGAATTGAATGAAGAGATAAAAGGTTTTGTAAAGGAATATCGCCCTTTTTATGAAGTGGGACAGAAGGTATCGGCATATACCCGCTCTGATAAAGCCATCGGTATGATTTTTTTACAATTTCCCGATATGGATATCATGCAGGATAAGATGAGTCGAATAGAGGATTTAGTAAAACTTCATATAGAGCCGATTAAGAGCAAAGAAGAATCGGCAGAAATTTGTAGCGAATATCAGGTAGACCCCAATGCCTATAAGAATTTTTCCGAGCTTATTTCACCATTTTTACGCGACAAAATAGCGCAGGCTAAAAAGCAGGGGCAAGAGACAACATTACGTATTTTGAGCCGACAATACCTGAAACCGCGGGAAGAGGAGGGTATTCGCTCCGGCGAAGGTTTAAAGCATTATGAAGCAGCTGCCGATGCATATTTTGAAGGAAAAAAGCTCACCGGAGTCGAGCGCCTCTACAGACGAGTAATTATCTTTGAGGCTTTGTATCAGTGCGTTGCTCATTGCCGTTATTGCTTGAGGCGCAATTACGAGCCTTTCCAGCATACAGACGAGGATGTTAAACGCATAGCGCGCTATATTGGCAAGGCGCCAGGGCATCACGAGCTTAGAGAAATACTGGTTACCGGAGGAGATCCGTTCTTGGTTCCCGATAAAATCGGGCTTTTTCTTGATTGTGTTGCCGAATACGCTCCTCAGATTGAAATTGTTCGGGTTGCTACCCGCATTCCCGTGCAGCAACCCAGCCTTGTCAATGACAAAATACTCAAAGTCTTAGGACGCAAATACCCTTTTAGAATAGAGATACCCACACAGGTTAATCATGCTGCCGAAATTTTCCCCGAGGTAGAGGAGGCTTTCAGGCGCATTTTAGATGTTGTACGTATAGTATACAACCAGACCGTACTTGTTAAAGGCGTTAATGACACCAAGGATGAGCTTATTGAATTATTTGATAAATTACGCTCAATAGGCATTGAGAATCACTATGTTTTCCATTGCGTGCCTATCGGAGGATTAAATCATTTACGCACTCCTCTTGCGGCAAGTATAGAACTTATACGGGGAGTAAACTCGAGCGGCCGTATCTCGGGAAGGGCAAAGCCCAAACTTTGCCTTATGACATCTATCGGTAAAGTGACGCCTTATGAGGGAACGATTATAGATAAGAAAAATAACCGCTATTTACTGAAATCGGATTATTTATATAAAGACCGCCTTGCATGGAATCCCCATTGGAAATTATCAGCTAATGTTGAAGTTTCTAATGACGGATATCTCTGCGTGTGGTACGAAGATGCTGTCGCTTTTTCATCCGGAACAGCATCCCCAACAGCGTTGCTGGAGGCTCATTAGTGTACGGTCGCAGAGGGATTGGCGAGGCATTTTTCACATAAGATAGTAAAGCGAGGTATATATTATGAGATTATGCACGAAATGCGTTACACCCGAGACCCATGAAACAATAGCTTTTGATGAAGAAGGCGTATGCAATGTGTGCAGGCAGATTGAATATAAGCATGAAAAGATTGACTGGAAAGCCAGACGAAAAGAATTTGAAGAAATACTCGATAGGTACCGGGGCAAGGGTGTTTATGATTGTATTATTCCCTTTAGCGGCGGGAAAGACACGACATTTACTGCTTATACGCTGGTGAGAGAGTTCAAGCTAAAACCCTTAATAGTAAGTTTCGACCATGGATTTTTCCGGCCCAATCTTTTAGCTAATAATGAGCGTACGTTCAATAGATTAGGTTGCGATTTTTTAAAGTTTAAAGCTAATCCTAAAGTGATAAAGAAATTGATGTTGGAATCCCTTATCCGTAAGGGTGATTTTTGCTGGCATTGCCATGTCGGGGTTTGTGCTTATCCTATGCAAATAGCCGTTAAATTCCGAATTCCCCTTATTGTTTGGGGAGAGCCAAGTTCCGAATATACATCCTACAAAAGCTATGAGCAAAAAGAAGAAGTTAATGAGAAGTTGTTTAATTTATGGGTGAACTTAGGTATAACTGCCGAAGATATGTCCGGTATGCTCGATGCAAGCGTTACCGTTAGGGATTTAGACCCTTTTATTTACCCTCCTTTAAAGGAATTGAAAGCTATTGATTATTGTTCTATCCCCCTCGGTCATTATATACCCTGGGATGTCAGGAGGCATGCAGAGATTATTAAGAGAGAATTAGGATGGAAAGGCGATATCGTAGAAGGAGTGCCGCAAGAATATGACTACGAAAAAATAGAATGCGCTCTTACGGGAGTAAGAGACTATTGTAAATATATCAAAAGGGGGTATGCCAGGATTTCACATTTGACAAGCATTGATATACGTAACGGCAGGCTTTCGCGAGAAAAGGCTTTGGAATTAATTAAGCAGTATGAAGGAAAGCGGCCAGCCAGTCTGGATATTTTTCTAAGGTATATCGGCATAACTGAGGATGAATTCAATCGAATTATGTTAAAGCATCAAATTAGTCCCTATAAACATGATTTTTCTAAGACCAAGCATGATAAGCCTTTGTCAGATATGGGCCAATGGCTGTTTAGGAATGAGTAAAAATGGTTGCCATCGTTGATTACAATATGGGTAATTTAAGAAGCGTACAAAAAGCTTTTGAATATATTGGAGCAAATGCCATTGTTTCGAATCGTCCCAAGGATTTAGAAGATGCCGAGAGGATAGTTCTCCCCGGGGTCGGTACTTTTGGCGATGGCATGAAAAATTTGAAATCATTGGGGCTTATTGATGTTTTAAAAGAGCAGATTACCGTACGCAAGAAGCCCTTTTTGGGTATTTGTTTAGGTATGCAGCTTCTAGCCAAAAAAAGTTATGAGTTTGGAGAATTTCAAGGCCTCAGCCTGATTGATGCCCAGATAATTAAGCTGTCTTTTGTTAAAAACGGCTTAAGGGTTCCCCATGTGGGATGGGATAGTATAAATATTCTAAAAGAAAATAGCCTTACTAAACATATTAGCAATGGAGATGACTTTTACTTTGTGCATAGTTATTATATGCAAAATAATGATTGCGCTGATATAGTGGCAATTTGTGATTACGGGATAGAATTCAGCGCTGCTATCATGAAAGAGAATATTTTCGCAACTCAATTTCATCCCGAGAAGAGCCAAGGTAAAGGCTTGGATATTTTGTCAGAATTTGTTAAGTGGAGGCCATTTAATGCTTAAAACACGATTGATACCGGTATTGTTATTAAAAAATGGCCGCTGCATTAAGACAATACAGTTTAGTCGCGAACGCGATACCGGAGATCCTGTTACGGCAGCAAAGATTTATGATGCACAAGGAGCGGATGAGCTGTTGTTTTTAGATATAACCGCAAGTAACGAAAAACGAGATATCCTATTTAATGTTATCGGCAGAGTTGCTGACGAATGTTTTATGCCTTTGACAGTGGGCGGAGGACTAAGAACAATCGATGACATACGAAAGTTGCTCAAGATAGGAGCTGATAAGGTTGCGATATGCTCGGCTTTTATAGAAAATCCTGATTTTGCAAATGAAGCATCGAAAATTTTTGGCGTTTCTACCATAGTAGGCATAGTTACTTATTGTTGCGTTAACGGTAAAAATGAAGTTTTTATTCACGGTAAAGAAACCCGGGCCGATCGGGATCCAATCAGTTGGGCGAGAGAATTAGAAGAAAGAGGCGTGGGAGAATTAATCCTGTATTCTATCGACAGGGATGGAATGATGAACGGTTATGATATAGATTTGATAAAAAAAGTGAATAAAGAAATAAATATTCCGCTGATTGTATGCGGCGGAGCGGGAACCTTAAAGGACTTTGTTGATGTTGTCAAGGAATCTGAAATTTCTGCAGTATCGGCAGCGAGCATTTTCCATTTTACCGATCAGAATTTAATTAAAGCCAGATTCCATATGAAAAATGCCGGTTTAAATGTCAGGTATTTAGGCTAACAGAACGAAAAAAATGAGATTCTTTTTTGAACTTTCGGCAGGAAATCACAGAGTACGTCACGGCATGGCTATAGAGCTTAACAGGATATTTCCCGGGAGTAAATTTGCCGCCAGAATAGCCCGGGGTAATCCCGCAGAAGATTTTATTAAAAAACAGACCGATATAAAATATGAACGCATCTATGATTGGCGAGTAGAAGTCAATAATTTCTTAAGCCGGGAACCCGATTATGAGCTGTTAAGAAGATTTGAAGAAACGCTCCCCGAAAAAAGTCTCTGGCGTATTTTTGCTATGGATAGAGGATGGGGATATCAGTTCTGTAAAGGGGTGCATCTTGCCCCCCATTACATAAGGAAAATAAACAGTCACGATAATATATTAAAGATGGCCTCCGGCCTTATTAAATTCTATACGATGGTGATAGAGGAGTTTAAGCCCGATGTATTTATCCCTACTAACGGCCAAAGTTCTATGAGCTGCCCAATCGTCGAGCGGTTATGCAAGAATTACAATATTCTATATCTGGTGCCGGAAATAGGTCGTGTCCAGAATTATGAAATCTTGACCGACAATAAACAATACACCTTTCCTCAGATAAACGATACATACAGGAAGCTTATTAAGGGAGAGGTAAATCTGGATTTATCGGCAGGTGAAAAAATCTATAACGAAATGATGAGCGGCCTTGATAACCAGGAAAAATACAATTTTCTGGTAAGCTACATTGATTCCATGAAGACCGGCCGGCCGGTGTCTAAGTTTTTATTCTGTTCAGCGAGAGCGATTATAAAAGAATTTATTCACTGGTTTAAAGACGCGCCCTTGCGTAACAATAAAAATACCATTTTTAGACAAGCGCCGGGCATAAGGACCTTGATAGAAAATATTTATCAATCGACCGTTGTCTACTATCGCCGAATGCAGCTGCTCAATCCCAAATTTTACGGTAAAGAATTAGAGCCGGGGCAGAAATATCTGTATTTTCCCCTGCACAGCCCCAATGAGTATTCAACACAAATCCAGGGCACCATGTGGGTAAATCAACTTACCGTAATAGAGGCCTTAGCCCAGAGCATACCCTTTGACTGGAAGGTGGTTGTAAAAGAGCATCCCGGCACATTACACTGGCGGACAAGGCCGAAGGCTTTTTATGATGAGATAAAAAGATATTCAAATGTTGTCTTTGTGCCGGTAGACAGCAATACCCATAGTTTGATATCTAATGCTCAGATAGTAGCAACGATTATAGGAACTACCGGCTGGGAGGCTATTTTGCGCGACATCCCGGTTATCGATTTAGAAGAGAATATGTATGACTGTTTAAATCTATCCAGGAGATGCACCGATATAAAGCAATTTTCCCGTGTCATCGGGGATGAAATTAAACGTATAAGGTCAATACCCAAGGAAGAGAAGAAAAGAAGAATCGTTTGTTTATTGACGGCAATCGCAAAGCATGGCTTTTGGATTGATGACCCCTTGAAGATGGCCGGTGAGGCAGAATGTTCAGACCAAGAGGCCTTTAAATACGGAAGGATCGCCGCATGTGCGGTTAAGGATTTTATAGAATACGAGAAGGCTAAAAATGTTGTCCGTCATTAGACGTTTGATGGGTAGGAATATGCAGTCTTTGGCTAAAATATTCAGGAAATTAAAGTTTATTCTTCATTTAATTACCACCACGCCTCGCTATAAATTGATTGCCTTTTTACAGTTTATGAGCGGAACCGCCAGTATTATGGGGTTACCCATGCTTGTTCCCATACTCAATTATATGGAAGGGAGCAGCTCCGCGGTAGATAGCAAAGGTTACCTTGTTTATCTAGAAAACGCATTGAGGTTTATAGGCTTAGAGCCTTCTTTCTATACCATGTTGGCGGTTGCCTCCTTTTTGATTTTGTTAGGCCAATGTTTAATATTTGTCTCTTCCCTCCTAGCCGCTAATGCCCAAGTAGAGCTTTCTAAGGGCTACAAGGAAGAACTCTTTAAAGCCTACGGAAAAGTAGATTGGCTTTGGCTCGTTAATAATCGTTCAGGCGAAATGAATTATTCGGTCCTGAGAGAGGCTGATTTAGCCGGCGTCGCCCATCTTAATTCACAAAGAGTTTTGATACATTCGGTGCAGGTCTTTACTCTTTTATTTGTAACAATAAAACTCTCGCCCGCATTAACTCTCTTAGCCATGGCTGTTTATGCGGTCTTGGGCATTTTGGGATCGCTAAATTCATCTTGCGTATATAGACTATCAGCCGATTATAATGAGAAAAACAAAACCCTGGCTAATGATTTAAATGGATTCCAGCAAAATAAGAAGTTTTTTAAAACCTCGCTTTTGAACGAAAGATTGATAAACGGTATTTTTACACATATCAAAGCAATCGCGAAGAATATAAAAAGACAGAATGTTCATATCGAAATGCAGTATACCTTCATCTTGATGGTTACGCTTCTCTTTCTGATATCGGTGATATTCTTTTATAAGCTGCTGGCCTTAAGTTATTCCAGCCTGTTGCTAATATTGCTGATTTTTCTGAAGATGTCACCGCATTTTGCGGCCTTGTCAACCGCATATATTACCTTAGACAGCAACATCCCTGTATATTTGTCATTACGCCGGCGCTTAGACGATTTGCATGATAATGAAGAAAGAAATGCCTCCAAGCAATTTAAGACATTTGAACCCATATCTTTTAAAGATGTCAGTTTTTGTTATCCTAACGGAAACAGGGTTTTCAGCAATCTCAACATTAATATAGAACCCCATAAGACTACTGCTTTTGTCGGCCCTTCAGGGGTGGGGAAATCCACGCTCCTGGATTTGGTTTTAGGACTCCTGAATCCCGACAGCGGTGCCATTTATTATGGCAATATCCCGCACGATGAGATAGATAAAAATTCCCTGAGGTCCAAGGTAGCTTATGTCAGTCAAGAAACAACATTGATTGACGGGAGTATGAGGCAGAATTTGACTATAGGTACGTTTGACCTTAGCGATGAGAAGATAGATAAGATAATTAAAGAAGTGGGTTTGGATGAGGTCGTAAGACAAATGCCCCAGGGTTTAGAAACAAGAATCGGCGAAAACGGCATAATGCTTTCCGGCGGCCAAAGACAAAGAGTGGCTTTAGCAAGAGCCTTATTCATGGAGCCTTGCATTTTAATCTTGGATGAGGCAACCAGTTTTTTAGATTTGGAATCAGAGCGCTTAATACAGCAGACCATAAAAGGCTTTCAGAAAGATTTCACTATTATCGTTGTTACTCATAAGTTATCCGGTGTACGGTTTGCCGATAAAATATATGTATTGGAAGAGGGAACTGTGTGTGAGTCGGGGAGTTATAATGAATTGTTAGAGCAAAAGGGTAAATTCTACTTTCTTGATTCACTACAGAAGAGCACTGTTTACGACGGCACGGATAATAAAATATGAGGGGCCGGTGAATTTTGCTGGTTTCCTTTCCCGTCCTGAGGGGTAAAACGAAAGGGGCGAAGGATCCAAGGAATGAATTTTAATGATAAGACGATACTTGTTACCGGCGGGTTTGGCTATATAGGCTCGCCGCTTGTAGGGTTATTGCTCAATAGCGGTTATAACGTAATAGTTATAGATAATTTAAGCTTTGGAGGGGAAACCTTGCTTGGCACATGGTATTATCCTAATTTTAAATTTATTAAAGGGGATATAAGAAATATCAATTTAATAAGACATATTTTTGATGATTATAGCATATACGCAGTTATACATCTAGCAGCAATTGTAGGTGATCCTGCCTGTGCGAGGCAGCCCCGGATTGCAAAAGAAACTAACTGGGATGCCTCCCTGCATCTTCTCAGCTGTTCTATGAAAAATAAAGTAAAAAGATTTATTTTCGCATCCAGCTGTAGTAATTATGGAAAGATGTCCGACCCTTCAGGTTACGTAGATGAGAATTCTCCGCTTGCCCCGATTTCGCTCTATGCCGAGCTAAAAGTAAAATTTGATAATTTAATATTGAATGATATTAAAAAGAAAGACGGTTTTTGCTCTACTTCATTGCGTTTTGCGACTGTCTATGGGGTATCGCCGAGGATGAGATTCGACCTTACCGTTAACGAGTTTACTAAGGAGCTGTCTTTAGGAAGAGAGTTAGAGGTTTTTGGCGAACAGTTCTGGAGGCCTTATTGTCATGTTTATGATATCGCCCGCGCAGTAAAACTTGTGTTAGAAAGCAATGAAAAGCAGATAGCTTATAATGTGTTTAATGTCGGAGATACCGCAGAGAACTACAACAAAAAGATGATAGTTGAGGAGATCAAGAAATTTATCCCGGGCGCCAAGGTTAACTATGTCCGTAAAGACGAAGACCCTCGCGACTATCGCGTTTCTTTCGAGAAGATAAAAACCGACTTGGCGTTTTCTATTACGAGAAAATTAAACGATGGTATCAAAGAAATTAAAGATTTGATTGATAGTAACGTATTTTTCAATCCCGATGACAACAAATACAGGAATAGCTAGATGATGCACCGGACATTAGAGACGCAAAAAGAGTGGGTCTCTTGTTTTAGCTGTTTTTGACAGAACGCAAAATAATAAAAGGAGAAGAGTATGAAAGTAGCATTTGCCATTGATAAAGTTGAATTTTCCATTCCTTTGGGTATTGCCTATCTTTCGGCAGTGCTAAAAAACAATGGCTATGATATTAAAGTATTCGAATTCGGCAAAAGTGCTCATTGGCCTTCTCAGGATATAAAACGTTTTAGGCCGGATATAGTAGCGTATAGCATTATTTCCGGTAGACAAAATAGCTATTTAGATTTTAACCGGAGTTTGAAGAAGGAGTTACGCTTTACTTCATTATTCGGCGGACCACACGCAACCTTTTTTCCCGAAATCATAAAAGAGGAATCGGTAGATGCAGTATGCATCGGCGAGGGAGAATTAGCTCTTGAAGAATTTGTTAAAAAAATGTCGCGGTCAAAAGAGCTTCCGGCAGACGTCTTGAACTTTTGGGTTAATAAGAAAGGTGAAATAATCAAGAATCCTGTTCGACCGCGCATTGAGGAGTTGGATCAATTACCGTTTCCCGATAGAAAAACCTTTTATGACAATTTCTCTGTGGTTAATCAGCATGGAATTAAGCATTTTCTTGCACATCGGGGATGTCCTTATGGATGCACCTATTGTTTTAATAAAACATACAATAATATATATAAAGATAATAAGAATATATATAAATCAAGAAAACCTGAAAAAATTTGTGAAGAAATAAATTATGAAAGGACCCTGACAAAAATTAAGATGGTCGGTTTTGTCGATGATGTTTTCACGTTAGATAAGAAATGGGTAAGGCAATTCTCGCAAATTTACAAAAAGGAGGTCGGCATACCCTTTTGCATCAACGCTCGGTTTGATAATCTTGACGAAGAGATTATCTCTCTTCTTAAGGAGGCTAACTGTACTCTGGTGTATGTGGGTATTGAGGCAGGTAATGAGTTTATTAGAGCCGAAGTATTAAAAAGAAACATGACTGTAGATACAATGATTAAAATAGCAAATATACTCAAAAAGTATAAAATTAAGTTTTTAACACAGAATATTATCGGCATTCCCGGCGAGGATTACGAAAAAGCACTCGATACTTTAAAAATCAATATGCATATTAAACCGGATATTGCAAATTGCTCTCTTTTTGCTCCTTATCCAAAATTAGAGCTAACTAATTATGCAATTAAAAACAATTATTTTGATGGTGATTTTTCAAAATTGGATATTAACTATTATCATAAATCATTGATGGAAAACGATGAAGATTTAAATCGTAAATTGAACTTAAGGTATTTCTTTTCTCTATTAGCCAGGCATCCTTATCTTTTTAATTTTTTTGATAAAATTATTTTTCATCTTCCGGCAAACATAATCTTTAGGAAATTAGGCGATTGTATTGACGGATATTATCTTAAAAAATGTCTACCATATAGAATGAGTATACTCGAAATGGCCAAAAGCCTGTTTAATTATTTTTACCGATATCGAAGATCGGGGAATTAGTACAGGCTATTGGTTATTAAAAGGTGAATTATGATTAATAAAGTCTCAGTGATTTTACCAACTTATAACGAGAGGGAGAATATACTTTTAATGATAGATATTCTGCATTCGGTGTTGCGCCATTATGAATATGAAATCCTTGTGGTAGATGATAATAGTTCCGACGGTACTTATCAAACTGTGCTCAAGCTCAATGACCCTTGTGTGCGCACAATATTGCGTACCGAGAATCGCGGTTTGGCCAATTCAATTCGTTGCGGCCTGGAAAACGCCACCGGGGATGTTTTTGTTATTATGGATTCTGATTTTAATCATCAACCTAAATATCTCTCTTTTATGCTTCAGTCCCTTTCTCATTACAGATGTGTATTGGCGTCGCGCTTTCTCTATGGCGGGAAGATGAATAACTGGATGCGGCATTTTTTAAGCTGGATATTTAATATTTTCATTCGTTTAATGACAGGAGGGACAATCACCGATAGTCTTTATGGATTTTTGGCAATAAGGCGAGAAACGATTGAGAGATTCAATTACGATAATATTTTTTGGGGCTATGGCGATTACTGTATCCGTTTAGTATATTATCTTCAAAAAAATAGAATAAGAGTTTTGCAGATACCCGCGGTGAACGGAGCAAGAAAAAAAGGAGACAACAACAGGCAATTCTTTAGGATTTTTTGGCAGTACTTTAAGGAAGTGATGAAATTAGCTTATAGAATAAGGATTAAAAAGGATGTATAAAGAAATTAAACAATGTCGAATATGCGGCAATAATGATTTGGTTTCGGTTCTCAATTTGGGCCAGCAGGTTTTAACCGGTGTATTCCCCAGGAATAAGAAGCAGAAAATTACCGCCGGGCCGTTGAATCTGGTTAAATGTCAGAAGGGAGGAAACCGTAGCTGTTGCGGCCTCCTGCAGTTAAGACACTCTTACAGTCTTGATGAAATGTACGGGGACAGCTATGGTTACCGGTCCGGACTCAATCTGTCGATGGTGCGTCATCTGCGGGATAAAGTAAATGAAATTATGAATTTGGTTTCTTTATCCAGAAACGATATGGTGATTGATATAGGCAGCAACGACAGTACTCTCTTGCAGGCGTATCCCGATATCGGCCTGATTATTATAGGTATTGACCCCCTGGGCAATAAATTCCGTAAGTATTATCCTAAACATATCCAGCTTATTCCTGATTTTTTCTCTGCCGCCAAGGTAAAGAAAAATTTTGGCGCAAGGAAAGCTAAGGCTATTACTTCTATAGCCATGCTTTACGATTTAGAAAATCCCCTGGATTTTATTCAAGATGTATATGAGATTTTGGATGATGAAGGTGTTTGGGTTTTTGAACAGAGTTATATGCCCATTATGTTGGAAAGTAATTCTTACGATACTATTTGCCATGAGCATCTGGAGTATTATGGATTGAGGCAAATCAAATGGATGATGGATAAAGTTGGATTCAAGATTATCGATGTTAAATTTAATAAAATAAATGGGGGTAGTTTCTCTGTAACAGTTGCTAAGAAAAACTCACCCTATCGCGAAAATACGGCGTTAATAGAGAAGATTTTGCTCGACGAAGACAAGCGGGGCTTGAGTACTTTAGCGCCCTATGAGGATTTCGGGCGAAAGGTTTACAACCATCGTCAGCAACTGCGGCAGTTCATAAATAACATAAAATATGATAATAAAAAAATAATCGGTTATGGCGCATCAACCAAAGGAAATGTAGTATTGCAGTTTTGCGGATTTACTGCTCAAGATATCCCTTTCATTGCCGAAGTGAATGAAGATAAATTTGGCCGTTATACTCCCGGTACTCATATTCCAATTGTCTCTGAACAAGAAGCAAAACGCATGAATCCGGATTACCTGTTAATTTTGCCGTGGCATTTTAAAGACAGTTTTCTCGAGAAGGAGAAAGATTATTTGGAGAGAGGAGGAAAGTTATTAATACCGTTACCGGAGATAGAAATTATTACAGGCCGCGCCGTATCTAAAGTCTTATGAATATATCTGAAGAAATTTATAAACAAATTGTCCGATTAATGCCGATTCCTTGCGTAGATTTATTAGTTACAGACAAGAGCGGCAGGGTTTTAATGCTAAGAAGAATGAATCATCCGGCAAAAGACCAGTGGTGGTTTCCCGGCGGACGTGTGCTTCATGGTGAACGACGTATTGATGCCGCACGAAGAAAGCTTAAAGAAGAGTGCGGAGGTAAGGCAAATGAAATTGGAGATTTGGGAACATATGATTTAATATTTGATTCTGGACCATCAGATTATGCTTCCCATGCTATTACAACAGTTTTTCATATGGTGGTAGATCAAGTCGATGTTTGTTTAGATAACCAAAGTACTGCATATGCCTGGAAATCGCCTGTTGCGTGGTTAAAGGAAGTCAACCATGAATTCCTTTTATCAGTATTAAGGTTGTTTGTATCCTGCTCTGATAAAGGATCTTAAATAGAGATGGCGCAATTAACTAATAATATCAAAAAGGTTGTTATTGTCGGCCATGATAATTATGGGGTGCGACAAATTTTGACTTCACTTATCGAGGCCCATCAGAATATAGAATTCGGAGTAATTATCACTAAAGGTTTATATTATAGGCGATCTGTTGTCGCATCGATTGTTAAGATGCTCAAGGAAGCCAGCATTATTTTTTGTTTTAAAAGATTTATTGATATAGCTAAATATAAACTTAAAGGAGACACGCTGTATTCACGGGTAAAGAGAAAAGGTATAACTTTCTATTTTACTAAAGATGTGAATGATTCCTCTACACGCGACTTTATTAATAAGTTTGCACCGGATATTATTCTGTCCACTTTTACCATGCATATCCTTAATAAGTCTACGATTGGTCTGTCGCACGTTGCAACCATAGGCTGCCATCCTTCGATTTTGCCGAATTATAGAGGGCTTGAAGTTTTTTTCTGGGCATTGGCAAATGGGGAGACTTCCTCGGGAGTAAGCGTTTTTTATATGGATGAGAAGACCGATGTAGGTAGAGTGATTGCACAGGAAAGGTTCGATATAGATTCTGAGGAGACTGTGGAGTCTATATATGATAAGCTTACAAGGATCTCCGCAAAATTGCTGGTAGATACCTTAGAAAAATTTAAACAGGGGCAAGATATACCGATTATCCCTTCGTCAGGGAAAGGTAGTTATTTCCCTATGCCAACGAGGGGGGCGTACAAACAATTTAAGCGCCGCGGGCGCAGGTGGTCTTAGGGAGGCCTTAAATAATGAGGCGATATTATATTTTTTCTCTCGGGAGAAAAGAAGGGAAGATTAATAAAAACAGAAATGGGAACCCATAGAGGTCATGCAATAATGAAAAGATATTTACAGTCATCATATTTTATTTATTTCTGTTGTTTCATTATGCTTTTGATGATGGCCTCTATTAAAAACATACACTTTGAGCCAATTGAGGTTGGTGCTATTACTCAGATTCTTCACCCCGAATATCCAAAAGGAGAGTTAACTTATGACCCGCTTCATCACTATGATTATATTGTTGCTTTTGTAGCGCAAAAGCTTGGATATGAGGATCGTTTTACTGATCTGGCGGGATGGTTTTGGTTTTTGGAGATGGGGCTTGCCATAATAGTACTCATTAAATTGTGCAACTTTCTCTTCAAGAAGGATAGGTTAATATTATTTATGATAGTTGTGACATTTATGTTGTTAAAAAGTGGCCAAACAGATCAAAAGACAATGGCGCAAGCACTATACTTATTGGCCATTTATTATTTTTTGAAAGAAAGGTGGTTTATTTCAGCTATTTTCGCCGCCTCTCTTTTCTATCTACACGTTGGTTTAGCGATATGGTGGCTATTGTTATCATGTTTTGCTCTTAGTGTAATAATGATGCAGAAGCGAATATCATTTAAAAAAATAGTCAGCTACGCGTTTTTAATTATCCTCATGGCGTCTCCCATTTTATATTTTTATATGGGCAGGGGGCAAGGTGCCCGTATAGATAAGTTTTTAGTAAATTATTATTATTATTCTTGTTGGTCATCTTGTTCATTATTGTTGACATTGAGAAATCCTGCACTCTTGGGGAGCATTTTGCTAACATTCGCGATGCTTATAATAGGATATAACAAAGCAAAGAAATCAGGATATCAAAATAATAATATTATCCCTATCGCAATAGGAATGACGATGGTTTATGGGGTGAATTTTATCTTCGCTGATTTATTACGCAATGGTACAGTAATAGTCATGCAGTTATTGAGAGCAATACTGTATGTTGAGTTCTTCTCTTTGCTCTTTGTCGCATTTTTATTGGCGCGACAAATCAAAAAAGGAAACTATATTTTATTTGTCATATTTATATTGACTACTCTTTATTATAGGGTTTTCAGTAAATTTTTTGGGAATGCAGACTATTACGATGTTATAAATATTTTTTATCTCGTTCTCTTAATTTATGAAATCGGTGAAAAATATATTTTGCTTTTTATCGGAAGAGTCTCTATGGTCTTGGAGAAAATATTTGCTAGGTTTCCTTTTAAGACAATCGGCCATAGGATAATTCCCCCTTTAGGGCGCCCCCTGATAATGGCAATTTTTCTGATATTGTTAACTATTCCCAAGCTTCCGGGATTGAAACAGCAAATCAAGACTTCCCTTCACATTCCACAGAAGGATAGTGCGGTTGTCTGGACCAAAAAAGACTATCTGTATAACGATGTAATAAAGTTTACCAATGACAAAATCATAGGCGACAATGCCCTTTTGCTGGTTCCTTTTAATGCGATTGACTTTCCTTACTATACTAAGCATAAAATTTTTATGACGATTGCCACGCCGCACAACGATATCATGTATGAACATAAGGCTTCTCGTGTCGGATATATTTTAGAGCATGATTTGCATTGTTTGCCAGAGGAGTTGTTTAGCGGGAAGGGCACTGTTTATTTACGTAAGAAATGGGAAGATATGTGGAGAAGTTTAGAAGAAGATACGATTAAATGTTGGAAAAAAGAATATAAGGTGACTCATGTGGTTCGCGAGAAGGAGTTACCGTTAAATTTTCCAGTAGTTTATCAAAACAAATATTATGTGGTTTATAGACTCTAAAGGTACCTTTATTGCTTTA
Source organism: uncultured Planctomycetales bacterium (assembly GCA_964588765.1). Taxonomy (GTDB): domain Bacteria; phylum Omnitrophota; class Gorgyraeia; order Gygaellales; family JAHJCI01; genus CAZPQS01. The sequence continues at coordinate 14,393 of CAZPQS010000004.1, read as the reverse complement.
GAAATATTAAAGATTTTCCGGAAGCGGAAAAAAGGTTCGTTTTAGCGAGGACAGATATAATATGCCGGACGTAATACTGATAAACCCGTCGACCAAATTAAGTCAATGGGAATTAAGGTTGGGGAGTAATCTTCCCCAGATAGGATTGGCCAGCCTCGCCGGTTATATCAGGCAGCAGGGTATTTCGGTAGAAATACTGGATGCGTGTAATCTTAACATGGGTGTTGATTCAATTTTGGATTACGTAAAAAAACATCCGCCTGCTTACATCGGAATTACGGCTACAACGATTATGATTTCTTCTGCGGCGCAACTGGCCAGAGAAATAAAAAGGCAGTTTCCTCACATTATTACAATAGTCGGCGGCCCACACGTTTCTGCCCTGCCTGAGGAAACAATTGAGCGTTTCCCGTCGTTTGATGTGGGTGTTTATAGAGAAGGGGAGAAAACACTATTTGAAATTATTGATAAGGGCAAAATAGATAATAATATCAAGGGAATAGTATTCAGGAACGACGGTGTGGTTACAAAAACCGCCCCCAGGGAGTACATTAAAGACCTGGATGAACTTCCTTTTCCTGCTTATGATTTGCTGCCGGATTTCCCTGGCTTTTACAGGCCTACGCCTAACAATTATTCCCGCTTACCTGTTAGCCCTGTCGTTTCATCCAGGGGCTGTCCGTACAGCTGTACTTTCTGTACACAAAGTGTTTTTGGACATAAGTTACGCTCATGTTCCGTTGATTATTTAATCTCATTGATCAGGCATTTGAAGGACAAATTCAGAATAAAAGAGATATGTTTTTATGATGATATGTTTCTTTTAAATAAAGCGAAGTTATATGAATTCATCGATAAGATAGAAAAAAATAAATTGAATGTTACCTGGAGTTGTGAAGGAAAAGCAGATCAGTTTGATAAACAGACATTAAAGGATATGAAAAGAGCCGGATGCTGGCAGATTTCATTTGGCGTTGAAAGCGGTTCGCAGACAATATTGGATTATTTTAATAAAAGAATAAATGTCAGTCAAATCAGGCATGCCCTGACCGCTACCGAAGAAGCTGGGATGTCGGCAAGGGCTTATTTGATCATTGGTGCTCCTCCAGAAACTATGTATACTCTGGAGGAAACCAGAAAATTAATACTCGATGTTCCCCTGAGCGATATTAATATAAGCTTTTTCACGCCACTGCCCGGTTCAACCGCATACTGTGACATTATGGGCAGGACCCGGATCGAGGATTTTAATAAAATAAATCAATACCTTGTCAGTTATAAACCGCCTGATTTAAGCGATGAAATATTAATAAATTTCATGAATAGTTTATATAAATCTTTTTATTTTCGCCCTAAAAGATTGCTTAGATATCTATTTATGCTTTTTAATCGCTATAAAACCATTCATTTACTGAAAGCCCTGGTCGGGTTCAGTAAACTTACTTTTAGTAATGGGAAAACAGGAGCATCACAATGATACCGGCTCTTTATCCTCATCTCACATGGTCCGATTTCACGGCATTTGCCTATATCGGTAAAGATTGCAGTGAGGCGTTCACAAAGAAACTAAGCGAAAAGTTTAAATCCAGATACTCACTGACATATGCCTCTGGAAGAGCAGGGATATATCATATATTGAAAGCCAACAAAATTCAGAATAAATCTATTCTGGTTACGGCATATACCTGCAGTGTGGTAACCGAGGCCATAGTCCAGTCGGGTAATACGCCAGTTTTTGTAGATACGACAAAAGGGTCGTTTAACGCTGAAATTACCGAAGCAGAAATAAAAAAACATAATCCCGATTTAGGGGCTGTCATAATTACAAATCTTTATGGAATAGACGATTTTTCTGATTTAGATTTTTTGAAGAAGAATAAAGAGTTCTTAGTCATCTTAGATGATGCGCTTTCGCCGGGCCATGTCCCGCAGCGGCCCGCCGGTATCTATGATTATGTTGAGATCAGTTGCGGCGTCAGGAAACCTTTTTCATGTCTTGGCGGCGGGATTATCTTTACGGATAATGAAACCAGATTCAAAATATTAGAAGATTACACCCTGAAAAATAGAACAGATATGAAACCATGGAAAAAATTTAAAAAGTATTTTTTGTGTTTTCTGTTCTTTTTTGCATTCCGGCCGGTCCTTTATTCATTTACATCATTTATCCGCAGAAGAACAACATTGCTGAATGCGTTTTTCAATGAGAGATATCACGACATTCACCAGGAACGCCCCGAATATTTTGAAGATATGTGTGATTTTCAAAAACGCATCGGATTAAATCAACTGAAGAGATTCGATAATTTGCTAAGGCGGCGCAGAGAAATAGGGAATATCTATTATAAATTGCTAAGCCCTACTTTTACGCAAGTAAAAAACTATTGGAGAACAGATACCTTTTATTCTCATATCCCCTTTCTTTATCCGGACAGAGATGGAATGGAAAGATATTTATTAAAAAACGGAATAGATGTTGAAAGGTATTTTGATTATATAGTGCCTGGACTGCCTCAATATAATGTTAAAGAGAAATTCCCGAATGCAGAATATATTTCAGAACAAATTATGAATCTGCCCATTAACATGGGGCTCAATGAGAAGAGTATTTCAAAGATTGTTGACAGAATTAACCGGTTTGATGCAAGTAGAAAAGAGTAAAATATATGAAGAAAAGAATAATTCCATGGGCTAAGCCGCTGTTTTTTGGAAGAGAGAAAGAATATTTGGTAAATGCATTTGAGTCATCATGGATTTCAGGCGGGCCTTACGTAGAGAAATTTGAAAAACAATTTACACAATACCTTGGCTCAAAGTACGGAGTAACGGTATCTAACGGCACCACAGCTTTACAATTAGCCATTTTAGCGCTTGAGATTGGTCCGGGTGACGAGGTTATTATTCCGGGTTTTTCCTTTGTAGCTCCGGCCAATATGATTATTGCTGCGGGAGCTACTCCCGTGTGGGCCGAAATTGACCCATTAACATGGTGTATTGACCCTGCTTCAGTTCAGAGATGTATTTCAAGTAAAACAAAAGCAATTATGCCGGTGCATACATACGGCAATGTTTGCGATATGGATGAATTAAAGAATATCGCCGATAAATATAATGTTGTTGTTATTGAAGACGTTGCTGAAGCCGCTTTTTCAAAATATAAGATGAGGTTTGCCGGGACGTTCGGTGATGTAGGATGTTTCAGTTTTCAGGCAACCAAGACTATTACTATGGGTGAGGGCGGGTTTGTTTTAACATCAGATAAAAAACTGTACAAAAAAATGTGTATAATCCGCGATCACGGTATGCGTAAGGATAAACGGTACTGGCATGATATGATAGGATATAATTTCCGGATTACTAATCTGCAGGCTGCTGTGGGGTGCGGTCAGTTTGAAAAGCTGGATACTATTATCTCTCAGAGGAAGAGGGTTTATCAGCTCTATTGTAAACATTTAACCGGCGAAGAAGGTATTACCCTGCAGCATTTTAAACCCGAAGTGGAACCCGTAGTTTGGGCAATTGCCGTAAAAATAGATCCTAATCTCTTCAAAGGGGATAGAGATTTCTTGATAAAATCCATGTTGGGGGTTGGTATTGAGGGCAGGCCAGGGTTTTACCCTTTTAGTATTATGCCATTATACGCAGCACCCCCGTTGTCTGTTTCGGAGGATGTCGGAGCAAATATTATCAGTTTACCTTTCTTTAATTCACTTACAGAGGAAGAAATAGTATTCATTTGTGAGCAACTTAAAAAATTAAAGAAATAAAGTGAAATTAAAAAATAATTTTTTACTGAATTATTTAGAGAATGCGCCTATTGCTTTGGCGATAGAAAGATCGCTTGAATGTGAAATTCTATCAAAACAAAACTTTATACGCCCAGTTTTAGACCTAGGCTGTGGAGATGGCACCTTTGTCTCTGTGCTGTTCGATGAAAAAATTGATGTCGGAGTTGATCCAAATAAGCGGGAACTGAAACGGGCAGCGGAATACGGAATGTATAAAGAATTGGTTCAGTGCCAGGGAAACAATATTCCCAAGGAAGCCGGGTTTTTTAATACAATTTTCAGTAATAGTGTTTTGGAACATATTCCAGAATTCCAATCCGTATTAAATGAGGTTTATAGACTTCTTGCCAGGGGAGGTAAGTTCTATGTAACTATTCCCAGCGATATGTTTGATAGATATACTGTGCTATATCAATTGTTGTGTATGCTTAGGTTACATGCCCTTGCCGAAAAATACCGGAGATTCTTCAACATTTTCTGGAAACATTTTAATTATCACAAAAGAGAAGACTGGGAAAAGATTTTTAGAGATTTGGGATTTGATGTTCTCGAGTTTAATGAATACGATTCTAAACCCATATGTCTTTTTAATGATTTTCTAATTCCTTTTGCTTTTCCCGCATTTATTATAAAGAAGATAATGAACAGGTGGATTATGTTTAAAGGTTTGAGAAGGTTCTACATATACCCGTTTTATTTGATAGTTAAAGGCTTTATCAAAAAATATAAAAATACCGATAGGGGAGGAATAATTTTCTTTTCTCTTGTGAAAAAATAACAAAACTCGTTAGAAAGCTTATTTCTAACGCTCTAACGAGGTGCGCTGAGGGCAAAACTATGAAATACCAAAGAAATTCAACTTACAATACTGCTCAGTGGAATGATAATTCAACAATACTCATAGAAAGTGGTTTGTCCAGAAAGTATAGGGATGCGATGCTAAAAAGATCAAAATTTCAAGAATTAATTCCCGATAAACAAAAGAATATTCTTGACATTGGATGCGGCTCAGGGCCGTTTATTAAATATTTTTATCAAAAAGGATATAGGAATTTATACGGCATAGACCCTGAAAAAGAACTCCTTGAAAAAATCCCTGAAAATTTAGCCAAGATTGAGGTAGCGTTCGCCGAAAATCTCCCTTTTGAAAGCGAGTCCTTCGATGCCGTTTTTATTTACGCTGTCCTGCATCATTTAAGCGGCATAGACGATTATGATAAAGCACTAAAAGAAGCCAGCAGGGTTTTAAAGAGGGGGGGGTATTTTTTTGTAATGGAACCCGGTCATTGGCGTATGTTCAGGGCAATGGAGATTGGCGCGAAGGCTTTAAGTCCTTTCTTAAAAACATTTAAAGCCCTTTATCAAGTGATTGATGAAGAAAGGCCCCATTGGAGTTTTTTTATTAAAAATCACTCTTTTGTGAGGGATTACTTTGTTCGCACAAACAACACCATTCTGGTAGATAAATACTTTATTTATAGCTGGATATTAACGGTACAAAAAACTTCAAGTAATACTTAATAATTATGATAAAGATAAATATGAAACGGTATTTAAATTCAAAATATTTTCTTTATTCTTGCATATTTATTCTACTTTTCCTTATGCTTTTCATAAAAAATGTGCATATTGAGCCCTTAGAGATGGATAACATTAATCGCATTCTTAATCCCCAGCATTCCAAGGGCGGCTTACAATACGACCCCCACCATAATTATGATTTTATTTTTGCTTTTGTGGCAAAAACCTTAGGATATACGCAGGATTTTAGTTTCATAAAGCTTGCCAGATTCTTTTGGTTCCTTGAGATGAGCCTTGCGATACTTGTGTTAATCAAATTATATAATTTTGTTTTTAAGAAGGACAGGATGATATTGGTTATAGGGATTATGATATTTATATTGCTTCAGAGCGGACAAACAGACCAGAAAACAATGGTAGCACCGCTGCATCTTTTAGCAATTTATTATTTTTTACAGAAGAAATGGCATATCTGCGGTTTTTTTGCAGCAACCATATTCTATCTTCATGTTGGATTAGGGTCATGGTGGTTTTTGACCTCATGCTTTGCTTTAGCCATAATGTTGATGTATAAAAAAGTAACATTTAAGCAAATCAGCGAATATATTATTAGTTTTGCTATCTTCACCTCGCCTATCATATTCTTTTATTCAGGAAGATTAATAGAACCCAATGTAAATGAATTTTACACGAAATATTTATGCTATGCTTGTTGGTCAGATACCTCGATAATGCGAGGCTTAAAAGATTGGGGATGGACGGGCCCCATGATAGTAACAACCGCGCTATTTTTTGTAGGTTATAATAAAGCAAGGAAGTTCGATTATAGAATGGCTAATATTTTACCTATAGCAGGAGGTGTTTTACTTGTATATATTGCCGATTTTATCCTTGTGGATATATTGGCTAACCGTACGGCAATGATGTTGTTGTTTTTGCGGTCCTTCATACATATTCAGATTTTCGCAGGTCTATTCCTTGCCTTCTTGTTATCCAAACAGATCAAAAAGGGGAATTTCATTCTGCCTTTTGGATTTATAGTGCTTATTTCTTATTACAGAATTTTCAGCAAATTTCTAGGCAACATGAATTATTATTATGCTTTATATGTTTTTTATTCTATTATAATAGGTTATGAAATATTAGAAGAACCTGTTTGTCGCCTAATAGAAAAAATACCTAAAAACATCAGAGACAAATGCAGCATGGGATATATCCGTAGAGCTGCCGGACGGTATTGCCAGCCATTACAATATCCGGCCGTGATAGCAATTTCTTTGATATTTCTAACTGTTCCCAGGCTCCCCGGTTTAAAACAACACATAAAGTCAGTTCTTAACATTCCCCGTATAAATCGCAGCGCTCAGATGTCAGAAGAAGAATATTATTTATTTAAGGACGTTGCACCGTTTGTAAATAAAAACCTAAAAGGGGAAAATATCATTATATTATGCCCTCTTCAACATATTGATTTTGAACATTATACTATCCATAAGATTTTACTGACATGCTCCACCGGTTTAGATGATACAGAGTTTGATAATGAGTCTTCTTATTTTCAGGATATTTTTGAAAATGATTTAAATTGCTCGGTTGAAGAATTCTTCAATGACATCCCTCCAAAAAGTTTCACTGATAAATGGAGAGAATTATGGAAAGGCGTAGATGAGGATTTGATTAGACATTGGAAAAATAAATACCATATAACACATGTCATAAGAGAAAAAGAGTTGCCATTGGGTTTTCCGGTAATATATGAAAATAGATATTATAAAGTGTATGAGCTTCCAAAATAATTATGCAGTAATAATTTTCAAATAAGAGAAGATTATGAGATTGGATAAAAATACCTTTAAGCTGTCTAAAATTAAAAATAGAGCCAGACTTACAAAAGCCTATAAGAAAGGCAAAACAAAGACTCTCGCATATCCCGTAGAGCTTATTTTAGAAATTACTAATCAATGTAATTTGTCTTGCATAATGTGTCCCCGGAGCAATACAAAACGTCCTATAGGTATGATGGGTTTTGATTTGTTTAGAAATATTATCGACCAGGTTAAAGATTATATTGAATTGGCTTATCTTTCCGGAGGTATGGGGGAACCTCTCATGCATCCAGGAATATTTGATATGATAGCATATTGTAGGGATTCAGGTATTCGTGTCGGTGTTTCCACCAATGCCACTTTACTCGATAGCACAATAATACAAAAGTTATTGAAGTTCCCTCCGGATCTCATGCTTTTTTCTTTAGATGGAGCAACCAAGGAGACACACGAAAGGATTCGCGTAGGTTCGTGCTTTGAGAAAACAATGGCTAATGTCGAAGGTTTCTTAATTGAGAAAGAAGCCCTTAAGAGCAGTCTTCCCTATGCTATTGCTCAAATGGTGTATATGCCGGAAAATCAAGCAGAAATGGACCTTTTCAAAAAGCGCTGGAGTAAATATAAAAGCCTCAATGACATTAGAATGAAGAAATTTCTTCATTTACCAGGTGCTAAATATTATCCCGAGGAAGATTCATCTCCCAAGAAACCCGGTCGCTGCCTCTGCATTCTGCCCTGGCGGCAGATTTCGATTTCATGGGAAGGCAAGGTTACGATTTGCTGTTTAGATTATGAGTATCGGGAAGAAATCGGCAATGTCAATAATAAGCCTATTTTAGAACTTTGGAATTCAGAAAAAATGCAATATTATAGAGAGCTGCTCAGCTCGGGGAATAAAAATAAAATAGAGGTGTGTAAAAAATGTACAGGCATTACCACTACCTCTTTTTTAACACGATGGGCTTCCATTGTATTTGATAACCTTACTATAAAAAAACTTCTGCCAATAGCTGAAAAATTGGCTTTGAAGTTCAAGATTAAAATGGTTGATTACGTATGAAGGAATTTGATAATGAATCCTTGCGTAAAACTTTGCGTAAAATATGAGCGTTCATAAAACAGTTATTTATTTGGGAGATTTGGTGCATAATTCCGTTGCGAAAGGCCCTTTTACCATGCCTTTAAATATAGGGTTTATATCCGCTTATGCGAAGAGATATTTCGGTCAAGATGTCGAGTTCAAGCTCTTTAAATATCCTCTCGAAATCATACATGCGATAAAAGAAAAAACACCCGATATTTTAGCCTTAGGCAACTATGCCTGGAATACGGATTTAAATCATAGGATAACCGAATTTGCGAAGATGCATTCTAAAGAATCAATAGTCATTTTCGGCGGGCCAAATTTTCCCATTGAGGAAACAGAACAAGGAGAATATTTAAGGCAAAATTCTTTGATAGACTTTTACGTTACGAATCAAGGCGAGCCGGGCTTCTTGAATTTGCTCAAGAGGATTTTAGAGGAAGACGGATGTTTAGGAAGAGTAAAGACTAAGGCTATAGATGGTTGTGTTTTTTTAAATGGAGAAGAGGGAGGTTTGGTTGCCGCAAAAAGCAGCGAGCCGTTCAGCGCCTTGGATGATATACCCTCGCCGTATCTTACGGGCATATTGGACAGTTTTTTTAACGCTAATCTGATCCCTTTGATAGAAACAGACAGGGGTTGTCCCTACACCTGTACATTTTGCGCCTGGGGCAAGACTACCAACAGAGAAGTTAAGCAGTTCGATATCGAGCGCGTTAAAGCAGAGATTGATTATATTGTCAAGCATGTCAAATATATGAATTTACTTTCTATAGCCAATGCTAACTTCGGGATATTCGAACGCGATAAAGAGATAGCCGAGTATATAAAAAAACAGGCTATCAATTCAGGTTATCCCAGGAAGGTTACTGCGGCATGGGCCAAGAATACGCCAAAAAGAATAATTGATATGGTTGAGGCTTTAGGGGATATGGTTGAAATAACAATGTCATTCCAGTCTCTGGATCAAGCTGTTTTAGGTAATGTAAGGCGTTCGAATATAAGAACAGATATGTTTATGGAGATTCAAGACCACTTTGCCAAAAAAGGCATATATTCAGCTTCGGAAATAATACTGGGTTTACCCGGCGAAACCAAAGAGAGTCATTTAAGCACGCTAAAGAGGCTTTTTGATATAAAGGCAGGTAATGTAGTTTGCTACAATTGTCGAACCCTGGGCGGAACAGTCCTTGATACTAAAGAGCAAAGGTCTAAATACGGCATAAAAACCAGATATAGACTTTTTGATGTGGGTTTTGGTAAATATGGCGATATTGTTTCAATCGAGGCCGATGAAGTCATACATTCAACAAATACGATGTCAGAAGAAGACATATTGTTTTTTAGAGCCATTCACTGGTTAATACAGTTCTTATGGAGCTACAGGTATTATATAGATTTATTGAAGTATCTACAGTCAGAGCTGATTCATCCAATTGATTTTATGCTGCGAATTATTTCAGATGTCGAGGCCGCACCGATGAAGATAAAGCAGATTATGAGAGATTTTCAAAAAGAAACAGAATCCGAGTGGTTTGATACAAAAGAAGGGCTTTTCAATTACTATAGCCGCGAAGATAATTTTGCCAAGATAATGGCAGGAGGCTTCGGCAAGTTGAATTATAAATACATGTTTAAGATTCTTTGCGAAGGCAAAGACGAGTTTGACAGTTATCTTTCCTATATTGCCAAGAAGATGTTAAAAGAAAAGGACGGCCGCGAAGACTTAACTGTCAAATACCAGATAATAGATGACCTGCTTAGATATGCGCAGTCTGTATATGTAAAATTTGATGATGAGCTGTGTTTTGATAAAGAAAAAACCCTTAACTTCAATTACGATATAGTTGCTTGGCAGAAAAATGGATATAAGGGGAGGTTGGCCGATTACCGCGGTTCTAAAGAATATTTATTTTATATGCCTGATGATCAGGACCTCGCCTTAAGGAATAATCTAAAACAGTTTAAGCACGAGGATAAAAATGCCACTTTAAGAAAAATGAGCGAATATATGAAAAAGACGGATTTATTCTATAAGATATCAACCCTTAAAAGAAAGCAGGTTAAGAGATAAGCTATATGCCGATATCCAAGGTCACTAAAAAGATTGAGCTGGACGCACCCAATGTTTCAAATGCCGAGAAAGAAAGCCTTTGCGACTGCATTGACTCGGGTTTTATTTCTACCTACGGGCCTTTTGTTTCAGAATTTGAAGAGAAATTTTCCAGGTATATTGGAGCAGAAGCAGGTGCCTCGATACAAAGCGGGACTGCGGCAATCCATATTGCTCTGCATGAGTTAGGGATTCGTGCCGGAAATGAAGTTATTGTCCCCGCTTTAACATTCGTTGCCTCGGTTAATCCCATTGTGTATGTGGGTGCAAAACCTGTCTTTGTAGATGTGGATATTAAAACCTGGAATATTGACCCCGACCAAATAAAACGGGCCATTACTAAAAATACAAAGGCAATAATACCGGTTCATCTTTACGGAAACCCTTGCAATATGGATGAAATAATGAATATTGCACAAGAATACGGTCTTTATGTTATAGAAGATGCTACCGAAAGCCTGGGTTCTAAATATAAAGGAAAGCACACCGGAACATTCGGCGATTTAGGCTGTTTTAGTTTTAATGGAAATAAAACAATTACGACTGGCGGCGGCGGTATGGTTATAGGAAATGACAGAGAGAGAATCGCTCATATAAAATTTCTTATAAATCAGGGTAGAGACGAATCAAAAGGCTATTATCATCCCGAAATAGGGTTTAATTATAGAATGACTAATCTGGAGGCTTCTCTGGGTCTTGCCCAGATGAAGGCTTTGGATTATTTTTTGGCAAAAAAAGAAAAATTTAACAGTATTTACAAAGCAGGGTTTAAGGATATTGATTCCATAAGTTTTCAATCTGAATATAAAGAATCAGACAGGTCATTCTGGCTGTCAACTATTATTTTTGAAAATAGTATAGATATAACGTCGCTGCAGGCGGAATTAAAAAAACAAGGTATTCCCACAAGAAGAATTTTTATGCCTATCGTTGAGTTCCCGCCCTATAAGCAATATAAACAGGACAATTATGAAAATGCTTATCGTCTTTATGAGCGGGGTTTATGCTTGCCGAGCTCTACCTTGAATTCGGAGGAAGATATACATTGTGTTTGCAATCTAATGAAAGAGACCTTAAAACTGGGAGGGCATTGTGAAATTGAATAAAGATTTAAAGAAGATTAAGAAAATACTTTTAATCGAGCCGCCAAAAACTACGCCGGCTCAGCATATGAAGAGGGTTAAGGCAACGGCACAGCCGCCATTAGGCTTAGCCTATCTTGCTGCAGTGCTTGAGCAAAACAACTATGAAGTGAAGATAATCGATGCAATTATCGAAGATCCGTTATGCTCGATGGGCACCGCACTGGAGGGCGGGTATATAAGATATGGCCTTGATGATGATGAAGTCGCTAAACGTATTCGGGAATATAACCCGGATATTGTTGGCGTATCCTGTCTTGTAAGTGCTAAGTATAAGGACGCAAAAAATGTTTGTCGCATTGCTAAAGCTGTTAACCCCGGTTACATTACCGTTATGGGAGGGTCTCACCCGACAATCAATGCCGAAGATGTGCTCAAAGATGATAACTTAGATTTTGTAGTATTGGGAGAGGGGGATTATTCATTTTTAGAGCTTGTTCAATATATAGAAGGTAAGCTCGGTCTTGATGGTTTAGATGGTGTCGGCATGAAAGATAATGGCCATATAAAGATTATACCCAAAACCAGATTTATTAAAAATGTCGATGAGATTCCCCTTCCGGCACGACATTTGTTGGCAAACGAAAGGTATTCGCAAGTCAATCTGCCGCATGGAGAAGCAACGCGGCTGCCCTGGATGACTATTTATTCAAGCCGCGGATGCACTGCTGCCTGTACCAACTGTGCGGTCTATCAGATTTGGGGTAAAAAATATAGACCGCGTTCTGCAGAAAGCGTATTGAAAGAAATAGAAATTCTAATCAAGGATTACGGTGCTAAAGAGCTACTTATCGAGGATGATAATTTTTCTGCCGATTATAAAAGAGTCAGCAAAATATTAGACGGAATAATTAATAATAAATGGGATATTACCTGGACAACTCCCAGCGGCATTGCTATCTATACGCTTGACGAAAAATTGCTGAAAAAATTTAAAGATAGCGGATGTACGAGTTTGACTTTAGGGGTCGAATCCGGTTCGCAAAGAGTTTTAAGTAAGGTTTTAAAGAAGCCCCTTTCTTTAAAGAAAGCCGAAGAAGTTGCTCGGGCTGTGCGCAAGGTTGGTTTAAAAACCAGGGCGTTTTTTATGCTCGGTATTCCCGGGGAAACAAAAGAAGAAATGCGTCAAACCTTAGAGGTAGCAAGAAAACTCAAACTTGATTGGTCTTGCTTTAATGTTACGCAAGCCTTACCCGGAACCCAGTTGCATAAGATATGCCGGGACAATAAGTATATCAAAGATAATATGGACCCAACCGACGTAGAGTTTACAACTTGCCGGATTAATACCGAAGAGTTCGATGAAAAATTTGTTAATGACTTATGGGATGAGGCTAACAATATCAACTTCCTTGAAAACCCTAACTTAATGGAAGATGGAAATCTAGATCAAGCCATCCTTGATTTTAGTAAGGTAATTAGAATAGCTCCTAGACACGAGCTTGCTCATCTGGCATTAGGAAATGCCTATGCCAAGAAGGGCATGATTGAAGAGGCAATAAAAATGTGGAAGGCAGTTTTAGACATAAATAAAGATAATAAGACGGCAAAAGCGCTGCTCGATGAAGCTAATGAAAGGGCAGCGTAGTAGATTAGGAGATTGCGGATAACAGATTATGAACTGTTATTTGTGTGATAGCCATAAATATATAGAGATATTGAATAAGCAGGATGTTCGCATCTGGACAAATGCCGATGATGAACAACAGGGTGCGCAAAAATCATACCAATGCGTCTTGCGCCAGTGTGAAAACTGCGGCCATGTCTATCAACCTATCAATGACGATTTGAGAAATATGCTCAGCGAGATATATTTATCGAATAATGCTCAAGGTTCGACGCCTATGGGTAAGGGAAACTGGGGGTTAAAAAGAGCTAAAGATTTTCTTGATAAGGTTGATTTTAAAAATTATAAATCAGCGGTTGAAATTGGTTGCGCCGACGGATATATATTGCGATGTTTAAAAAAAAGAGGTTTCAAGAAATTGGCGGGGATTGAACCTTCAATAAGCAAGACCGAAGAAATTGATAGTATCCTATTTATAAAAGATTTTGCAGACAAGAGTTTAAAGCTTTCTCAAAAGTATGATTTAATTTTTTCTAACGCAGTCTTTGAACATATAGAGAAGATAAACAATCTTATTGAATTTTGCAAAAATAATTTAAGCGAAAACGGCGAAATATTTTTTTCTGTACCGAATGCGCAAGGACAATTAGAAAACGGCGATCCGGGATTATTTCTGCATCAGCATGCACATTATTATACCGAGAGGTCTCTGGTATATCTGTTGTCAAGAAATGGATTTAAAGTAAATTCCATGACTTCAACAAAAGATAGCCTGGATATAAATGCAAAAGCGAATAACGTCCATACGGACGTTCCTCCGGAGATTGTTTTTTATAATGAGTATAAAGAAAAATTAGAAAAAATATTAATTAAGGTAAAGACTATTTTGCAAAACAGCAATGTTGTCGTCCATGGCGCCAATAACGCCTTGAATAATATTTTAGGTTGGTTAGACGAAGATTTCGATTTTGTGCTGGTAGATAACGACAATACCAAGCAAGGAAAGAAATATTTTAATAAAATTATCAAGGCGATGACGGATATCGAGCTGGGAGATTTTACAACAGTATTAATCGTTTCCAATTCTTTTTATGAAACAATAAAAGCAGAATATATCAAGAAAGGTTTTAGCGGTAGAGTCGAAGGCATAATGCTGGAATAAAATTGCAATGCAGAGGCATTTTAAAAGGTTCAATTCGGTAGATTTGGATTATATATATACGGATAAGCACATACATTCAAACTGGACCGATGGAGAAGCAACGGTATCGCAGATAGCCGAAGAAGCCAAAAGAATGCGATTAAAACACATAGCCATCAATGAGCAAGTAAGAGCAGAATCTACTAATAAT
>CAZPQS010000003.1:0-35436 GCA_964588765.1 uncultured Planctomycetales bacterium | reverse complement strand
ATGTGTTGAATGGCTTAATTGATACCAATATTATCTTTACAAAAGCTAACGCTGATACCGGCGGCAGGGTCATTAATAGAATGATTGATAAATATGCATCGAATAATCCTCATAAATCAATTGCCTTTACTTCAATGGGGCAGATGAGATATCTTTCAACGCTGCAGTTTATGGACGCTGTTGCGGGGAATTCCTCAAGCGCGATTATAGAGGCTCCCAGTTTTCATATAGGTACAATTAATATAGGCGACAGACAAAAGGGGAGATTAAAGCCTAAAAGCGTTATCGATTGCGAACCAACAGTTGAGGCTATCAGGCAAGCATTCGAGAAATTATACTCAAGTGAATTTCAAGGTCAATTAAAAACAGTCGTAAGTCCTTATGGCGATGGCGAGACTTCCTCGAAAATCAAAGAAATTATTAAAAAGACCAATTTGAACGGTATTCTCAAAAAGAAATTTTTTGATTTAAACGAAGTAGATAATTATGTACAAAAATAAAAGAGTTTTAGCTTTAATTCCGGCAAGGGGAGGAAGTAAATCCTTACCCGGTAAAAATATAAAGCCCTTAAATGGCAAGCCGCTAATTGCTTGGACTATCGCTGCGGCAAAGAAGAGTAGGTACATTGACGAAATTGTTGTCTCTACCGATAATAGGAAAATAAGAGCCGTTGCCAAAAGATATGGCGCAAAGACTCCTTTTTTACGGCCAAAAAGGTTAGCTACGGATACGGCTAAAGGTATGGATGTTATGCTGCATGCGCTTAACTGGTTTAAGGATGTGGGTGAGGCTTTTAGTCTGATTATACTACTTCAGCCTACCTCCCCGCTTAGGATAGCACAGGATATAGATAAGGCGGTGGAGACGTTATTTTCTAAGAAGGCTAAGGTTGTGATTTCTACATGTAAAACCGATTATCCGTTTTACTTAACCAATGAACTGCCTAAGAATGGGTGTATGAAAAACTTTACCCGATTTAAACTTAGAATGATTAATCGACAAGATTTGCCTCAGTTTTACAAGGTAAATGGGGCAGTATATGTAGCTTTTTGTGACTATATAATGCAGAAGAAATGCTTTTGGGGGGATAAAACCTTTGCTTATGTAATGCCCGAAGAGCGGTCAATCGATATTGACAGTAATCAAGATTTTATGTTTGCAGAATTTCTAAATAATAGGCGGCAATTAAAAAGGAGTAAGTGATGATGAGTAATAAATGGAAAAAATTTTTCATTGATAAAACCCTGACCATAAAAAAAGCCATGAGACAGATGGACCAGACGGGCAAAAAAATACTTTTTGTCGTTGATAAAAACAAAAGGCTTTTGGGTACGGTTACCGATGGCGATGTCAGACGGTGGATTCTTGCCGATGGGGCACTTTCCAAGCGAGTTAACAAGATATACAACAGTGATCCGGTATACGTTAATCAGATTTTAATCAAGAATGGTTCTAAGGAAGAAATACGCAATAAAGCCATTAAATCCGGCGGGCACTCCTTGCCGGTTGTCGACGATGATATGAAAATTGTCGATATGTATTTTTGGAAAGATATTATTAGCGATGATTTCGGGCATGAGATTAAAAGAACTATCTTGAATGCCTCGGTTGTTATTATGGCTGGAGGGCAAGGTAGCCGCTTGGCTCCGTTTACTAAAATTTTGCCAAAGGCTTTGGTTCCCATACATGATAAGCCGGTAATCGAAGTTATAATGGAGCATTTTATGCAGGAGATTTCAGGTAAAATATATTTCATTCTTGGATATAAGGCGGAGATGATCAAATCTTACTTTAATAATACTACTAACAACTATGACATTGAATACATCAATGAAGGCGAGAAGCCTTTGGGTACGGCCGGAGGCCTGAAGCATCTTCCCAAGGATTTATCCAATACATTTTTTCTTTCTAACTGCGATACGATAATCAAGGCAAATTATGTGGATATATATAATTTTCACAAAAGCAAAGGTTATGACATTACCGTAGTAGGCTCAATGCAGCATTTTGTCGTACCCTATGGGGTTATGAAGATAAATTCCGGCGGTGAGTTAAAGGTAATTGAAGAAAAACCCGAATATGACTTCCTGGTTAATACCGGTATGTATGTTATCGATAAAAAGGTTTTGAAATATATCTCTCAAAATGGAACTTTTTCTATGACCGATTTAATTCGCGCAGTTAAAGCAAAGAAGGGGACAATCGGGGTTTACCCGATTAGCGAGAAGTCTTGGTTGGACATTGGTCAATGGGAGTCTTATAAGGAGAGCACAAAGCATCTGTTGAACAGTTTTGAATAAGGAAATTTTGTATGAGCGCTTATCTAAAAGAAAAACCAGATTTAGCTCACACGGTAATTTATAAAAAGAGGTCGTATCATGATATTCTGGCCGATGAACTTGGGCAGAGATATCGTGATTATCGCAATAAATGGGATAGGGCATCTAATTGCCAGGTGGTGCAAAAATACCCCCTGCATTTAAATTTTGAGATTTTTTATGGCTGCAATTTGAGATGTTCGATGTGCATCTTATCAATTCCGCCTGATAAAAGAGGCTATACCGTAGATGAAAAGGCAAGGATATCATTTGAAAAATATTGTGAAATCATCGATGAAGGCCTCAAGCATGGCCTATGTTCGGTGCAATTAAATGGCTATAATGAACCCCTTTTATTAAAGGATATTGAAAGATATATCCATTATGCCAAGCAGGCGGGAGTTATTGATATCTATATCGTTACCAATGCAACATTACTTAATGCTCAAAATTCAAAACAGCTTATCGAGGCTGGTTTGACCCAGATAAAATTTTCCATAGACTCTATACGTAAAGAGACTTACGAAAAAATGCGCGTAGGGGCTAATTTTGAAAAGACAATGAGCAATATAGATACTTTTCTTCAAGTTAAAAAATCTCTGGGGAGCGTTTTACCGATAACCCGAGTTTCATTTATTAAAACTAAAGAAAATATATCCGAGGTGGATGAGTTTACTGATTATTGGGCCAAAAGAGTAGACTATGTAACTTTACAAGAGGTAGCCAATCCTTTTGTCGGAACCGAAAAATATGAGAGGTTTAAAGAGAGATTCCGTATCGCCGGTATAGATTTTAAAGAATGTGCGATGCCTTATCAGAGGCTTATTATACGTAACAGCGGGTTAGTTTTCCCTTGCTGTTCTTGCTATGCCTATCAGATGCCCGTGGGTAATATCTATGATAATTCAATTTATGAGATTTGGAATAGTAATAAGCTTAAAGAGTTGAGGGATAGAATAAATGGCAGCCAGGATGAGATGCCCTCAGCATGTAGAAAATGCAAAAAGGCGATATAGCTACAATGACAAAGGTAATTAATAACAAATATCAGTTTACTACAAAGGCAAAGACTTTAGAGTTTCTATCTCCGGTTCTTAAGCTTTCAAAGGTTCCCAAGCTTTATTACTTTTCTGCCGCAAATTGGCGAGAAGACGCTGATTATATTCTTAGTGAATTAGGGAAGTTTTTTGGTAAAGATAAGGTTATCGTGCGTTCCAGTGCTTATACTGAGGACGATCATCAAGCATCTTTAGCCGGGATTCATGATTCAGTGCCCAATGTTTCGCCTGAGGACAAACAATCGCTTAGCGATGCCATTAATAAAGTAATGGACAGCTACAGAAAATCGAGCGATAGATTCGAACCTAAGGACCAGGTTTTAGTGCAGCTTATGATAAACAATGTTTCGATGAGCGGGGTAATATTTACACAGGACCTTAATACTGGCGCTCCCTACTATGTAATCAATTATGATGATGAGACAGGTTTAACCGATACGGTGACTGCGGGTAAAGAGAATAGCAATCGGACCTTGCTGGTTAATCGCGATGCCATCAGGCAATTACGCTCGGAGCGTTTTAAATCATTGTTGCTCGCGGTAAAGGAAATAGAGCAAATTACCGGCGATAACTCTCTAGATATAGAATATGCGGTTAGTCCGGCAATGGAGGTTTATATTTTCCAGGTACGCAGGATATCAACTAAACCCATCTGGAGTGGGGATATCGCAAGTAAAGTTAACGAAGCAATTAAAAACAGTCAAGACTTTATTGAGAGGTCCTTTAAGCCAAGAGACGGTCTTTACGGCGATACTACCCTTTTCGGCAGAATGCCTGATTGGAATCCGGCAGAAATGATTGGAACATCTCCGCGGCCGCTGGCTATTTCTTTATATAAGCATTTAATTACGAATCATACTTGGCGTGAAGCCCGTAAATTAATGGGCTATTACGAGCCCAAAGGCGTAAGGCTGATGATTTCTTTATGTGGACAGCCCTACATTGATGTCCGTGCGAGTTTTAATTCTTTTCTTCCTAGTGACCTTAATCCGGTAATTTCTCAAAAATTAGTTAATGCTTGGATTAAACGTCTCGCCGAGCATAAAGAGCTTCAGGACAAGATTGAGTTTGATGTAGCAATAACCGCGCTTAGCCTTGATTTTAAAAATAAAATATCAACTCAGATACCGGGAATTTTAAATAAGGATGAAGAGAACAATTTTTATAAGAGTTTACTTAAGTTAACCGATAATTTAATAAGCGGTAGAGTAGCTTCTTTAGAGAATAGTTTGCAGAAGATAGAAGCCCTTGAAGAAAGAAGAAAGGCTTTAATTGCCTCTGGTGAATTAAAAGACCTATCAGCCGTATCAAGCCTGCTGGAAGATTGCGTGAGGTGGGGAACGCTGCCCTTCAGCATCTTGGCAAGGCATGCCTTTATTGCCAAGGATTTCTTGCGTTCCTTTGTTTCTTGCGGCTTAGCGACTGAATCACAGATAGATTCTTTCCAAAAATCAATAAAGACAATAGCTACCGAGGTGGTTGATGATTTTGACCGGCTTATATGCCAACAATTAACCGCAAAAGAATTTATGTCTAAATACGGGCATCTGCGTCCGGGTACTTATGATATTGTTTCAAAAAGGTATGACAAAAGAGACGATTTGATTAACGGTAATATAAAGCGGCCTTTGCGTCGGGATGACGCTCAAGGTTTTTCTTTTTCTAAGGAGCAGTTAAAGCAAATCGATGAGGCACTTGGAAGTTTTGGGTTCAGCATAAAGGCTAATCAACTACTTGAATATATCGCAAAAGCAATTCAGGCTAGAGAATATGCCAAATTTATTTTTACTAAAAATGTTAGCGATGCTTTAGAGCTTATTGCCGCCTGGGGGGAGAATATCGGCTTAAATCGGGAAGAGCTGTCCTTTATTTCCCTAAAGTCCATTCTGGATACGATGAGTATTGCCTGCGATAAAAATATTGAACAACATTTAAGAGATATTGCTAATCAGGAAAAACAAAGGCATGAAATTACCATGGCTTTATCTTTACCTTATATTATTGAGACCCCCGAGGATGTCGCAATCGTTCCCTTATTACTGAATAAGCCAAATTTTATAACAAAAAAGATTGTCAGAGGTAATTATGTATTACTGGACGGTAAAAGCGATGAGGGGGTAGATATTTCCGATTGTATTGTTTTGATCGAGGGGGCTGATCCCGGCTTTGACTGGATTTTTTCCCGCTCAATAAAAGGCCTTATTACCAAATATGGCGGGGCAAATTCGCATATGGCTATTCGTTGTGCCGAATTTGGTATCCCGGCGGCGATTGGCTGCGGTGAGCAGATATTTGACCGTGTGCTGCGTTCGCGGGCAATAGAAATTAACTGTGTTCAAGGCAATGTTATATCAATCGAGGCTTAAAAATATATAAAATTATGCTTATAGCAATTACAATGCGGGTTGCGGAGAATCAGGATTATCCGGAGACAAGGGATGCCTTGGCGCAGGATTGGTATATCTATATATATAGGACTATGCCGCAAGTGGTGCTTGTTCCCTTAGTGAATCATCCTGAAAAAGCCTTAGCTACGCTTAAGGGTCTGCCGATTGAGGGGGTTATTCTTTCTAACGGCAATGATTGGGGCAGTTTTCCCCAAAAAGACGAGACAGAAAAAGGGATTATTGACTATTGTTTAAAGAATGATCTG
Source organism: uncultured Planctomycetales bacterium (assembly GCA_964588765.1). GTDB lineage: Bacteria > Omnitrophota > Gorgyraeia > Gygaellales > JAHJCI01 > CAZPQS01. Next base: position 29,407 of record CAZPQS010000003.1, on the reverse strand, counting down.
CCGATTTTGGGGGTTTGCCGCGGCATGCAGGTTCTTAATGTTTTCTTTGGCGGAGAATTGACTAAGGATATTTATAAAGCCAGTGGAGAAAAACACGCTAATTTTAACCATAAGGTGGCGATTATCGAAGAATTATTCAGCGATAAAACAACAGGTAAAGAGTTGGTTGTGAATAGTTTTCATAATCAGGGGATTATGACTGCAGGACTATCTTCGAAATTCAATATTTTTGCTAAGAGTCCTGCCGGCGTTGTTGAGGGCATTTATCATCGCCAAGCAAGGTTTATCGGTATCCAATGGCATCCAGAGAGAGAAAACCCGGCAACAAACTTTGATTCCGAACTGATAAAAGCATTATTTAGTAAAAAGATTATTGGTAATAAGGTGAATGTATAAGATGAAGGCAATAATTTTAGCTGCTGGCAGAGGAAGTCGTCTCAAAGGGTTTAGCGAAGATAAACCTAAATGCTTGAATTTGGTGGGAGATTCTACTATCTTGAGTTTTCAATTAAGGGCATTTTCTGCTTGCGGTATAGAGCGAGTGGTTATTGTTACCGGATACAAATCCGATATGCTAAAAGGGTTTGGCACTTTACGAATCAATAATGCCAGGTGGGAGCAGACAAATATGGTAGCCAGTCTTTTATGTGCGGAGCCTGAATTTAAAGACGGCTCTTTAGTCAGTTATGCCGATATTATCTATGGACAAGGTACTGTTTCCGAGCTTATGAAGCAGGATAAAGATATTGTTCTTAGTTATGACCCTAACTGGCTGGAGCTTTGGCAAGAGCGTTTCCCGGATCCTTTAACTGATGCAGAGAGCTTTGTTATTGATAATGAGGGGAGAATCTCTGATATTGGACGTAAGGTAGAGTCAATTGATGAGATCCAGGGTCAATATATGGGGCTGCTTTATTTTTCCGCCAAAGGGTTTTCTTGGATAAAAGATATCGTTGCTGAATTCACTGGCGAAGAAGTAGACCGGATGGATATGACCACATTACTAAGTTTATTAATAAAGAAGGGGTATCCTGTCTATGGAGTGCCAATAAAAGAGAGTTGGTGCGAGATTGATAATATAGGCGATCTTAATTTGGCTAATCGCTTATATGGAGAAAAATTAGTTAAAGGCTAAAAACTTTTTAAAGGTGAAGAAATGGTAATTTGGATAATCGGACTTTCCGGGGCAGGCAAGACAACAATCGGAAAATCTTTATACACTAGACTTAAAGCAGAACATAAGAATACAGTATTTTTAGACGGCGATTTAGTGAGAGATATTTTTGGCAATGACCTCGGGCATTCTTTAGACGATCGAAAGAAAAATGCCGATAGGGTGTGCCAGCTGTGTAAATTGCTGGATTCCCAGGGTATCAATGTTGTTTGCTGTATTCTTTCTTTATTCCATGAGTCGCAAAGGTGGAATAGAGAGAATTATAGCGGGTATTTTGAAATTTTCATTGATGCTTCTCAGGACGAGTTAATGCAAAGAGATTACAAAGGGCTTTATCAAAAAGCATTAAATGGCGAGATAAAAAATGTTGCCGGCGTGGATATAGAATTTATGCCGCCGGAGAATCCGGATTTAGTTATACGTAACGATTCGGGTTTAGAATTGATCGATGGTTTAGTTGATACCATATTAAAAAGGATGCCAAAAATTTAATTATGGAAGCGTCTCTACAATATACATATTCTAAAACGAATGGTTTTGAAAATCCGCTCAATTACTGGTATCCACCTTATCAGGGATTAGCCTTCATGCAAACATATAAGGAATCCAGAGAAATAATTATGGAGAAATTAGCGCAAAAAACAGCGGTTTCGGGCAATAAGGATTTAAGCTTAGAAGAGCTTTTAGGCGTTCTATCTCGCTGTGTTGCGTTTTTACCTTTGGATGTCGAGGGAGGATTCCTGGATTTTTACATGGATAAGGGGTTTAAATCCGTTGAGATGCTGGCAACGCTCCTGGGGGTTATTTCCGAGGATATAGGTAGGAGGCAAACCGAGGTAACCTTTTGGTTAGATAAATTTGTTCACAAATATGAGGTAACTAAAAGAATATATTGTAGTTATGCCAAGGGATTTAAGAGAGAAGCAACTACATACAAAGATATAACAAATTATGCCTTACTTTCTTTGCTTTGCGTTTTGTATTATCGTATTTCCGGTAATTTGAAATATCTTAATTGTTGCTTAAAGATTAATGATTTATTGTGCGCGGTTAGCGAAGATATTAATGAATGTATCGATCTTTTACTGGTGAAAAATGCTTTGTCGGCAGAGCTGCAAGAAGTAGCCAAATTAACTAAAACAATCGGAATCGATGGTATTGCTTAATAACTTTTCAATGCTGGCTGTTTTTAATGTCAGAACTCTAGTATATCTGCAAGAGATGGCAAGGAATAACCTGATTCCCCGTGAAGTAATATTGTTCCAGGAAGAACCTTCTTTATTAGACCAGAAGGCTTCTTCTATTAAGCAAGAGATTATAAAGTTTTTAGATAGAACTGAATCTAGCTACCAGATTATCAAAACCGATAGTATCAATAATAGTATTATTGTAAAGGCAGTGAGAGAGCTAAAGGCAGATATCGTGATTTATTCCGGCCCCGGCGGGATAATCTTAAAACCCGATTTTTTAAATTTGGGAAAAAGATTCCTGCATATTCATGCGGGAAGACTTCCAGAGTATAGAGGCAGTACTACAGTGTATTATCAGATCTTAACCGACAAAACCTGTTCGGCTACGGCGTTATTCTTAGATTCGAATATTGATAGCGGTTCCATTGTGGCGATAAAAGAATATCACCATCCTAAAGGCGTTGATATCGATTATACCTATGACCCTAAAATAAGGGCCGATTTACTGGTTGAGATTATAAAGAAGTATTTACAAGATAAGCAGATAGAGGCTTATGAACAAAATAGCGATAAGGGCCAGACCTATTATATTATGCATCCGGTTTTACGTCATATTGCCAGGTTAAAATGCGACAATGAAAAGGTGGGCGCAAGACAATGAAATATACACTTAAACAAATAAAAGAATCGTACAATCAAGCCAGCGATACTAATCCAGCTATTTTTAAATATATTTTCAGGCCGATTTCTTTTTATGTAACCTTTGTTAGTTTTAGAATCGGTATAAATACACCAAATAAAGCAACTGTGCTTACTTTTATTACGGGGATAATGAGTCTGATATTTATGGCCTTGCCTTATGGCAAATTCTTTACCTTAGGGGTTATTTTCTATATTATATCGTACATATTCGACCATGTTGACGGCAACATAGCGCGCAGTGCTGATTTAGCTACCTATTATGGAAAATTCTTAGACGGAACAGTGAATACAATTATAGTTGTTCTGGTGCCTTTCGTGCTCGCAGTCAGATTGTTCTTATTGCAGGGAGATTTAACTATTCTTTTTTTAGGGGTTTCGGTGAGTATGATTTTACTTTTTTCTGCTTATTTACTTAATCGTGCCTCTTTCTTTTATAATTGGGCTAAGTCGGAGGAGGGTTCGCATCAAGCCTTGGAAGAGGCCGACAGTACTAATCCCATAAAATCTCGCAAATTCCCTTTACGCAGATTCGCTAACTTAACTACAGATGCGGGAATGGCAATTTTATTTATTGCTATGTTTATTGGTATGAGCCGCGTTTTATTTACGGTTTATTTAGCTGCCGCCACACTTTTAGGGCTGGTTTTGATTATCGTTACGATTATAGACGCGGGTGAAAAACTTAATCTTCATCGAATAAGCAAAACCGATAAGCGATTGAGCAGAAATGGATAAAGTAGTCGATAGAAAGAGAATTAAGGTTTTGTGGGTAGATAAATTGTCAATATTTAGTCTGTATCGAGTTATTAGCGCTTGTCTTGGCGGTGGTGTTGACAGGGTTTACTATTTTGAAGCCAGCAAAAAAATAAAGCATTTACTTCTTCTTGTCGCTAAGTTTGGCGGTTTCAAGATCGAAGCGATTAAGGTTCCTTTGGGCGATATGTGGGTCGGCAATCAATCTATGGCTACCGAGTATATTTTTGATTTACAGAAAATATCCAGGCAAACAAAAGAAACAATCAAGGCTCTTAAATTGTATAAAGATATATGTAAGTTATTGCCTTCGGAGCATGTTGATATCTTCTTTGAGCACAAGATTGCTGAAGATATACGCTCCCTGCTCCATCTGTTTTTATCTTCTAAGTGGGAAAATCATATTGACGCAGGAGTAAATCAAAATGTTATTATTTGTAAGAGTTTTGCAACTTTAGCTATATTTGCCAATATTGTAGCCGATGATAAATGCTCATTCCGTGGATACAAGAGCCCGGAGATTAATGGCTTAAAGCAGTGGGTCCGGGGTTTATTTATTAGTCGGGGATTATTGATTGGTAGAAAAAAGTCGTCGTTGGATAAAGCAGGGGGACAAGCCAAGGTAGCCGTTCATTATGTAGAGGGGGCTGATTTGGAAAAACGTTCCGATTTATTTTGGTATCCCGGCGGAAATATTGACCCAAAGAATGTACTTATTTATTTTGATTTGAATAAGTCTGCAAAAGAGCCGATATCGGATGATATCCAAAGCAAAATAGAAAATATGGGTATGCAGGTGGTTTGTTTGCAGAAAAAAGCCCTGGCTAATCCTAAGCAATATCAGTGGATAAAATTGAAGGACAAGCCGGTTGTGGATTGGAAAAAGTTGGCATCGCGCGGTGAGTTTTTAAACCCGGTAGATAAATGGCTGTTGTTGTGGGTAAAGAATTTAATCGCCTACACCAATCGCTGGATAACATTCTATAAGTTTTTTAATATTAAAGTCGTTATGGATATTGGTGCATCTTTACCGGAGTTGATAGCGCAAACCATAGCTTTAGATGTTGTCGGAGGAGTGCGGGCGGGTGTGCAGCGTTCGACCGTAGCCATACCCCAAGAGCAGCCTTTTTTGAAATACAACGTTAACCATTTATTTTTTATCTGGGGTAAAGAAGCAATATCGCATAGAGGAACAAGTCGGGTAGTAGAAAGACTTGTTATATCGGGTTTTCCTTTTGATCAGGCTTTGCGTCAGCGGGAGCAGAAACAGGAGGCCCCGGCTACTTTAAAGGGCGGGCGCAAGTTTACTATTGCGTTATTTCCTAGTGGTTTTCTTATGAAGTCGCGTATATCCCGCAGAATGACGGTAGAGTTTTACAGTAAGTTTTTTGAGTGGCTATTTGCTGATGAGGATATTATCCTTATTGCCAAAGAAAAAAAACTAAAGTTTTTTCATAAGTTAACGGAAATCAAAGATTTAATCGCAAAAGCTCAAAATACCGGACGGTTTATTCAATTAGATAATGCCGTGGGGCGGTTTCCTTCGGATGCATCTTTCAATGCGGATATTGCGGTAGGAACCGGAGTATCTTCGGCGCTTAATGAGGCGGTTATAGCGGGGTGTCGAGGCGTCCATTGTGATTTTGCCAAGTTTTATTTTCATCCTTATTATCAGTGGGGTAGGGAAAGAATAATTTATGATAATTTAGATGATTTAATGCAGGCACTTAAAAGATATAAGGATAATCCCCAGAGTGAATCCAGACTTGGTGATTGGTCTTCAAACATTGATATATTAGAGCCATTTAGAGATGCAAGAGCGGGTTTGCGCATAGGCTCTTATGTCAAGTCTCTATTAGAGGGCTTTAATTCGGGAATGAGCAGGCAAGGAGCTTTTGCTGTGGCTGATAGTTTATATTCTAGTAAGTGGGGTGAGGAAAAGGTGGTTAAGTTAAAGCAGGGTGTTCAAAGTGCAGCATAGGAAGAATTATGAGGGATAAAACGAAACCATACATTATTGGTGAATTAGCCTATAACCACGAAGGACGAATCGACTATCTTTATAAAATGATCGATGGTTTAGCTGGCACGGGAGTTAACGCGGTTAAGTTTCATCTATTATTGAATCCGGAAAGTTATATGCAAAGCAGGCATCCCTTAATGCCGAAGGTTAAAGAATGGGTTTTTACTAAAGACCAGTGGGATTCGGCTATTGAGCGTTCAGTCGCTAAAGGTTTAGATGTGGTTGCGCTTTGCGATGATGTTGAGAGTTTACAATATATCAATAGCGGTAATAAGAATGTGTTTGCGGTAGAGATTCATGCTACGGGGTTGAATGATTGGTTCTTACTTAATGAAGCCGCAAGGTTTAAAGGTGCTGTAATCTTGGGGATTGGCGGCTCTGGCATGGATGAAATCGAATACGCAGTTAATTTTTTAAAATCCGCCGGAAAAAATGAAATTATATTGATGTATGGGTTCCAGAACTACCCGACCGATTATGCAAATATCAACTTGTCTAAGATGCTGAAGGTCCGCGATTTATTTAAGGTGTCCGTTGGCTATGCCGACCATACTGCCTGGGATGACCCAAACAACGAAATTATCAGTGTTATGGCCGCAACCATGGGATTTAATATTCTGGAGAAACACTATACGCCTGATTATGGCAAAGAAAGAATAGACTGGCAGGCGGCAGTGGGCAATGAGCAGATGATACGTATAAGGCAGTTAATGGACGTAGCCTTGACTGTATATGGCGATGAGTCGTTAAAAATGTCTCCGGGTGAAATAGATTATGGCAAAATCGGGCCGATGAAAAAAGCAATTGTCGCCCGGCGCAACATTAATAAAGGCTCTATAATTTCCTTAGATGACCTTTGGTTTAAAAGGACGAAAGAAGAAAGCGCTGTATCGCAAAGCCAGTTATTTCGATTAGTCGGCGCTAAGGCTAAAGCTTCTATAGCCGCGGATGAGATTGTAGATTTTAATAAAGTTGAATGTAAATCAGAAGGTCAGAATAAATAACAGGTATTAATTATGAGGATAGGGTTTTTAATAACTGTGCGGTTTAAGTCAGAACGGCTGCCGCTTAAAATAATAAAAGACTTAAACGGTAAAACAGTTATTGAGAGGATAATTGACCGGGTAAAAGCGATAAAGGGCATCTGCGAGATAGTCCTTTGTACATCTACTAATCCTCAAGATGAGCCCCTTGTTGATATCGCAAGAAGAAATGATATTCGCTGTTTCAGGGGAGACGAAGATGATGTTTTAAAGCGGCTGCTTGATGCGGCTAATTTGTTTAATCTCGATTATTTTGTCGGTATTACTGCGGATAATCCTTTTGTTACGGTTAACTACTCTAATTTAATTGTAGATGAGATTAATAGTAATAATTATGATTTTATCCGATTAAAGGGTTTGCCTTTAGGCGTAGCAACTTATGGCATGCGCGTGAAAGCTTTAGCTACCGTCTGCAGAGTAAAAACTATTGTTGATACCGAGATTTGGGAATATTTGATAAATAGACCGGAAATTTTTAATGTTAAAACAATTGATATTAAAGGAAAACTTAACTGGCCCGAGCTGCGTCTTACCTTAGACTATATCCAGGATTACGAAATGATAAGCAATGTTTATTCTAATGTGCCCTTTGTCGATATCATTAATTTAGAAGAGGTTATTGATTATCTGGATAAGCATCCCGAAGTGATAAAAATTAACCAAAATTGCCTGCAGCGCGACCTTGACCAGTCAATCAAGAATAAAATTGCCAAGAACTACAGAGATAATTTAGAAAAAATAAAAAGCATTAAAGAGGAAATTTATAAATAAGGTAGAGAGAGATGAAGAAGTTGTTAATTACCGGTTATACAAGAAGCGGCACAACCCTTTTAGCCAATTTTTTAAATGCACAGGAAGGCATTTTGATTTACCGGGATTTTTTAAGAACTATTTTTACTGCTTCCAGCCAAATGGGGATTTCTTCTTTTTTAAACCCTTTAAGCCAAACACAAAGAAATATATTACTTTCTCAGCTTAAAGCGGAAAGCTGGGCAATACGCAGCGATATGATGAGTAATATCGGCAAAGACTTTTCCAATTTAAAGCAGTTGTATGATCGAGCGCTTAATGTGATGCAGGAGAATAAAAGGTATTCAGTCGTTGGTTCTAAAGTAACTATACTGGGTAAGCGACTCACCGATATTATCAGAGATACCGATGTCGATATTATCTACATATACCGGGACCCCCGCGATATTCTATTGTCCGCAAAAAATAGGTTTGCCAACTATGACATCGTCCAATCTATGCTCGAATTTAAAGCAGACATAGAAAGCGCCTTAGAGATTAAAAATAAAAGGTTACTGGTTGTAAAATTCGAAGATTTAATTATTCATCCCGATAAGGTTATAGAACAGTTATCGCGATTTTTAGGTGTAGCGGTTAAGAGAGAGGTGTCTTTGGCTAAAGACCGGGAGATGGACTGGACGAATAATTCAAGTTTTCATGATATTGATCAGATGTTTGATAAAAGGGCCTGTTTTCGATGGATGAATGATAAAAATAGCAGTGAGGTAAAGTATCCGGAAATATTAATGTCTGATGTTATAGCCAGGCTGGGTTATCATCTGAGCGGAAATAAGTATAGTTTTTTAGCTAAATCTTTAGCTTATAAAGACCTGTCAGTGCGAAGGCTTAAAAATATCGGCAAGAGCGTTATCGGCAAAATAGCAAAACGCATATAGTTTATGAAAGATATCTGGATAGATTTATTGACTTTTAACTCGGCAATTAAGCTAATCGGGCTTTACATTAAACACCCGATTGACAAGATTTATTATATTAATCGCTGCCGCTATTCTTCTTTTATTGCCTCCTTGCTCAAGAAGCTTATAAAAAGGCCCATTGTCCAGGTAACGGATGTGGCTGAAGGCGATGAGGAAATCGGCGGAGTTTCATTGTGCGAATTAATAATTAAAAAATGCAATGAGGCATTACAGGAGTGGTCGGAAAAAGAGCCAGCAATAGAGAAAGCCAAAACTTTTTGCCAGAGGCACAACTATAATTTTACAAAGTTTAAGGAACATCTTAAAAGAGAGGCACATTATCATTTTATCTATTTAGTTAAGTTGCAATTTATATCCGAGAAGATTTCTAATAAGAATGATATTTTATATCTGGTTCGCTCCTCACCAATTGTTAAAATGGCCACGGCATTTCTGGATTTCAAGAATATTTCTTTCTATAAGACTTACCTTGCCCATCTGGCAAAGATACAAAATAGACCGGATTATTTATATGACCCGATATTGAATAGAAAATATTACACTGACCGATTCAGTTTTGTCGTTCGTCACTTTTTGTCCTGGGTCTCGCTACTGGTAAACAGGGTCGTATTTTGTCTACTCTTAAAAAGAAGACAAGAAAGCGTAAACAGCCAAAAGCCTCATTCAAATATTTGCGTGGAATTGATTCAGGGAACTACCGCTGCCGATAAACCCAATGATATTTACTGGTTAAAGAACTCATCAATATCGCCAGAAACTGTTTATGGCCTGGAATTCAGAGAATATGACCGTGAAGCCAGAGATGAGCTTAAAAAAAGCGGGATTAATCTTTGTAAGATTTTAAGGAGACCCTTTCAAGGTTTTTCCGCGATAAGCGAAAGGAACCTTAAGGAACGTCGATATTTAACTGTGGATATTTTGAATTTATTAAAAGCCGCTAAATATGTATTGCGGTCATTCTTGTATCTTTTATTTTGGAATAAGAACAACTGGGTAAGATGCCGTCAGGATGGGTATGCTTATCGGGTATTGGTTTGGGAGTCGTTATATCGTCAAATGGGGGTACGCCTGGTGTGGACTTTGCATTATACCGAAGCAGATAAGTTGGTTAAGGCCCAAGCCTTGGAGTTATTAGATGGGCTGCTTATGAGCAGTCACTGGGGTCTTTATCCCACGCAGGATATCAGGATGGAGAAGTGTTGCGATATTTTATTTACCTGGGGCCAATATTTTGTAAAAAACGTTTTTAATAAATATCCCTATCTCGATATTTTTATTACGGGATATATCTCTGATCACTATTTTGAGGAGCTTAAACCTCAGGCAAAACTATTAAGGGAAAGGTATAAAGGGAATTTCGTACTATGCTATCAGGATAATATACCGAGTAACGATTCTTTATATGGCAGGAAGAGTAATACCCAGATTTATAAAATGATTATTTCACTTATTGAGAAAAACAGCAATATTGTGGTCTTTCTTAAGCCAAAAAGCAAGGATTCCCTGTCTCGAGCACTAAGAGATCTGCCAGATTTAAAAAGCTATATTGATTTAGAACGAATAGCCGTTTTTCTTAAAGGTGGCCCTAATGACCGGATTGTCCCGGCCCAGATTGCAATGGCCAGCGATCTTGTTATCGGGTTAGGATTAAGTACCGCCGCGGCCGAAAGCTATTTTGCCGGGACGGTCAGCTTTCACGCCGACCTTACCAGGTTAACAAAGAATGAATTTGCTAATCAAGGCTTGGGTAAAATAGTTTTTCGCGAGATTGAAGATTTAGAGTCAGTAATACAGAACTATATCGATGGCAGGGGAGATTCTTACGCAGATTATCGCAGGTATTACGATATGCTCGATTCTTTTCAAGACGGGCAATCATATAAAAGAACCGGTTTTGTTATTAGCCAGCTACAAAAGGCTTTTGAAGCCGGTGCTTCAAGAAAAGAAGCCATAAGAATCGCAAGAGAAAAATACGATAGCCTGGTAAGCAATAGTAATGCCGAGATAGGCGTTCCAATTTCTGTAAGCAGTTGAATTTAAATCCGAGGCGCTATGAAAGAAAGATTAAATATTATTAAGCATTCCGGGGTCGAGGATTTTATTAGAGACGTTTTGATTGCTGAAGGGGCCTCAGATTTTGATGCCGATTGTGTAGCCAGGGGATTAGTTCAGACTTCTTTGCGGGGAGTTGATTCGCACGGGATACGGCTCTTCCCGCATTACTTACAGGCTTTAAAGGCGGGCAGGATTAATAAAAATCCTCAATATAAATTTTCAAAGACTTCAGCGAGTACGGGCATACTTGATGCCGATCATGCGTATGGTCATGCTGCGGGTATGCGTGCGGTAAGAGAAGCAATCAAATTAGCCAAAGATTCCGGCACCGGACAGGTTGCGGTAAAAAATTCTTCTCATTTTGGCGCCGCGGCTTTTTATGCTTTAGAGATTGTCAATCACGATATGATTGGTATGAGCTTTACCCACGCTGATTCGCTTATGTTAACTTACAATAGCACCGAGACATTTCTCGGCACTAATCCCATATGCTTTGCTGCTCCTTGTGAAGGAGAAGAGCCCTTTTGTTTAGATATGGCAACGAGTATGATAAATTTTAATAAAGTCATTCAGTTAAGGCAGGCCAAAGAGCCTGTTCCCCCGGGCACAAGCGCTGATTCCCAGGGTAACGAAACCACCGCCAGCGAGGAAGTCACAAGCCTTCTTCCCATAGGCCAATATAAAGGCTTTGGTCTTTCTCTTATGGTAGAAATTTTATGCAGTATCGTAACAGGTATGCCTTATGGTAAAAATATTGTTACTATGTACAAAGACCCAATAGAAAAAAAGCGCTGTTTGGGACATTTTTTCTCGGCAATCCGTATCGATTGTTTTCAAGATGTAAGCATTTTTAAGAGACGCATGCGGCAGCTATTAGACGATATAAGGAGTCAGCCGCCAAAATATAAAGACATCGCAGTTCAGGTAGCTAATGACCCGGAGAAGGCTTGTTTCAAAAAAAGGTCTGCAGAGGGTATTCCTGTGGAACCTGCCGATTGGGATGCATTCATGCGAATTAGCAGACAATACAATATTGAATTAAGGGGGCAGTAGGATGAGAAAGCCAAATGTTTTGAAGAGAGCGTTAAAGCAGGGGAAATCATGTATAGGGACATGGGCTGTTCTACCATCGGTATCTGCGGCAAATGTTATGGGGGCAGCAGGATTTGATTTCGTAATTATCGATATGGAGCACGGGCCGATGTCCTTTGAGACAGCCGAAGGTATGGTTTGCGCTCTGGAAAACGAGTCTTGCACGCCTTTGCTGCGAGTTCCTTCCTGCGATGCCCCGACTATACTGCGTGCGCTTGAGATAGGTTCCCACGGGGTAATTGTTCCTCAAATAGCAACAGCTCAACAGGCAAAAGAGGTAGTCTCGGCAGTTAAGTACAGCCCTTCGGGAAATCGCGGTATGTCTGTTTTTACCAGGTCTTGCGGTTACTATGCCGTTGACCAGCCTCAGAGAACGGATAAAGAGAATCAGGAGACCATGATTGTTCTTCTTGTAGAGGATATCAAAGGCATTAATAATCTGGATAAGATAGCCAGCGTGAAAGATATCGATGTTATATATATAGGCACCTATGATTTATCGCAATCTTTGGGTATACCCGATAATGTGGATTCCCCTAAAGTGATTAAGGCAGTAGAAGATTGCGTAAAGATAATTAGAGCCAAGGGAATTGCCGCCGGGGTCTTGGCACAAAATGAGAATGATATCAAGCAGTGGTTAAACATAGGAGTACAATTTATACCTTATATGGTGGACTGCGCTATTTTTCATCAGGCCTGCTCAAATATTATCAATAAATTTAAAAAAAATCAGGACCAAATCGGAGTCAAATCATGAGTAGAGAAATCGTAGCATTAATACCTGTCCGCGAAGGTTCAAGCAGGATTAAAGATAAAAACTTTCGTCCTTTCGCAGATGAAAAGAGCTTGTTACATCTTAAGATAAAACAACTCAAGAAAGCGGGGTGTTTCGATCATATTTATGTATCCAGTGATAGCGAAAGAGCAAAAAGGATTGCCAAGGAACTAGGGGTAACATTCCTGTTGCGGGATTCGGAAATGTGTAAATCAAGCGCAAAGCTGTATCAATATAACACTCATATGCTCGAGACTGTTCCGGGAGACCCTGTTGTGGCTTGGACGATGGTCACAGCCCCTCTCTTTGAAGATTATAAGCCTGTCGTTGAGAAATTCTTAAGATTAGAACCCAATGATTATGATAGCCTTATAACAGTCCTTCCCTTCAAGGAATTTTTGATTAATGAAAATGGCAGGCCCCTTAATTGTACCTATGGGCATTGGCATCTTTTGACCCAGGAGCTGGATAATAACTACACAATTACAGGATCGGTTTACATTGCTTCCAAGGCCAATCAAATGGAATGGAGGTACTGGATCGGTTTAAAGCCCTATCTATATGAGATATCCAAGCTTGATTGCGTAGATGTTGATTATGAGCAGGATTTTAAACTTGCCGAAATCTTGTATGCTTTGAAAAGGAGTAAGAAATTGTAATATGAGATTAACTAAAGATTCTAAAAAATTGAATGTACTGATAGTAGGCGCGGGTATGTATGTTACAGGAAGAGGCACTTCCGGCTACGGGACTATTATGCCTGCTTTAAATGAATTATCCCGTTGCGGTCTTATAGATACTGTTTGTGTTGCCTCCAGGCATTCAGAAAGCATTAAGCAGCTAAAAAGAAAAATGTCTTCGCTTGCCAGGATAACCAAAAATAATATTAAAATTAAAGGATTTCCTCAGAAAGGGAAGGATACAAAAGCCTACGAGAAAGCAATCAGGTCTTCTAACCCGGATTGCGCTATAGTAGTTGTTCCCGACCATCTTCATTATGAAGTCGCAAAAGACTTGATAAAGGCAGGCATACATACACTTGTGGTTAAGCCTTTAGTCCCTACGGTAGCCGAAGCCAAGAAGCTTATCCGCCTTTGTGAAAAAAATAAGGTTTACGGCGCAGTCGAATTTCATAAAAGATATGATGAGGCAAACTTAAAATTGAAAGAGTTTATAGCCGGCGGCAAAGTCGGGGACTTGCTGTACATAAATGTAGAATACAGCCAGCGTCGTCAGGTACCCATGAAGATTTTTAAAGCCTGGGTAAGAAATACAAATATTTTTCAGTATTTGGGGGTGCATTACGTTGACATAATTCACTTTATTACAGCAGCTAAGCCGTTAAGAGTTCTTGCCACTGGACAGAAAAAGCTCTTGAGCAGGCACGGTATCGATAACTACGATTCGATTCAGGTCTTGATTGAGTGGGCCGGCGCCGGTAAACATAAATTTGTATCAAGCATTTTAACTAACTGGATTGACCCTGATACTACGTCTTCGATGAGTGACCAGAAAATAAAAATCATAGGAACGCTGGGCAGGCTGGAGAGTGACCAGAAAAATAGGGGCTTGCAAGTTGTTACCCAGGCGCAAGGCATAGAAGATATAAATCCTTATTTTACGCAAAGTTATCTCTCTTCCGGCTCAAGAACAAAAGTTTTTAAGGGTTACGGCATAGAAAGCATAAGCCAGTTTTGCAAGGATGTTCTAAATATTAAACGCGGTTTAAATAAACCTAAAGATTTTGAAGGCAAAAGGCCCACATTTAAAGATGCTCTGGTTTCCACGGCAGTAATAGAAGCTGTTAACCGAAGTTTAAGAAATAAATCTTATTGGGTCAGGGTCGGGCTTTAAAGAAGTTTGAGGGAGTATTATGGTTTCCATTATTATTAGGACAAAGAATGAAGAGAGATGGATTAGTGAGGTGCTTAGAGCGGTATTCAGCCAGGATTATCGGGATTTTGAAGTTATAATCGTTGATAATAAAAGCACCGATAAGACCTTAGATAAGGCAAAAAAATTCAATGTAAAGGTATTGACGGTGGACGAATATTTTCCGGGCAAGGCTTTGAATTTAGGAATAAAAGCCTCAAAAGGCGAATATATCGCTTGCCTCTCCGCCCATTGCATACCGGTTAATAATAAATGGCTGAGCACCCTTTTGAGCAATTTCACAACTGACGATGTAGCGGGGGTTTATGGACGTCAAGAGCCGATGTCTTTCAGCTCTGACTTTGACAAAAGAGACCTTTTAATAGCCTTTGGCCTAGATAAGAAGATTCAAGTCAACGATAGTTTTTTTCATAATGCCAATAGTATGGTTCGGCGCGATCTCTGGCAGGCGTGTTCCTTTGACGATACACTATCAAACATAGAAGATAGAGCCTGGGCAAAGCAGATGCTTTCAAAAGGATATAAAATTATTTATGAACCCCGGGCCAGCGTTTATCATTACCATGGCATACATCAAAGTGGAAATATGGAACGCTGTGCCGGCGTTATAAATGTCTTAAAAAGTATAGAATCTTTGGGTCCCGAGTCAGATAAAAGAAGCCAAAAGATAGAAGAGTATGATATTGCGGCTTTTATACCCGTGAGCGGCGAACCTAAATATTTGGCAGGAAAGCCGCTCATTGAATATACTATTGAACATGCCAAGCAGTCTAAATATATAAAGAATACTTTTATTTTAACCGATAATCATAAAATTAAGAAGATTTCCGAGAGACTTGGCGCCTGCGTTCCTTTTTTAAGAAAGCCTAATGAAGACGGCAGTCTTGACGAAACACTGCAGCATTCGCTTGAAAGGATTGAATCGCAGGGAATTTTTCCCGATATGGTTGCCGTTATGTGGCCGACCTTTCCCTTTAGAGAAGCCGGGTATATTGATAAGTTAATCCACGAGCTTATTGCGAAGGGGTTAGATAGCGTTATTTCCGTCAAGCCGATATTCGAGACTTGCTGGCAGGAGAGACAGGGTGGCCGCTACGAAAGGATTGATTCCGGGAATATCCCCAGGGAATTCAGGAAAAAAATGTATATTGGAGTAGAAGGCTTAGGCTACGTAATATATCCGGACTGCATGAGAAAAAAGAAAATATACGGCGATAACATAGGTATTCTCGAAGTTCATAATCCGATATCGATCATTAAGGTGCGCGATGAAGAAGATTTTATGCTTGCGGAAGAAATAGCAAAGAGCTGGTTCGCTAATAAGAGGACTGCATAGATGTTTAGTGATTTTTCGGATTTAGATAAAGGGACAGTCAGGAATCTTGTTTTTTTAGAGTTTCTTGATGAGGCAAAGGCTTTTTTAAAAAAGCGTTTAAAAGAAATTAAGTGCAATCCAGAGAAATTTAAGATTATAACTTTTAATCCGTTAATTAAGGCTTATTTATTAAAATATAACGTCAAGTCAATAGACAGTTTTCATTTTTGCCCTATCAAATCTTGCCACAGACTTTTGCTCAAACTTGAGGAATATACAAAACAAGTCAGAGAGAAATGCCGTTTGAGTGATCCCGTGGGAATTACAATCAGCTATACAGAGAATCTACTATTTTCCTTGAGAATCGTTCTTACTAATTGGTTATATAGAGTAGAAACTATATCTAATGCCATAGATTATTATGAGCCACAGGTTGTGTTTACCGTAGGCCCCGATAGGATAAATGTTGCAGTGGGCATATTGGTTGAACCGACAGAGCGCCCGATTACCAACATAGTCAATCAAATATGTTCTAAAAAGAATATTAAAGTCGTAAATACAATTATGAGAGTCGGCTCTAAGCGTCTGAAGAGGGCTCTATCTAATTGTATTAAGAATTGGCTGACGAATTTAGCAAGCGTATTGTCCAGATATAGAATGAACGCAAAACATAAATTAATTATTTCAACTTCATGCACTCACAATATAGCGGCGTTATTGGATGATTTAAGAAAAGAGCTTAGCCAGGAATATGATATCGCGATTTTAGACTTACCGGTTACTCAAACAATTAGGTGTATTCTTGATGGGTTGCGTGTTAGGCAAACGGAATCTTATATGCATTTCCCTTTTAATATTAACAGAAGGAGGCGCTTTAGCAAAGATTTTATAAACGATAAAGATAAATTTCAAGAGAACTTATATAATTTAATAGAGCAATGGAATTATCGCGGGGTTAATTCTGATTGGTTAAAAATAAAATATCGAAAAGGTCTGGCTCCGGCAGTGATTGATAAAACATATTATCAATCCGTTAATATCGATAGATATCTTAATCGATTCAGGCCTGTTCTCGTATTATCTCCTCATGCCCGTGCTATGGGTTCTGTTTGGGGAGAGATTTGCGAATTAAAAAAGGTAGATTCTCTCCTTGTGCCTCACGGCTCATTTGTTCCCGTAGAGGACGAATATTCTAAAAAAGAATGGCGCGAGAATGCCTTAGGGCAGGTTAATGCCCCCTATAAATACCTTGCTCTTCAAACGCCGTTAATTGAAAAATTTATATTAGATATACCCGTTAAAAGTAAACTCATTATCACCGGTCCTTTAATTTTTGCAAGGAATTGTAAAAGAGGCAGGCAAAGTGATATCTTACGCTCGCAATATGTAACCGGTAATGAAAAAATAATTCTTCATGCTAGCACTCCGAAAGACCGCCGAGGCCAAAGATTTTTAAATTACGAGACTGTCGATGAATATGTAGACGGGATATGCGCTTTAATAAAAGCTATTGAAAAAATTAAAGGAATATTCCTTATTATTCGTTATCGCCCCAAGGGTGAATTAGGTGTAGAAGATTTGAAGGCCAGTTTACCGAAGTCTAATTCATATTCTATCGTTTCCGGCGGAAATTTCATTGATAGTCTTTCTATCAGCGACCTTCTTGTCAGTTATTCTTCTTCTACTATAGAAGAAGCGTTAAATAACAATGTTCCCGTATTAATATTTAACAAATATAATCGTTATCAGCATATACGCGGCACGAAAATTTTTCCTTCCGCTACTAATATAATGCCATCAGCTGTATACAATGTGGATTCCGAAGCCGACCTTTGTTTTGCTATCGAGTGGATATTAAATAATCATTTACCGCGAAAGAATTTATTAAACAATATTTTCGATGAATATAAATATAAACCCGAGCAAATAACAAAATTGCCGGATTTTATCAGAGAGTTAACTAAAAATGAAAGTTTTGTTCGTATTCCCTAACATTACTGATTTTCATCAAGACTACTATTCATTTGGTTTAGCCTCCATTATCAGTATAACCAGATCGAGGGGCCACGTGGCAAAGCTGGTAGTTATCAGGAAAAGGGAAGACTATTTAAACCTTTTAAATAAGGTTGATGCCTTTAGGCCTCGGGTGGTCGGTTTTTCTTCTGTTTCTTCGCAATTCAGTTTCGTAAAGAGAATGGCGCAATTAGTTAAAGAAAGGTTCCCGGATATAATTACTATATGCGGAGGGGTGCACCCGACCATAAACGCACGATGTATCTTGGAGAGCAGTTTTTTAGACGGAATTTTTGTCGGAGAATCGGAATACTCCTTCGCCGAATTATTAGATAAAATTGAAAATAACCAGCCCTATAAGGATACGGATAATTTCGCCTATGTAAAGAACGGCGAAGTTATTATAAACAATCTCAAGCCATTGATAGCCAATCTGGATAGGCTGCCATATCCCGACAGAGAAGTGTATCCTTTCGCGGATATAATAAAGGAAGCCGGTTTTGCGCCCTTTTTTTTCTCAAGGGGCTGCCCTTATTTATGTTCTTATTGCAGCAATCATGCTATTGCAGGCGTTTATGGCTTAGCGGCAAATAATCCGCGATACAGAAGCCCTGAGTCCTGCATCGGCGAGATTAAAGAGGCAGTTGCTAAATTTGACATAGATTCAATTTCTATCGGAGATGATATTTTCGGGGTGAATAAAAAATGGAGAGATGAATTTTGCGAAAAATACAAAAAAAGGGTGGGAATAAAATTTAGCTGTGTATTGCACGCAAATATTGTCGATGAAGAGCTTATGCGTTTGTTAAAGGATACAGGGTGTTGGTCGGTATCAATAGGGATTGAGTCCGGCAATGAATACATAAGGAACAAGGTTATGAACCGGCATATGTCTAATGAGCAGATTATGGAGGCCTTCCATTTGGGACGAAAATACAAGCTGAAAACTATATCTTTAAATATTATAGGCACGCCTGGAGAAACTGAAAGCATGATATGGGATACAATTAAATTGAACCGGAAGACGAACCCCGTATCAAGCGGCATTAATATTTTCTATCCGTATAAAGGGACTAAGCTCGGCGATTACTGTTTTCGCAACCGCCTTGTTAACGAAGGCCTTTATCGCGATTTTTCCAATGAAAGAAGAGATACTGTTTTAAACTATCCTGATGCCTACAAGGAGAGATTGCGTTATTATAGAGATAATTGGGATAGATTAGTTTATCCTTTTGATATAAAAAGGCATCTATATAGAAAATTCGGTAAAACATATATCTGGAAATATATCCGTTTGCTGAAGAAAATAGTTAATTCGCCAAAATTATTAATGCGCCGCGCGCGGGATATACTTAGAAACAATATTGAGGTATCCAGTGAATAATACTAAATTTCCAAAATTAGAAATTTTAGACTGTACCATTCGCGACGGAGGCTATTTAAATAATTGGAATTTTGATAAGAAGATTGTGAAAGAGATCTACCGCAGTATTTCAAAAACGGGAGTCGATGTTATTGAGCTCGGCTTTAGAAATGTTCCCAAATCCGGTATGGGCCCTTGGTATTCTGTCGGCGAGGATATGATTGATGGGTTGTTCAAAGATATGGGGGGAGTAAGGATAGCGTTGATGCTTGATTATTCAAGAGCCGATACCTCAAATATTCCTCTCACCGGCAATAGTCTGGTTAAGATGTATAGGGTTGCCTGCCATAAAGATGAGGTTTCCGGCGCCATAAGGTTGTGTGAAGAACTAAAATCCAAAGGTTATATGACTTCCATTCAACTTATGGGTATTGTAGGTTACGGCAATAAAGAACTGGAGGCTATCGTTAAACCCTTGGAGAAATCCACTATCAACTATATTTATTTTGCCGACAGTTACGGCTCTCTTTTCCCTCAGAATATAAAAAGATATATAGAAAAATTCAAACAAACCAATAAGAAAATCGGTTTTCACGCCCATAATAGCCTGCAGCTGGCTTTTGCTAATACCTTGGAGGCCATTAATAACGGTATCGATATTGTCGATGGGACAATTTACGGCATAGGTAGAGGTTCCGGAAACCTTCCTCTTGAAGCATTGATAATATATCTTGAGAAAATGTTGGGAAATAAGAAGTATAACTCCCTGCCCATTTTGGATTTAATCGATCGTTATTTCATTAGCTTAAAAGACAATATTAAATGGGGCTACAGTTTGCCTTATATGCTATCCGGAATCTTCGAAATTCATCCTAATTACGCAAAAAGCCTGGTTGATTATCATGAATATAAAATAGATGATATAGTAAAGGTTCTGGAGATAATTAAAGGCATAGGGCACATAGGATTCAAAAAAGAAACTTTAGATAAGGTAGTTAACAGCGGGTTTGTAGGGTCCGTTGACGTAGAATGTCCTAACCATACTGCCGAAGAATTTGTCAGTCTTTCTAAAGATTTTCCTGTCGAATATAAAGACAGGCATAAGGCAAAGGATTTTTTAATACTTGCCAATGGCCCTTCTTTAAAGGAGTATAAAAGCGATATCGATAAATTTATTAACAAATACAGCCCTATAGTTATGGGGGCCAACTATCTTGGAGGATTATTTAAACCGCATTATCACGGCTTCAGCAACAAAAAGAGATTCATTGATTATATAGACCAGGTGGATAGCGAATCTAAACTCCTGCTTTCCAGCAGTTTCGACACCGATTTTATAAACGAATATACCAGCCGAAGCTATGAACGCGCCGTGCATTTAGCCCGCACCTCAAGTAACTTTGATATAAAAGACGGAATAATTAATTCTAATTGTCGGACAATTTCAATACTCCTGATAGCCGTTGCAATCGTTATGGGCGCAAAAAGAATTTTTATTGCCGGAATGGACGGCTATAAGAATAAAGAAAACTTTCTTTCCAATAATATACATTTTTATAGAGAGTCAGCAGAAGCCGAGAATTTCAAGCTGTTAATTGAAAAACATAATTTTAACGAGGCGATGCTTAATAGTATTAATTCATTCTTGATAAGCAGCGATAAAGAAGATTTACATATTATAACGCCGACAAGTCATAATTATTTTTATAATAGTATTTATAACTGGATCGAAGCAGAGCCATAGGCAATAAAAATGTCGTTGACCGTAGCAATAATAGTTCCGCCGGTAAGGGAAAAGGTATCTTTTTATCCTCCCTTCGGCGCGTTGGGTGTTATAGCGGCCGCCCGCAGCGCCGGACACAAAGCGCATCTTATTGATTTAGATGCCCTTAGATGCAGCAAGGAAGAGGCGGTTAACAAAATATCACAGCTATCGCCGGATGTAGTAGGTTTATCTGCTGTTGTATCAACAAGTTATAAGTATGTTAAAGAGATGGCAGTTCTCATAAAGCAGAAAATGCCTAACGTAACTATTGTTGTCGGCGGAGGGCTGGCTGCAGCTTGGGAGACAGTTCTAAATCATACATTAGTAGATGTTTTAGTTCATGGTGAAGGGGAGATAACTTTTAAAGAGTTACTGAAGAACATTGAAAATAAGGAAGATTTAGACGGTATCGATGGTATTTCTTTCAGAAAAGAAGGAAAGCCCCTCAAGAATAAGCCGAGAAGATTAATTATGAATTTGGATGATTTACCATTCCCTGACTACGATATTCTCGATTCAAGTAAGTATATTCTAACCATACATGATTTTATTAAAGGTTACGTTGATAATGACAGGTTAGACAAGAGGCTTTTTGAGCCAAGACGCAGTCCTAAGTTTATGCGAGTTACTATTGGCCGGGGGTGTATTGGAAGTTGCAGTTTTTGTTATCGTAATATGCCGGGTTTAAGAATTCATTCTTTAGAGTATATCGCAGATTTAATTGCCCACTTAAAAAAGAAATATGATGTAGGTCATATTTCTTTTGGCGATGAGTGCTTCGGTTCAACAAAAAAGTGGGTTTGGGATTTTATAGATATGCTTCGTAAAAATAATTTCGATTTAACCTTTCATATTACGGGAATGAGAGTCGATATAATGGATAGAGATATATTGAAAGCCCTTAAAGAGGCGGGGATTTGGCACATTCAGTTTGGATTTGAAAGTGGTTCTCAAAAAATACTTAATATCATGGAAAAACATACAACGGTTCAACAAAATATTGAAGTATCCCGTATGGTTAAAGAGGTGGGTATCAATACAATTCCTTTTATTATTATTGGTTATCCCGGAGAAACATTCGAAACCATATATGAAACAATAGATTTTTTAAGAAAGGCAAATTTAGCAAGTAGAAAATTTCGGCCGACTTTCCCTATGGCTATGCCGGGCGCTCCTTTATTCGAATACGCACAATTAAAGGGTTATATAACGGATGTCGATAAATATCTTGAGGCTATCAGTAATGTTGAGGCGGCAGAATTATCTCCCGATAATTATTTTATAAATTATACAACCAGTCCGACGCCGGTTGTTATGAAATGGATGATACTGTTAGAAAATGAGATTAATAGCTATACCGAAGGAAGATCGTTTCTAAAGCTAACCAAAAAAGTTATTCGCAAACTAAAAGAGCGCGGTTTTAACAAGACATTTCTGCTTGCAAAACGCAGGATTATTTCCATAGTGGAGGGAAAAATATTTGAACGGAAGTATTATAAGAAGAAAAACGCTGCAGCTAAGAGTAAAGATTTGCCGGTTTTAAACAATCAAACTCCAGAGATACCGCCTCAAGGCCTGGCATTGCGCGAGATAAATAAACGGCTGAAAGATTTAAGGGCAAAATAAAATAACGCGGCTGTTGCAAGATGATAGATATAATTGTCGGTCAGAAAATAATCAAGGATATAGAACTTTTTGTTTTTGATAAAGACGGAACCCTTATCGATTTGTATAACTATTGGCATTATATGGTCGAACTCAGGGCCAGGGGCATATGCGATTTCTATCGTTTGCCCTACGGAAAACATAAAAATAATCTGATGTATGAGATGGGGATTGATTTTGAAAAAAGAAGACTAAGGCCCGAGGGTCCCGTTGGACTCCTGCCGAGAAAGATGGTTCAACGGACAGCCGAGGACTATCTTATTAAATTAAATTGTAAGGACGTTTCTCGCGTTTGCTTTGAAGCTTTTAGCCAGGCCGACGAATTATCCTTGCCTTTATTGCATAAGATGATTAAGCCTACCAGAGGCGTGATTGGATTATTAAGAAAAATTAAAGAAAACAGAGGAAAGATTGCCGTAGCCACATCGGACATAACAGAGAGAACGCGTCTTGCCTTAAATTTCTTAAGAATAGATAACATGGTCGATTTTGTTATCGGGTCAAATAGGGTGGAAAATCCAAAACCTCATCCGCAGGCATTAGAAGTTATAGGGCGGTATTTTAAGATAGGCCCGGAAAATTCCGTAATGATAGGCGATGCCCAAAGCGATATCCAGATGGGAATCAATGCCGGATTTAAGGCTTCGATAGGCGTTTGTACCGGACTAATGGCTAAAGATGCATTGTTGCAATTTACGCCTTATGTGATTGACGATGCCTCGGAGTTACGGATAATCTAAGAGATGAAAAACAAATTTATTCTCATTGCCACGCACCCCAGGTCCGGAACGCACTTTATTATAAATGCACTTTGTATGAATTTTAGAGATGTTGAATTTCCTCAAATAAGAAATACATATTCGACTTTAGAAGGGTTATTTCTGACTCACGATAAAACATATACGAAAGAATGGCAGCAATGCTTAAGCGAAGATAATAATAAGATAAAAGTATTTAAAACTCATCTTATGCCCTCTGAGATTTCACGCGCCCTTGACAATGAATTTTATTTGAATGAGAAAGAAAAAGCAATAATAAAGACAATTTATGAACATTCAAAAATAGTGAATATTTATAGAGACGGGAGAGATGTTATCCTCTCATGGTATTTTTACCAGAAAGATGCCGCAGGGGGGTTATCCACAGGAACTGAGATTCGAATCAAAGAATGTACTTTTAGTGAGTTCATAAGAATGCCGAATAAATATTATATGCCTATCAGGGGATTTGAAGAAAAGGACAAGAATCGGGTTGAGTATTGGCGCGCCCATGTTAATGAGTGGTTAGCCAAGGAAGACGCGGTTCATCTAAAGTATGAAACGCTTTATAATGATTTTGAGGCGACGATAAGAAATCTTGCATCTTCCCTTGGGATGCAAGAGCGCCTTTTCGATAAAATTAAAAGGCCTGAATTTGTTTCTGCTTATTCGTCCGATATATTCTCCAGAGCTAAAAGAAAGGCAAAAAGAACTCTCAGGTACCTTTTTAATCGTAACGATAGCAAGCGTTATAAGGTTGTTTTTCCTGCTCATCCAAGAAAGGGCATCATCGGCGACTGGAAGAATTATTTTAATGATTCAGACCTGGAATTCTTTATGAGGTTTGCCAAGGATGTAATGATTAAGTTAGATTATAAAATATAAGCTTATGCGGAGATAGAATAAATAAAAACCATGAATACCCAACAAATAAGTATTTCTAAATACGGTTTTTCGGCCGTTCAAATAGAGACAATGTCAACCTGCAATATGAACTGTCAATTTTGTATTTATCCGCAAAGACGCGACAAGGGAAAGGTTTTATCTACCGATATCGTATATAGTATTATTGATTTATTGTCGAAAGATAAGGGTGTTAAAGAAGTTTTATTACAACATATTAATGAACCCCTGCTGGATAAGCGTATTTACGGGTTTATTAAATATGCAAAAGACAAGGGCTTAGCTATACATATTATAACTAACGGGATATTGTTTAATTCAAGAGAAGTGATATCCAAGCTGATAGAAGCACGACCGGATAGCGTGAAAGTATCATTGCAGACTTTAAATCAAATGTCTTTTAACTATATAAGAGGGATTAAAATTGATTTTCAGGAGTATAAAAAGAATATCTCGGAATTTTTAAAAATAGCCCAGGATAATTCATTAAAAGTTGTAGTTGATTTAATTTGCAACTTTTCACATAAGGGTAAAAGGCTGAAAGCAAAAATACTCGGGACCGAATGCGGGAGTCCTTATCTATACGATACCCTTTCGGACCTCAGAGATGATTTGAGGCAATTCCTGAAGCATTTAAATCGCTATGACAGCCGTTTAAAGTCCAATGTTGATATAGATGAATATTTGAGTAAGGTGAGCGTTCATTATGCCGGTAATCAGAAGCCGCTGATTCTCAGCGAGAACATTTCTTTTAAAATTAAGAGATTTGTAGATTGGAATAGACTGACGACTTTTTATCCCTCCAGGAATCCGGATGTCTGCCCAAGCAGGGTTATAGGTATTTTGGCTAGCGGAAACGTTGTTCCCTGCTGCTTTGCTTATGATGATTTGTTGTGTATGGGCGACATCAAAAGAGAATCCATCTATGATATTCTGGAGAAGAACGCCGGCTTCTTAGATAATTTAAGGAAAGGCGCTAATATGCCGTTAACCTGCAGGAGATGTTCCGGTGCTTTAACAAGGCGCGGGCTTGTAATCCGTTGGTTAAGGCAAAATATTGTTAAGGCATTACAGCGATGAAATCAGAATCAAAAAAAGAAATAATTCTCATTAATTTACCCTCAGGGTCTGACTATCACTATGGGAAAACCGGAGAGACTTATCCTGCAACGGGGATTATGGTGATAGGGTCTATTTTAAGGAAAAATGGTTTTCCCGTGTCTCTTGTTGATGCTCAGGTCGACCCTTGTTATGAAAGCGTAATATTTGATAAGCTGTCCGATGATGTTATTTTTGTCGGTTTCTCAATTATGACTTCGCAGGTAATCAAGGCATACGAATTAGCAAAAAAAATAAAAGAGGTTAATCCCGATATACCTATTATTTTTGGAGGCGTACACCCGACATTATTCCCGAAACAAACCGTCGATAATCCTTATATTGATATAGCGGTGGTTAACGAAGGGGCAGAGACAGTTTTGGAGATAATGGATTATTTTGCCGGGAAAAGAGAGCTCGAGGATATAAAAGGAATTGCTTTTTGCGACAGGAATGGAAATGTCAAAATTACCGAACCCCGCGAGCTCGACGATATATCACAGATTCCTTATTTTGATTTTGACCTTTTGGATGTACCTAAATACCTTAATGCGACCAGTGTTTATGAGCGGGAGTTCGGTAACGAGAAAATAAAACTAATGCCTATTTTAACGGGTTTGGGATGTTGTTTCAGGTGTGATTTTTGTATCAATGTTATTTTAAAAAGACGATATAGAACCAGGTCAGCTATTTCTATCGTGCAAGAGATAAAAAAGCTGCAATCTCGATATGGTGCTAATGCTTTTTTGTTTCTGGATGAAGATTTTTGCATAAATAAAAGACGTCTAATTGAACTCATTCAATTAGTTAAGGCTGAGAATCTTAAATTCTTAGGTAGAATTTGGTCAAGAGTATCTTATTTTAACAATAACTTATTTAAGGCTTTGGTTCCTGAAATGGAAAGAATTGGCATAAAGTCCATTGCCATGGGAGCAGAGAGCGGCTCACAGAAAATGCTGGATTATATGCATAAAGATATTAAAAGAGAAGATATAGTATGCGCGGTAGGGGAACTTGCAAAAACAAAGATAACGGCGCGCCTTTCTTTTATGACTTGTATGCCGAATGAGGAGAAGGAAGACACATTCGCAACGTATAGACTTTGTTCGAAATTACTTAAAATTAATCCTTTCACAGATATATCAGGGCCTTTTATATTTCGCTATTATCCCGGCTCCCCGATATTCGAAGAGATGATAAAAAAATATAATATTAAACTTCCGGAATCAATCGAGGGATGGAAAGGACGCTTATATGTCGACGGGGCATTAATTGTTGATGTCAACCAATGGGTTTGGGACGGATTTTTCAAATATCACGAAAGCATGCAGAATTACCTTCGTATATATACCGCAATATTAAGTAAGCCCAAACATCAAAACAGCCTTTTTGCTAAAATTATCCGGAGAATATTTGTATGGCGCCTTTCCCACGGAAGCAATTTTTATGTTATAGATTTGTATTTTTTCCGTTTTATTAAAAAGGTTAAAATGTTGCTATCAGGTATTAAATCGCCTATATTAAGAAGGAGCTAATTATGAAAGCGGTCGGCATTATTCCTTCAAGGCTTAAATCAAGCAGGCTTCCCAATAAAGCCCTTATTGATATCGGCGGACTTCCTATGGTAGTGCATGTATTTAAAAGGGCCCAGCTTGCTTCTTTGCTGGATGATGTGTTTGTCGCAACCGACAGCAGCCAGATATATGATGTTGTCGTAAATCACGGGGGAAAAGCGATTATGACCTCAGCCAGCCATCAAACCGGAACCGATAGAATTGCCGAAGCCGCTAAAAATATAGATGCTGATATAGTGGTGAATATCCAGGGGGATGAACCACTGCTGTATCCCGAGCACATTGATAAAGCCCTCGAGCCTCTGATTGAAGATGAAAGCGTACAGGTAAGCGTCCTGGTTACTCCCTATAAAAAGAGAAATAGTCCCGCTGATTTAAAGGCCGTTCTCGATTTAAACGACAATATACTTTACTGTTCACGTAATGATTTACCCAGTGACGCCCGTACACCAATCGATACGATGTGGAAGATGTCTTTTATCGTACCTTTTCGTAAAAATTTCCTTTTGAAATACGCCTCCTGGCCGCAGACCCCCCTGGAGGAAGTTGAATTTAACGAATATTTACGGATATTGGAGCATGGTTATAAGATAAGGGCGGTTAAGGTCGATGGCGCACATATAAGCGTAGATATCCCGGAGGACCTGGTTGAAGTCAGGCGGCTGATGGAGGCCGATAGAGTAAAATATAGGTATATCTCATGAGACGGATTTTCCTATTCGATAATATAGAACAGGCCTTCGAGTGTGCAGGGATTAATAAAACTGACTTTAGCTTTATTAATGTCGATGATTTGCGTTGTAATTGTCCTCGAGATTTATCCTGGATTGATTTAAATAAAGATGTGGACAAGACCTTGTTTGAACGAAGATATCTTGATTTGATTGCTTCATTAGGCAGCCAAAATAAAACAATTTATTGGTGGGCCGGTTGTCTTTCCGAGAAAAACCCTCTTAACTCAAAGCTTTTTGAGAGGCTTTATAAAATGATATGCTTTAACAATATAATAACCAAGATTGAATCCAATATCATGGTTATTTGTTCGGATGAAGTTCTAAAGGAACAAATAATATTAAATTATCGTAAGGAATATATAGTGAACTGCGGCCGCAGAAACAGGTATCGTTACTATTTTAAGAATGTTGTTTGTAAGATAAAAGGTATTTTCTCGCAGCTAAGTACGGCGGTCAGGGAATGTGGAAAGCTTCTTTTGTGCAGGATTTTATTAAGAAATAAAAAAAGTTTAATAAATAATAAAGATAACTATATTGTGATTAGAACATGGGTAGACCACCGTAATTACAAGGATAAAACCTACGAAGATTCTTACTTTAAGAGTCTGCCCGGTTTTTTATCATCCCACGATGAAAAGGTAGTTACCTTCGCCGGAATAATTTCTGATTACAAAAAGATAATAGCGCGGTTTAAAAATGACTCCGGCAATTTAATAATTCCGACAAACTTGTATATTAAGATTACAGATATATTCAGATGTTTATTCTCTACATATTTCAGCCGTCCGAGAATTGAAACAAATATTACTTTGGATAACGTCGATGTAACTTTCCTGTTTTGCGCCGAGACTTCCAAAGATATTATCGGCACTTCCTTTTTCGGAAATCTTATGAACTATTATTATTGTTTGCGCCTTGCCCAAGCTATTGACGTAAAGACATTTATCTATACCTTTGAGAATTATGCCTGGGAGAAGATGAGTATTTTAGGCATTCGAAAGGCGTCTTCTAAGGCAGTAATTATAGGTTTTCAGCATGCCTTTGTCTCAAAAAATAGTTTTAAGTATTTTCCGGGGTCGGGAGAAGAAAAGATAATCCCCTTGCCGGATAAAATTGTTACAATGGGCAGGCAGACCCAGGAGATTATGAGGCGATTGGGCAGTTATCCCAATTCGATATTTTCGACAGGCTGCGCATTGCGCCAGGAATATATTTTTAGCCTGAATGAGCTGCCCAGAAATCAAAATGGCGGGATTTTTGTTCCTTTGACCATAACCGTCAATGATAGCGTAAAGGTTTTTCAATTTCTTTTTAAAGCGGGATTGGACGGGAGCCATGAAGAGGTATATTTCAGATTTCATCCGGCGACGCCGGTTAAAACGGTTTTAAGCA
The DNA here is from genome assembly GCA_964588765.1 of uncultured Planctomycetales bacterium. Classification (GTDB taxonomy): domain Bacteria; phylum Omnitrophota; class Gorgyraeia; order Gygaellales; family JAHJCI01; genus CAZPQS01. Next base: position 400 of record CAZPQS010000003.1, on the reverse strand, counting down.
ATTTGGGTTTTTGTCTGCCCGAGAATTTTATTATCTCCGATAATCCCCCCATGCAGAAAGAAATTGAAAGATGCAGCGTTGTGCTTTATACCTGGACCACCGTATGCCTGGAGGCATTAAAAATGGGCCGGCCGGTTATTTATTTGGACGTGAATTATCCTCTTGAGGTTGACCCTCTTTTTGAGTGCCTCAGCCTTAAAGATGTTTGCCGCGACCCCGGCGAATTAGCCGCAAAGATTAAACGTATAAGAAGCCTTGATAATAATCGTTTTAGATTGGAATTGAAACAGGCGCAAAGTTATTTGGATGAATATTTTATCCCCGTTAATAAAGATAATTTGAGTGTTTTTATAAGGTAATATATATCCAACAGAAGGAGAGAGTTATGAAAATTCTAATC
>CAZPQS010000002.1:0-40371 GCA_964588765.1 uncultured Planctomycetales bacterium | reverse complement strand
ATAGATATAAAGGGGAAGCTGAAACGAGCCAATGGCCTTTTTTATCTCCTCTCGATTATTAAGAGAGTTTTTGTTAATACCTTTCCTTGGCAGGCTATATCCTCCAGTTTTATAATCCAAAATTACGATGCGCCTCCTGCCGTCAAGGATACGCTCATCCACGCGGTCCAGTTTTCCCTTTAAATATACCGACCCATTCCCGGTGTTAATCTTTATCTTTCCTGGCTCAACGGGTATTTCCTGTTCCAAATAAATTATCTTTATCCTTTCTTTTCTGGCCGCCTCCCGGTTAAAAAAAGATTTTAGTTTATAATCTATTATCCTGCTTAATAGAAATCGTTCGCCTGTCTGTTGAGGAAAGAATTCCTTTAATTTCTTTTCTTTAAGTTCGAATAAATACCTATATGCCTCATCATTTAACTTAACCGTCTTATTCAGAAATAATGAATAGAAATCCCGCAAAAGGCGATGCAAGAAATTTCCGATGTCGCTTGCCTGGAATTCTTCAGCAAGCTCCTCTTTTTCTTTTAGCCCCAAGCAATAGCGGAAGTAGAATTGGGCCGGGCAGTTTAAATAGGTATCCAGGCTCGTAGGAGAAAAGGTATGCTTCCGAAGAATCTTCAGGGTCTGGGGGGTCTTGCTTAAAGAAAAACCGGCTTTCATCGGCATTGCCTTGAATTCAATGCGTTTGATCTTTCCCGGATCGTATAATCTCCCGCTTCTCTTCTCCTCCTGCCAGATTATCTCTTCAATAAATCTTGAGCGAGACTCTTTATCTCCGGAACAAGTCTGATATATTAAAAATACATTCTTTGCTGAACACATCAGCCTTCGGAAGTGATAGCGCATAATCTGCTCTCTTTTATGATAATGCGGCAGGCCCAAAACAGGAAATATACCTTCCGGGATAAGCGATCCTCCCTTATCTATTTTGGGCAGAACACCCTCATTGAGGTCTAAGATAAGCACATTACTAAACTTAAGATTTCGCGTCTCAAGGGGGCCTAAAATCTGCAAACCGCACACGGGTGTTCCCGTAAAGGGTATCTTCTCCAAAGAAAGACTTGATTTAAGTAATTCAAAGAAGGTGGATTTCTTCCTGATTGCCTCGTCCTTAAAAAGAGACTGTCCTAAGCTATCCAGTATCGTCAGAAGGCGGCTGAACGCCTCACCGGAAAAGATATCCAAAGAAACCCGGCTCTTCTCTAAAATGAAATAAAGAATTGCCTGCGTGGCTTGCACAAAATCAAAAAGGCAAAGACAGTCATCAAAGGCGCAAAGGAATCTTTGATGAATGAGTTCTAATTGATTCCTTAAATCCTGCGGCTCAATCTGGGCAATGCCTGAATTACGGATTAACCCGGCCGCAGCCTGAAAGATAGAGGGGTTGGCCTCAATCTCCCCTAATTTGATAAATATTCTTTTTTGTGAACCTGCTCTCTTATCTATCCCCAGGAGAAACTCTTCAATCTTATGAATCAAAATGCGAGTCATATCTGAGGTAAGTTTATCATCGCCGATATTTTTTATGTAGGGGTGCATAATCACCTTTAAATAATCCTTGGCATAGAAGCTGCCGTCCTGTCTCTTTCTTTCCTGCGCCTGCATAATCGTATCAATTAGCGCATATATTGGCGTGCGCTTTAAGGGATAGCCTAAAGAGATGTTGTAGTCGGTTAGATTAGGAGGCAAGGCCTGATAAAGCAAAGGCATAAGGCTGCCGGCCTGGGATAAAACCACACAGGTATCTTCCAAATCTTTAAGATTCAATAGAATTCCCCTTACCGCTTCCATTTGAGAATGGGTATCAAAAGCCTCATAAATTTGGATTTGTGGATAGGGGGCGGCTGATTCAATCTTCTCCGGCTGGAGAGCAAAGAATCTCTCCTGCTCCTCAAATATAGACCAATCATCTTCGTCCCTCTGCCAGAGAAGACAAGCCTTGTCTTGCTCGAGCAGATACTTTATAATCCTCTCCTCGCAAGCATTAAGGGCGAAGAAACCGACAAAGTAGATTCTCTTAAATTCATCCAGGCAAATCCTTTCAATGGACTGGGCAACCTGATAATAATTAAACCCCGAGGTGGTAAGTTTATTCTCTGCCAGAGATTTATGAAATCCCTTGTGTATTTGATTGATATTCTCCAGCAGATGATTAATATAATCGGGCAGGGGAAGGCCAATCTGGGCATTTTCCTGCAGGTCCAATAACTGTCTTTCTGAAACCATCTCTTTATCCAGTTCCTCGAGGAATTCAAAAATCCTCCTTGCCCATAAGAAAAAATGCTCGAATTCCAATTGCTTCTGCCAATCAAGATAACTTAACTTTAAGTTCTGAATAATGTTATAAATCAAAAAACAGGCATCAATTAGACTAATCGGCTGATAGCTGCCTCCTTCTTGGCGAAGCTGTACATTTGACTTCGCCAGATACTGGATAAACTCCTCAATAGAAAAAATCCGGGGCGGTGAAAACGCCCTTTTTATCCGGCTGGCTAATGCCTTTCTTAAATAAAACTGCGGCCTTTTGCCCGGGAAGATAACAGCTACTGAGGAAAAATCAGGATTATCCCCGACATTTTCTCTTAAAAGAAAATCGGCTGATAACTCAATTATATCAACATCAAATCCGGCGGTGTATATCTTGCCCATTTTAAATTAATTGCCTTTTAGCGATTTTGCCGGTTGCGGTCTTGGGAAGAGATTGCCTGAACTCTACATATTTGGGAATCTTAAAGGCTGCCAGGTGCCTTCTTAGATAACCCACTAACTCGGTGGCGGCGCAATCCTGGCCTTCCTTTAAAACAACGAAGGCCTTGGGTACCTCTCCCTTAAATTTATCGGCTACTCTAATGACAGCCGCCTCTTTAATCTTTTGGTGTCTGAGCAAAACCCTTTCTATCTCGGCAGGATAGACATTTAAGCCCCGCACATTAATCATATCCTTTTTTCTATCCACTATATAGATATAGCCGTCCTGGTCAATCTTGCTTAAATCTCCGGTATAAAGCCAATTATCCCTTAGAGTCTGACTTGTTGCCTGATTATTGTTAAAATAGCCGTCCATCACGTTGGGTCCCTTAACAAGGAGTTCTCCGACTTCGCCCGGCGACAACTGCCTGCCTTGCTCACTAATGACCTTAACCTCAACGCCGTCAATGTTTAATCCGACCGAACCCGGTTTTCTTATTCCCCGCATGGGATTTAAAGATACGACCGGAGAGGTCTCGGTCAAGCCATAACCCTCCAGGAGCGGAACCTTAAATTTCTCTTCAAATCTCTCTAACACCTCTGAGGGCAAGGCTGCCGCGCCGGAAATACATATTCTTAACGGGTCGATTAATTTTAAAATGCGCGAGGTAAAAACAGGGGGGATATGCATATGGGCAAGGATATGGTAGATCGAGGGTATGCCCACAAAAACGGTTACCTTCTTTTTGATTACATTTCTGATAACCTTCCGGAAAGGGCGCAGGGAGTCAATAATGGTGATGCTCGCTGCCGCATATAAAGGCATGAGTATGCACACTGTCCAGGCAAAGGAATGAAACATAGGAAGAAGACAAATAAAATTATCGGTCTTTTTAGCCTTTATGGCCCGGGCACAGGCAGAACAATTAGAGAGAAAATTATCGTGAGTGAGCATCGCTCCCTTTGGCTGGCCGGTAGTGCCTGATGTATAAAGGATTGAGGCAATGCCTTCTTTATTTATCTCCTCCGGTTTCGGCTTGGGGATGGTCCTCTCGATAATTTCATAAAAATTCAGGGTATCGGAAGTTATGCCATCCACCAATATTATATATTTTAGGCCTTTAAGCTTCTGCCTTATCGGTCTGATGATATCAAGATAAGCAAGCGAGGTCACCGCGCAAGAGGCATCGGCATCCTTAAGGATAAACTCTGCTTCTTCCTGTTTAAACATATTATTTATCGGCACAACAGTTGAGCCTGCTTTAATTATGCCGAAATTGGCAATCACAAATTCCGGCGAGTTTGACAGAAAAATCGCGGCCTTATCATCTTTTTTAATCCCCAGATTATTCAAGCCCCGGGCAAAACGGTCAGAGGCAGAAGAGAGCTCTCTATAGGTAACCTTTCTATCCATAAAATACATGGCTGTCTTCTCTGGATTGATAGCAGTACTTAAATTCAGCATCTCAATTAAATTTTCAGGCAATTCTTTTCTCATCATAAGATAAATATCCAAAAGAGAAATACAACCAGAATAAGAAAAACTACCCAGGCCGGCCATTTATTTTTCTTGACTGGCGAAACCGGCTCGCCGCAGTAAAGGCAAAACAGGCTATCCGCAGGAATGGATTTATCACAATGGGGACATCTTCTCATATCCTTCGAATGCTCTTCAGGCAGCTCATCCTTTGTTGTAAAATCAAAATTATCTTCCATTATTTGCTGTAAGATTTCATATTATCTTATAGAGTATCTGGCTTATGCCTCTTTTAGGTACGTGCAATTTACCCTTCCTGTCCTTCCAATATTTAATTGAGCCCCTGAATCTCTCAACAACGGGTAATTCAGCTCTATAGCCCAGGGAGATAATTGAATCCAGCCTATAATCTCCGGGAATACCCAATATCTCCTTTACCCTGCCTCGGTCAATCGCCTGCATCCAACAAGAGCCGATACCCTGTTCCCAGGCGGTTAGAAGGATATTCTGGGCTGCCGCTGCCACATCATAAGCAGCGTATTTTGGTTGTGCCTTAGTCTTATTAACTAAAATTGCGATATAGGCAACCGGCCTTTTATCAGGCACAGGCGTCCCATAGGGAGCAATGTACCCTGCCCAGCTAAGATGAGAAAAAATTTTAGCGCGAATATCTTTATCGGTTATAATAATAAACTCCAGGGGTTGCAGATTTGCTGCTGACGGAGCAAGTCGGGCGGCGTTGATTAATCTTTTCAAAATAGCTTTGGGGATTGTTTCTTGTTTAAACCGGCGAATTGTCCGCCGGCAAACTATTGCCTTGTAGACTGCTGATTTTCTTTTATTCATTATCTATCCTCCGATAAATTGCAGGATTATCTTTCTCTGACGCGTCCTGGTATCAAACTCGGCTAATACGATTTGCTGCCAGGTGCCCAGAATGAGTCTGCCGGAATTAAAGGGGATTACCAATGAGGGCCCCTGCAAGGCAGAGCGTAAGTGGCTGAAGCCGTTAGCATCGCCCCAGGTCTCATCATGTGCATAGGATTCAGTTGAAGGGATGAGTTTCTCGTACAAATCTTTAATATCGGAAATTAAACCCGATTCGTATTCAAAGGTGGTTATGGCAGCGGTGGAGCCAACTACGAATACGGTTACCGTCCCTTGCTCAAGGCCGGTTTTCCCCAAGGCATCCTGAATCTGCTCAGTAATATTTATTAAATCGCCTGTTCCTTTAGTTTTGAGGCTTAACTGCTTGCTTATGACCTTCATCTCTCCGGCTCCTTAATAATAAATATCTTATGTTTTGAAGTCTGCCCTTTTAAGAGTGAAATATATGATTTACCAACGCCGAAATGCTCGGCCAAAACCTCTATTACTGCCTGATTCGCCTCACCCTGCTTCGGTTTGGCCTTGACTTGGACCGAAAACTGATTATTGCCGGTCGTTTCAATTCTATTCTCTCTGGCATTGGGCTTGACCTTGACAAAAATCTTCATATTTATAAATTAACCGGGCGGGCTTCTTTTGTATCAACATAAATAAGCCAGCACTCCGGAGATCTGTCCGGATAAAGCTGGTTTATAAGATGCGCGTACTCCCTAATCTGTTGCCGGTGCTCCTCTCGATAACCCTCGCCGGTTTTATAATCAATGACCAAGACTTTATCCCCGGTAAATACCAGACGGTCAATACGCTTAAGATTGCCGTATTGGTCAACCGCCTCTTTTTCATTGAATGCCTTAAGCCCGGGATTGAAGAACGGCTGTATCTTGGGATCTTTGAAAAAATCAGAAAGACATTGAATTATTCCCTGAGAATCAGAATAATTAAATAAGCGGCAGGCATCCCGAACCCTTTGAATATAAAAGGACTTATCCTTAATAAAGGCCCGGGGGTCAATCTCTGCCAAGAGATAATGAAGAATCTCTCCTCGCTTGGTCAAGCGTCTTCTCTCTGAGGAGATAATCTGCTCGGGTAGAATTAGCTGCGGCTTGAGTATATCTTTAAATATTTCCTGGGGTAATTTCTCAAACGGCTGAGTCTTTTTTTGAAATTTTCTTGGCGGATATCCGGGTTGAGCCGCGCGGGGATAAGTTATCCTCTTGCCCCATTCCCTTAGATTCTGTTCCTTATCGAACAGTAGAGATATAAGAGGATTGTCTCTTCGGTTTATCTTTGGGGGCAGGAATATATAAAGCTCGCTGGCTGCGCGGGTAAAGCCCACATAAAGGCAATTCAATTCATCCAAAAGGCTCTGGGAATATTCCTTCTGGTAAATGGGGGTAAGCTCGGGAAGATTCTGGCAGATATCCTTTTGAGGATACAAAAGATAGAGTCCGTCTGGCCTGTCATAGACAATCTTGGGTGCCTCAAAAGGAACCTCACCCACCTTTACCTCTAATGCCGCATACGGTAAAATTACCACCGCAGAGGTTAAGCCCTTGGCTTTATGAATGGTAAGAATCTTAATTGCGTCTAAACCCGGAGGCAGCCGGATGAAAAGGTCTTCCTCTTGAGCATTCTCAAACCACTCCAGAAATTCTGAAAGCGAATTCTTACCCTGTTCCTCCAGCGCATTTGATACCTCCAGGAGCCGTTGGGTAAACCCACGAAGATGAGGGAAATTATCCTCAACCTTAAACCTTACCAGGATTGTCTTAACTAAATCATAAACGGGTAAGAATCCCGCGGCATTGAACAGGTATTGGAAAAATTCCTGCCATATATCGGGGAACGCTGAGCGAAACAGGGTATATAAAACACCCCTGTCTTTATCAATCCTTAAATTCTCCAACCATAACTGCAGTGCCCCGGAGTCTAATTGTGTCGCCAACGCGTTAACCTCACCCAGGATAAAATTGGCAAAGCAGAGATTGTCGATGGGTGAATTTAAGAATTTAAGCAAATCGATTATCTGACGGATGAGATAATTTTGACGAATGCTTGTTGTGCGGGAGGCGCAAACAGGAAATCCCTGCGCAAGTAGAAAATCGGCAATCCCCTGGGCTTCTTGATTATCGCGCACCAAAATCAGGATATCCCGATGATTGAATCTCTGCGTAAGCGCAAGGATAGTCTCTTTTAATTTAATATTCAAACAATCCTGTAATTGTTGTTTATTCTCGCCCCGGAGCATCTCTAATCTTACATAGCCGCCGGCGGCATCGTCTCCCATCGGCTTCTGCTGGCTGTCTTTAAACACAGCCAAAATCTCTTCTTGAAATTCCCTGTTTAAGCTCGCGAAGGTGCTTAGAAAACCGCGTAGATTTTCCTGACTAAACACGGAATTATTAAACCTGACGATAGCCTCCCGCGAGCGATAATTAGAAAGCAAGACCTTATCGTAAATCTCGGCCACCTGGCTTTTAAACCGGGCCTTGACTAAATCAAAAAGCTCGACCTCCCCGCCGCGGAAACGATAGATTGCCTGTTTTTTATCGCCGACATAGAATAAAGATCCCCCTTTGGAAAGCGCATCCTCAACCAGGGCCTGAATATTCTCCCACTGTAAAATGCTTGTATCCTGAAATTCGTCAATCAGATAATGATAAAGTACGGAGGATAATTTATAATATATCTCCGCCGGCACAAGGGCGCCTTCGCTGGTTAAAAATTGCCTTGCCTTCTTATTTAATTCATCGAGGAAAACCAGCCTCTTGTCTTCCTTGAAATCTTCCAGGCGCTGGCGAAATTTACTGAAAACCTTCAGGTAAAAGCTGTATCTTAGCCAGACAAAGGCATGGGCATAATCGTTGTATTTGCTCTTAATCCTTCTCCAATGCGGAAGGAGATTAAGTTCAACGCGGCGCGGCTTATTAATATAGCGATTTAGTCTCTTTAAAAAATCCGGCCCTGAGTTATCTAACGAGGACCTTAGGCCTTTTGTAAATCGCTGATCAAAATCCGGCTGGGTACTTACTGACGAAAGGAATTGCTCAATCTCGCTCTTAAGCTCCTCCTCCAGGCTGCTTAAATCTGAATCCCCGGGAACCTCTTTGAAGGGCTTGGCATGGCTGTTCTCTTCCTGATAAAATCTAATCAAAAGATTCAATAATGTCCTTTTGGGATTCCAATGCCTTTGTCCTTCAACAATCAGAAAATGATTCAGGAAGTCTAAAAAGAGCCGGCCGACATCCTGATTATAAATAACCTCATCCAAAAAGGCATCCAGGACATATTCTAGATAAGCACGCGGCTCGGGGCTAATCTCATAATCGGGAGGAAGTTTCAATTCCAGGCTGGAGGCAACCAGAAGGCTATGGACAAAACTATCAATTGTGCGCACGGCAAAGTCAGAGAAATTACGAATTATCTCATCGATAATCTGCATTGCCGCAGAGGAGTCTCTGCCCTTATGGAGCGCCTTGGTTTTAAGCATCCTGAGAATCTCCTGCCTCATCTGGTCGGCAGCCTCATTAGTGAAGGTAATTGCAAGGACATTCCGGAAATTAAACGGGACAGGGGTTTCCCCGGAATAGTGAAGCAGAAAATCAACGTAGCGCTCAGCCAGCCTTTTTGTTTTCCCTGAGCCGGCAGAGGCCTCGATGACATAGATATGAGGGAAGGATAGGGGCAGATTACTGCTATGTCTGGATTTGTTAAGCTTCGTCAGCGGTTGATTCGCTCTCATCAGGAAGCATCTCTATATTGATTCCCTTTTTTGTTCGAAGTTCTTCGATTTGCTTAAGCGGGCGCTCAAGCTGATTACGCCGCGTAGAAACTAAGGTATCGAACTCGCGACGCGCATCGTCTATTCTCTTGCCCATTCTGTCCATTGATTAAATAAAAATAGTCAACTGTTTATTAAACGCGCCTAAGAGCGAAAGTATGTGCCCGGCGGTTCTCTCCAGATTAAAGTTATCTACCGCCTGTCTGATGACCGCAAGGATTGCATAAAGGGTAAGCGGAGAACAAAGTATAACCTTATTCTTCATTGCCTCGTCCAATATTGAATTATCGGCCTCATTAATAAATGCATAAACCTGCTCGTTGGGGATGAAGAGTATTACATAGTCTATTGTATTCTGGGCAGGATCTATATAATCCCGCGTGGTAACCTCTTTTATCCTTGCCTTTACGTCTCTTAAGAATTGCTCCTTATGTCTCTGTTTCTCTGACTCTTCTTTTGCCTCAAGATAATACTGGTAATGGTCAAAAGGGAATTTTACATCCATATTTACGATAAGATTCTGCGGCAGGAGAAAGGTATAATCAGGCCGACCCGACTCCAGCGCCTTTTGCTTTCTATAATTTATTCCTTCGATAAAACCGGCTAATCTCAATATATCCTCTGCCATTCTCTCGCCCCACTGCCCGCGCATCCTGTTACTGGCAAGAGCACTTTGAATGCGGGCGCTATGGTCTGCGACAGATTGCAATTGCATAGTAATGGCTCCGAATTGCTGCCTGCGGTCTTTTTCAAAGTCCGCGACCGATTTCTGCACTGCTTCCAATTTCTCCTTCATCGCAGTGAATGTCTGCTCGATAAGCCCCTTTTTATTCTCGAGCTCCTGCTGATGGACCCTGGCCTGGCCGGCGAATTCCTTTTCAGCGCGTTTCAAAAATTCCTCACTATTCTTTAATAATGCGTCGTAAGATATTGCCTTGAAGGAATCTTTAATTTTGAGATATATAATCATAACCGCGGCCACGCCTATAACAAGACCTATCATAAAAGAAAGATATATATTCATTTTGCCTCCGTTTGGTTTGTGGATATTTTACCTGTTTTATTATACCACAAATTAATCTTGCTTAATCTGAATTTTTGGACTTATTTAGCCGGTTTGGGTAGGGGTTTATTTGTGGCTAAAAGCAGGGGGGATTGGTGAAGTTCCGTCTATAATCTAAGCCTGCCCTATCCCGCTAAGACTGCAGGATTTATTGCTGCTGTAGTCAGCCCTGTATAAATCTTTAAACTCTCTTGATTAATAAGAGTATAATCAGGGAGAAGATTAAAAACATAATCCCGATGACTATCTGAACTCTGCGATTGGCCGCTATCTTATCAAAATCAAAGTATTTGTCTAATACCCGCTTTAAAGCGGTCGTAACTGAAGCGCCCAAAAGCAGGTCCAGCCCGATTAATACTCCCAATATGCCTGCTACAAGGCTAATGGTCTTAAGTAAATTGATATACAAAAACTCATTCATTGACACCTCCCCTATTTATAAATCGTTATCCCTTATTTTTAATCTCCGGGATCGAAAACCTCAAGCTATCCCTTATCCTTGGCTTATGCCTTTACCTTTATGATCAATGATAGCATCAAAGCGGTAATAACCAAGAGGGTAAAACCTAAAACTATCCTGGCCTTGCTTACCAATATCTTCTCCAAACTTACGGTGGGATAGTGTGTGTCGAAGATTTTGCTTATCGCCATAAGCACCTTGGGGCCCAAGATAAATGCCAGGGCTATTACAAAACCAATTCCGTTGCAGACTATGCTTAGATTTCTTAACAATTTCAGCCATCCGAGCTCATCCATCTCTATCCCTCCTTTACCATATTATTTTAGTTGAATCAAATACCGGGCCATCTTTGCAGACGGCTCGATAACCTCTCTTAGTCTTAACCATACAACCCAAACACACGCCCAGACCGCAAGCCATATATTCCTCCAAAGAAATTTGTGCTGGAATATTGTATTGTTTCGAAATTACGGCAACCTCCTTAAGCATCGGCTTTGGGCCGCAGGCATAAATAGTCGATAGTTTATGGTTGATATTTGATAGTAAATACTTTAATAATCTTGTAACCTTGCCCTTAAATCCGGATGAACCATCATCAGTAGATATTTTAACACTCAAGTCTAATTTTACAAACTCTTTTTTAGATAAAATTTCTCCTTTTGTCTTTGCGCCAATCAGCACCTTCGGCTTGCTGTTTTTTGTTTTTTGTTTTCTTGTGATCTTCTCTGCCAAAAATAAAAGCGGGGCTATGCCGATTCCGCCGCCAACCAAGATAGCGGATAGCGGATAGCGGATAGCGGATAGGTCGAATCCATTCCCCAGTGGCCCTAGGACACCCAGATATTCTCCGGGTTTTTTCTCCGATAAAATCTCTGTGCCCTTACCGACAGCCTCGTAAAGAATCTCTATCTGACCTTTATTATGGCCTGTTTTCCCGTTATTAACGGAATGAATACTAAATGGCCGCCTTAAAAGCGGCTGATAATCATTAGATACGCGCAACATTACAAACTGCCCGGGTCGGGCACGCCGGGCAATCTCAGGCAGGCTGAGGGCTAACTTATAATAATTCCCTGCCAAATGAATATTGGAAACAACCCTTGTCTTTTTTTGAATTATTTTTGACATCTTGGACAAAAATAAGTCCCCCGGCCCGCTAAGGAGATTCTCTTAATCGGGGTTTTACACACAAAACAAGGCCGGCCTTCCCGGCCATAGACTTTATGATACTTGGCATAATCCCCCGGTTGACCGGATAACTGAACATACTGGTCCACGGAAGAACCTTTATAATCTATCGCCTGCTTTAATACCGCCTGTATCTGTTTAAAAAGCGTGTCCTTTTCTTTATCCGTCAAGGAACAGGAAGGCCTCCGGGGATGTATTCTGGCTCTAAACAATGCTTCTGCGGCATAGAGATTCCCTATGCCTGAAATAAATGTTTGGTCCATCAATAGCGGCTTTATCTTGGTTTTCTTATTGGCGAGCATCTTTTTGAATCTATCTGCGGTTAAATCAAACGGCTCAGGCCCTAATTCCTTAATAAATTTAAAGGATGTCCAGTCATCCAACAGCCTTAATTCACCCAGCAGGCGGCGGTCATTGAAATCCAGCCATTTATTGTTGGATAATTTGAAACTCACCCGACTCTGTCGGAGATTACCCGGATAGATAAGTTGTCCGGTCATCTTCAGATGTATGATTAAGGATTTGCCGGTTGATAATTCCAAAATCAAGAGCTTTCCTTTTCTTAAAATATTTTTAATGGTTGTATTTTTCAGGCCTTTTGAAAATCTTTCCTTGCCGGGTTGCCTAATAACCCTGGGGTTGTTTATCTTAACCCCGATAATCTTCTTGCCCAAAACAGCCCTGCTTAGCTCGCGTTTTATGGTCTCAACCTCGGGTAATTCCGGCATCTCTAACCCCCGTCTATTGGCTGCCAACTACTATCCTGACCCAGGCCTGCCTTGTCCTCGGGCCATCGCCTTCGGCAAAAAATATACCCTGCCAGGTGCCCAAACAAATCCTGCCGCTCTCAATAAATACGTGCAGGCTATTACCTAAAAGCGAAGACTTAATATGGCTATCCGCATTGCCCTCCAAATGAGAATACCCTCGACCCGCTGGTATCAGTTTATTAAGAGTATTAATAATATCCTGCTTAACCGAGGGGTCGGCATTCTCGTTAATAGTTATTCCGGCTGTAGTATGTGGCACAAAGACGAAACAGACCCCCTGTTTTACCTTTGATTTGGCAACTATCTGTTGAATCCTATCGGTTATATCAACCAATTCTATGCGCCGGGTTGTTCTTATCTCTATCTTTTCCATAAATCTCTATACCTATCCGCCTACCGGCCACCCACCACTTTCTTTACCTGAGCTATTGTCTGCTGGACTGTTTCTGCCTTAATCACGCCGGGGATATCCCAGGATTTTAAGCTAACCACCGGAATACCAAATTGAAGGGCATAGGCAATCTCAGACAGGGTCCCTGCCTCACCAGGCAAAGCCACCAGCACATCTGCGCTCTTTACCACCAGCACATTCCTGGCTAAACCCAGCCCAGAAGGAATAACTATATCCACGTACTTATTAGCATCATTTTTGTCGTAACTTGGTATAATACCTATAGTTAATCCTCCAGCAGCCTTAAAACCCTGACAAACCGCCTCCATTGTTCCACTTAAGCCTCCACATACCAAAATATCTACCACTTTTGCTATATTTTTACCTAAATTTTGGGCTAATTGCTCCACCTCTTTAGAGCAATTGTGTCCACCTATAACCCCCAATACCCTTTTTCTCACATTCTCTCCTATCGTGCCATACTACAACGACTTAGGTTAATTATCCTTAACTAAACTCGTGCGCCTGGCAGGACTTGAACCTGCACACGCGGCTCCGGAGGCCGCTGCCCTGTCCATTAGGCCACAGGCGCATCTCTTGCTATTGTTTCAAATTCTCGCTGATAACCTTGGTTACGAATTCCTTATCGTTTACCTTGAATTGCTGGATAGAGAATTTGCTGAAGCCCTTAACACCCTTCTTGGATAAAATGTCTTCCATATACTTGAAACACTTCTCAACCCCTGCGCCGCTGCCATGGGTGGTAAATAGAACCACAACCCTCCCTTCAAGCCCCGAGCACCTATCCAGATACGCATTCATTGCCGGCGCCGGTCCAAAGGCCCAAACCGGGGTCCCCAAACAGATTAAATCATAATCCGAGAGGTCAAAATCTACGGGTGAAACCCTTGCCCTCTTATGCCAGAATGCCCTTGCTGCCTGTCGAAAAAAGGAGCGCGATTCATCCTGCGCCTCTAATCTTAATACCCTAACCTCATATCTCTGCCGTAAATATCCGGCTAAAATATCGGCCGCCTTTTGCGTATTGCCTGAATAGGAATAGTAAATAATTATTGCCTTCATTAGAATAAACTCAATTGCTCCTCATCCTTCTTTTGTCTTTCCTCGTCGCTGAATATAGAAATCTTTCCGTATTCGCCGTCGAATCCGGGCTGAACGATGACCCGGCCCTCGCGTACACGCAAGACGCCCTCGGCTATGCGCCTGGGCAGGTTCTTCTCCAAATCCTCTTTCTTCGCCCTGAGAAGAATTTCAAATTCTGAGCCAAATTTCGATATGGCCGTACGATATTCTGCCTCAACCCCTTTACTAGCCTTGCCAACCCCCTTTGCTTCAGCAATAATCTCATCCAGGGGAATGAGATTTTTATAGGCAATGGCGTTGTTAGGAGCATAGCCCTCGGGCCTATCTGACAGCTGTTCAACCCTGCTCATTACTCCTACTGTCACGCGCTTGCCGCATTTAGGGCACCGGCCCCTGTTTTCTTTTGTCTGTTTTGGTGAAAATCTTACCCCGCAAAGCCGGTGGCCGTCAAAATGATATTTCCCCTCTTCAGGGAAAAATTCTATGGTGTATAAAAACCTGTTCTTATCCTTGTTTTTTAAGGTATCTATAATATCTTTGTAGCTCAACTCGCATTTAAATACATTTGCCTCCCGGCCAATGCGCGAAGGGCTGTGGGAATCGCTATTGGATATGAGATTGAAGCGGTCAAGGCTGGACCATCGCCAGTTCATGCCGGGATCCGAAGACAGACCGGTCTCCAGTGCGAATATTTTAGGCGTCTGTGCCTCAAAACAGTCCTCGATTTTATCAAAACCGGACATCGAGCCGAATACGCTGAACCAGGGCGTCCAGGCATGTGCGGGCACAAAAAAACAGTTCTCATCGATATCAAAGATTATCCGGGCCAATTCCGCTGCATCAATACCTAATATCGGCCGGCCATCCGAGGCCAGGTTTCCCCAGCGGCTTAAGGTATTATTTATCTTATCCACTGTTTTAAACGAGGGGGCGAAGATGATATTGTGAATACGGTAGCCGCGGCCATTCTTAGAATAGATACTGCTAATCTCTGCGGTTAACATAAAATAAATATCTCGATATTTAAACAGGCCGTTACCCAGGTCCTCTAAATTCGCCCTTAATTCCTCGAGCCATAAATGATGGGTAAAATCGCCTGTTCCCATCAGGGTTATGCCTTTTAGCTTTGCCCATTCGGCAATATGCTCAATATCCATATCCCGGCTGGTTGCCCGGCTGTATTTTGAATGAATGTGCAGGTCGGCAATAAATTCCATTTCTATAATGAGCCTATCTCCTTTAACGTCCTGGAAACATTGCCCCAGTGCGTACCTGACCAATAGATACGCTGACAGGAGGGACAGATCAGGAATTCATCCTGAGTTTTAAACACGTATTCAGGGACCCTGTCCTTTATCTGTTGCTTGGGAATTTCATTTAACCCTGTATTGCAAATCAGGCAGCGGCTGAATATTATATCTTTATCCGGCTTGATATTTAAGTCCTCAAGCACCTGTTTTAATTGCTGGTTAACTTCATCGCTTTTTATCCGAACCAGCTTTACTGCCCTGGCCTTATTAATAAGGCGTGAATTGCGGGTTAAGATGATACGATTATCTCTTAATGCCTGAATAAGCAAAGAGGAAAAATTATCCTGAGTAAAGTAGACTGCATCAAAACCCAGGATTCTTAACCATTTAGTAAGCCTGCCCAATTCGGGAGTCAAGATAAACTGCATCTTCATTATTATTAACGAAATCATCCGCTATACACAATTCTACCATTACAGATGGTATATTCAACCACGCCGTTTAACCTCCTGCCCAGGAATGCCGAATTCCTGGATTTAGATAAAAAACCATCCTTGGTGACCGTCCATTCCTTCTCAGGGTCAACAACAATTATATCCGCATCCTTTCCGGTTGATAAAACCCCCTTGTCAACCTTAAGAATCCTTGCCGGATTAGTGGCCAATTTCTTGACCAAATCTGTCCAATCCAATAAGCCCGGCTTGACTAACTCGGTTATGCTTACGGCCAATTCGGTTTCCAAGCCTATAACCCCGAATGCCGCCCGCTCAAATTCTATGTCCTTTTCGCTCTCGGTATGCGGCGCATGGTCTGAGGCAATCGCATCAATTATACCGCTTTTTAAACCTTGCCTTACAGCCCCTACATCATCCTTGCTTCTTAACGGGGGATTTACCTTCATATTGGTATCGTATCCTGAGACCTGCTCCTCGGTTAAAGAAAAATAATGCGGGGCGGTTTCCGCAGTTACCCTTATGCCTTTTTGCCTGGCCTTGGCAATAATCCCCACTGATTCACCGCAGCTCACGTGGGCAATATGGACTGGCGCGGATGCTCTTTCTGCCAGCTGGATATCCCTCTGAACCCTTTTATATTCTGACTCCCTGGAAATGCCCCTTAGGCCCATCCGGGTTGAAACAACCCCTAAATTAACCACGCCGCCCCCGGAGAGTAATTTATCCTCGCTGTGACAGATTATCAAGACTTTATTTTGCCTGGCGATTTTGAATGCCTTTAAGAGCAACTCGTCGTAGTCAACGGATGAGCCATCATCGGTAATCGCAACTATGCCTTCCTTTTTTAATTTGGCGATGTCGGTTATCTCTCTGCCCTTACGAGCCCTGGTAATAGCCGCAGCAATAAATACATTTGCGGCTGCGGTTTCTTTGACAATATTTTTAAGCAGCCTTACATTCTCAACACAATCAATAGCGGGTTCGGTATTGGGCATAGCCAAACAGGAAGTAACCCCGCCCCTTATGGCAGCATATGTCCCGCTGGCTACGGTCTCCTTATCTTCTCTGCCGGGCTCCCTTAAATGCACATGTATATCTACAATGCCCGGCATAACCAATTTTCCTACGGCATCGATTATTTTATCTGCATCCGCTTTTATACCTCGATTGACCTCGGTAATCTTGGAATTCTCAATCAAGATATCGCGTATATCATCGATGTTATTCCCCGGGTCAATTACGCGGCCGTTCTTAATCAGTATCCTCATATCCCTTATCCTGAGCTTGAGATACCAAAAACAGCACAGCCATCCTGGCGGCGATACCATTGGTAACCTGCTCTAATATTACCGAGCTTGCCCCGTCAGCAACCTCGCTGGATATCTCTACCCCCCGATTAAGCGGACCGGGGTGCATTACGATGATGCCCTTCTTTGCTTTTTTAAGCCTGTCCCGGGTTATTCCGAAATTCTTAAAGTATTCTATCTGGCTGGGAAAGGCTTCCTTTTCGTCACGCTCAAACTGCATCCTTAAAACATTGACTGCATCCGCATCTTTTAAGGCATCGTCTAAATCATGCCTCACGCGCACGCCCATTTGTTCTATAGCTACGGGTATAAGCATCCGGGGCGCACAAACCGTCACCCTTGCGCCCAATTTGATTAATCCCCAGATATTTGAACGCGCCACCCGTGAGTGGGCAATATCTCCTACGATAGTTACATTTAAACTCTCGATTCTCCCCAGTCTTTCTTTTAGGGTCAAAATATCCAACAGCGCCTGCGTAGGGTGCTCATGCCAGCCATCGCCGGCATTAACTACGCTTATATCCACGTGGCGGGCGAGCATTGCTGCTGCCCCCGAACAGCTGTGTCTTACCACGATGATATCTGTCTTCAGGGCCTGGATATTGGTTCCCGTGTCAATTAAGGTCTCGCCCTTTTTAATGCTGGAGGTCTCTGCCATAATGTTGATTACATCTGCGGATAATCTCTTGGCGGCAATCTCAAAAGATACCCTTGTCCTGGTGGAGGGTTCGTAAAATAAATTTACCACTGTTTTACCGCGCAGCGCCGGAACCTTCTTAATCTCGCGGGTGGAAACCTCCTTGAATGATTCCGCCGTTGTCAAAATAAGCTCTATTTCCTCTCTGGTTAAACCCTCTAATCCCAATAAGTCCTTTTTCTTCCAAACTATGTCCATATTGCTTAATCCTTTTGCACAATTACCACTTCATCTATGCCGTCTGCCTCGCTCAGGCGCACATCTATCGTCTCGGATCCGCTGGTGGGTATGTTTTTGCCTACATAATCTGCGCGTATGGGTAATTCACGATGCCCTCTATCTATCAATACTGCCAGTTGTATTGATTTGGGCCGGCCAAAATCAACCAATGCATCCAGGGCAGCCCGCACCGTCCTGCCCGTATACAAAACGTCATCCACCAAGACAAGGTTCTTATCGGTGATATCAAAGCCTATCTCGGTCTTGCGCACTACCGGCTGTGCGGCAATCAAGGTCAGGTCATCGCGATATAAGGTAATATCCAGGATGCCCACGGGGATATCTCCTCCCTCAATCCCTTTAATACAATCAGCCAGGCGCTTAGCCAGATATGCCCCCCGGTTTCTTATCCCTACCAGGCATAGGTCTTTTATGCCTTTATTCTTCTCTAATATCTCGTGGGCAATACGCATCAGGCTGCGCTTGATCGTATCTTTATCCAAGGTTTTGGCTTTCTCTTTCATCGCTATAGTCCTGCTAAATAAAAAACCCAATTGCCGATTTGCAATTGGGGCATTAATCTTCCGACTACAATCTTCATCATTACTCCTTACCAGCCTCACACGGGCTGATTTAAAGGATATCTCCGCTGAAGTTAAAAATAGCATATAAGTCGGCTCTTGTCAAGGAGAATTATCCTATTAATAATTATTTGACAAATTAAGAGTCTGCGTCTAATATACCCCTTATGCGCCGGGGTAGAATTGGGTTAATCTTAAGCATCGGTATCCTTTTAATCCTTGCTTGCCGGGCCGATGCTGCGCTTTTTGTAGATGATACCTGGACTACCGACAAGGGCCATTTTGAGCTTGAGTACTGGGTTCAATATTACAAGGATACCCAATATGACTATGATGGAGATTACAAAACCAGAACCCGGGAGACCAAATTATATTTATATGTGCTCTACGGCCTGGCTGATAACTGGGATATCGGCATGACCATACCCTATGGGTATATCAACTATGACCGGGAAACCAAGCATAACGGGTTTATGGATATTGATATAGAAAGTAAATATCGCCTGTTTGAGGAAACAAACCTCCTGCCTTCCCTTGCCTTTTACGTCGATTTCATAACCGATTCCGGCAATGAGGAGAAATACCTGGGTAGCGGCGACCAGGATGTATGGCTTAACGGCATCTTCAGCAAGACTCTAAGGGAGAATCTCTGGGTTGATTTGAATTTAGGCTATTATTTTACCGGCGGAAAGGGCTCGGATGATGTATTTATCTATTGCCTGGGGTTAACCGGCGGGCTTAGCGAAAGACTCTATATTTATGCTGAACTCTATGGAGAGGCAGAGTTTGAGCGCAATTTCAACGACAATGTCTGCATTGGGGCGCTAACGCTTGGCTATGAGCTCAATCCGCGTATATTTGTTAAAACCGGCGTAGCGCTGGGCATCTCTGACGGCGCCAATGACCTGCAAATATCCGGCCGTATCTGCTTTAGTTTCTAAATCACCACCACGAATTCCCCGCGCGGCCTTCCTTTGTTAAAGCGCTCCCGTATCTGAGTAACCCTGGACCTTAAAACCTCCTCGAACTTCTTGGTTAATTCGCGTGCCACCACTATAGGTATGTCGCCGAATACATCCTGAATGCCCTCCAGGGTCTTCACAATCCGATGGCAGGATTCATAAAAAACAATGGTATAGTTGAGCCTTTTTAATTCTTCAAGGCGCCTGTGCCGGGCGGCAGATTTTTTGGGCAGAAAACCCTCAAAGATAAATTTATGTATTGGTTTGCCCGAAAGGCCAAGGGCGCAGATAAAGGCGGTTGAGCCGGGGATAACGGTAATCTGGATATTATTCTGGATTGCCAGATTAACCAAATGATACCCCGGGTCAAGAATCCCGGGCATACCGGCATCACAGATAAGCGCGATATCCTCACCATTCTTTAGTTTTTCCAATACGTACCTTGCCTTGGTAAATCTATTATGCTGGTAATAACTGGTGGTGGGCGTTTCTATGCCATAATGTTTTAAGAGAATCCGGCTGTGCCGCGTATCCTCACAGGCAATTAAATCTGCGGATTTTAAAACCTCAACTGCCCGCAGCGTAATATCCTTAAGATTGCCTATCGGCGTTGCAACTATGTATAGCACGGGATTAACACCTTATTCAACAGTTACCGACTTTGCCAGGTTGCGCGGCTGGTCAATATCGCAACCTCGCCTAACCGCGATAAAATAGGCTAATAATTGTAAGGGGAGAATTACTAAAAGCGGCGAAAAGAATTCATTAATCTTGGGAATATAGATAACCTCCGGGGAAAGCTGGCTTATCTTATCGTCTCCTTCGGTAGCAAGAATAATTATCCTGCCCCGGCGAGCGCGAATCTCCTGGATATTGGAAAGCATCTTCTCATAAATCCTTGACTGCGGACAAATGCAGGCCACTGCCCTGTATTCATCAATAAGGGCTATTGGCCCATGCTTCATCTCTCCGGCAGCATAGCCTTCGGCCGGGATATAAGAAATCTCCTTAAGCTTCAACGCCCCTTCCAGCGCAGAGGGATAGTTTATATTTCTTCCCAGAAACAGAAATGAACCAAAGTGGGAATGCCTGCGGGCTAAGCGGCGGATTGCCTTCTGGTCAGCCAAAATCCGTCTCTGCAGCCGGGGTATCTGCTTAAGCTCGGTTAAATAGCCCTGCTGGGATTGAGAAGAAAGTTTGAAATGTGTTCCCGCAAGATAAACGGCAAATAAATATAAGGCAGCCAGTTGTGCAGTATAGGCCTTGGTTGAGGCAACGCTAATCTCAGGCCCGGCATGGGTATAGATTATGCCGTCGCATTCACGGGTCAAGCTTGAACCCAAGACATTACAAATACCCAGTGTCTTGGTGCCCATCTCCTTGCTCCTGCGCAAGGCAGCCAGGGTATCTGCGGTCTCCCCGGATTGACTTATGGCAATCACCAGGGTTTCCTTATCCAGGACAAGCTCGCGATAACGGAACTCGCTGGATAAATCAACGCTTACCGCAATATTTGTTAATTCTTCTAATATATATTTTCCTACTAAGCCGGCGTGATAGGCTGTGCCGCAGGCGATAATCACTACATTCTTTACCCTGGCTAATTCCTCGGGAGTTATTTTTAATTCTTCAAAGAATACCCGGGAGTTCTTCACCCGATATTTCAGCATATTATCGATTATCTCGGGTTGCTCATTTATCTCCTTAAGCATAAAATGAGGGAACCCGGCCTTTTGCGCCTGTTTTATATCCCAGCGTATCACCGTTGGCTTACGCTGAAGCATATGACCGGAAAAATCACGGATGCTTATTTTATCCTTAACCAGAGTCACTATCTCCTTTTCTTCTAAAAAGATTATCTCCTTTGTATGGTCCAGGACTGCCGGGATATCCGAGGCTAAAAAATTCTCATTCTCGCCCAACCCGACAATCAAGGGGCTCGCACAGCGCGCGCCAACCAGTTTGCCTGGCTCGCGTTTTGAGATTACGCCTATGGCAAATGAGCCGGAAAGCAATCCCGCGGCCTTTCTGACTGCCTCCTCAAGAGATGAATTTTTGTAGAATTTCTCAATCAGGTGAGGGATTACCTCGGTATCGGTCTGGCTTCTGAATTTATGCCCTTGCTTGACTAATTCCTGCTTAAGCTCCGTATAATTCTCAATAATCCCGTTATGCACAACGGCTATCTCTCCTTTACAATCCAAGTGAGGATGGGCATTGACCCGATTGGGCGCGCCGTGAGTGCTCCAACGGGTATGAGAAATTCCCACGCTCCCTTGAAGCGGCCTCTTTTTAAGAAGCGCCTCCAATGATTTCACCTTCCCGGGAAGCTTTCTTACCGAAAGATCCTGTTTATCGCTTAGAAATGTGCACATCCCTGCCGAGTCGTAACCACGATACTCTAAGCGCTTAAGCCCATTTAAAAGTATGGGTTGTGCTTGTCTGTTTCCGATATAACCGATTATCCCGCACATTACCTGGCCAATCCCCTTATTTGTGTTTGGACATCCTTGGCTAAAATTTCCTGAACCCCTGACGGCGGCAAAACGGAGAAATAATGAGATATTATTGCGTGGGCGATTTCATAGGCGAGGGTCTCTGGGCGGATGTTCTCTATGTTAATATAAATAGAATTTGTGTTGTGCGCATAAAAAGAGGGGGCGCTTAAATCCCGTTCGAAAAATTCAACAAAGGCCTTTTTTAACTCTTCCTGATTCTGGCAAATCTTGATATTTCCTTTGAAATTATAAAGATACATATGTAAAACGTCGCAGGCCTCTAAAAAGAGCGCATCGACAATTGCCCCGAGCATATCCTGCAAGTCATCCTGCGCGTAAGAAGATCTCTCTAACAACAGATATTCTGAACGAATATTTAACCGTTGAGTTAATGTCAGTAAATTCGCCTTCTGCGGTAAATATATGTTGAAATATTTGCTCTGGGAATTTTGAGTGAGTTCATCGGGCTGGGCCAGGCCCGGATTGACTAAACAGAACCAAAATATAAACAATAATATAATCCTTTTCATCTAAAGGGAGGCGGGAGGATTTTGTCTATGTTTTAAAAAAATCGACATCCCCGTCTATCTGGACAACGATATTCTCCAAGCCTTCTATATTTTTCTGCAAATCGGCAGGGGGTTTTTTATTCAACAGACTCTGCCAGTTATCCTTAAACGCCTGCCAGTCATGTTTTAAATTGTTGACCTTGTCTCTCAATGCCTTGACCATCGCCGACATACTGACAGCGACATCCTGGAGCTGATCATCCTTACGCAGGGAAAACTCGTCTGTTAGATCGCCGGCCTCAATCGTACTCAACGCCTTTTTTAGATGATAGAGAGGGCCGAAAATCTTATGAGAGATAAACAGGGTAAGGATAATGGTGGAAGCCGCCACAATAGCGCTGACCACAATGATTGTTTGAATCAAAAGCGGCAGGAGAAAATCGGCAGTGGATTTAACCAGGGCGCGGCTATGCTCAAAGACGACCGTGGTTGACCTCTGGCTCAAAAAATAAACCAGGACGCCGGTAAGTAATGAGCCGATAATTACTAAGACGCAGAATTTCAAAATAAAACCTGCCTGAAACTTTCTTTCAATAAAATAGACCCGACGAAGGTCTCTGCGTTTAACCATTATTCCCCTCCTGAATTGAACCATCCCTCAGGGCTCTCAAGCGGATGGCTTTATTTAATCCCTAATGATCCCTTATTCACCTCAATCCTGGCCTTCTCGCGCAGACCCTCCAGCCAGGCGTCAAAGGCCTTCCTCTGTTTATCCTGCAACAACTGCCATTTTATCTGGTCATAAGCCTGTTTATAGGAAGTCCTGATTAACCTTTTATCAACCATCTCATCGTACCGGGAGCGGATTTCATCTTCATTGACCGCGACCCTTGTAGTGAACTCTTTGGATTTCCGATTAATAATATTCTTTAAAAGCGTTTTTTCCCAAAAGCGTTCAATCTCTCTCAGAAACTCCCGCTGTTTATCCAACCCTTGCCGCTCAGCCTCCTGGAGAATTAATCTGCGGTTAATCAAATCTTCTAAAAATCCTTCCTTATCCTCTTCGCCTGCAGAATAACCGGAACTTTCAAATACCTGCCCAAACTCCTTTGCAGACATAACAAAATCATTGACTCTGACGGCGGTATCTTGCGGTCTTTGTTTAGCGCAGCCGCAGGTAAAGATTAATCCGAAGAGAACTATCCATAAAATGGTATCCTTGGCCATTGTCCACCCCTTTTTAAAAATTAGCGACCCCAACCGGATTTGAACCGGTGTCGAGAGCTTGAAAAGCTCTTGTCCTAACCAGGCTAGACGATGGGGTCTAAGCCTACTCCTCTTTCGCTACAACCTTGGCAATAGAAGTAACTATATCGTTTTTCTCTAAACTAATCAGGCGCACCCCCTGCGTGCTGCGTCCGGTTTGGCGGATATCTTTAACCGGGCAACGCACAATCATTCCCTTTTGGGTTATGGCCATAATCTCATCCTCATTATTAGCCGAGGTAACCCCGGCGACCTCTCCATTGCGCGGGGTTGTCTTTATATTAATAATACCTTTGCCGCCGCGCGATTGTAAACGGTACTCTCCAAAAGTAGTGCGTTTAGCAAAGCCGCCGGTTGTAACTGTAAGCAGGGTTAACCCCATCTTCTCTGCCTCCAAAGGAAGCACCTCCATACCGACAATCTCGTCCTTCTTTGCTAATCTAATCCCGCGCACGCCGCGTGCAGCCCTGCCCATATCCCGTATCTGCTTTTCATGAAAAAGCACGGACTTGCCTTGGCGCGCAGCCAGAAGGATACGCTGCTTTCCATCGGTAAGCCCGGCTTTTACTAAATGGTCGTCTTTGCCCAGCCCAATTGCCACAATCCCCGCCCGCCGGGGATTACTAAAGTAGGAGAGCCTTGTTTTCTTCACCAAGCCCTGTTTGGTGCACATCAAAAGATAACTATGTTCACTGAATTCCTTAACCGCGACTACCGAGGTAATTCTCTCCCCCGAACTTAAAGCAAGCAGATTTACCACCATCCTGCCCTTGGCGGTGCGCGAGGCCTCGGGAATCTCATAAACCTTCAGCCAATAAGCCTTGCCCTTATCGGTAAAGATTAAAAGATAATCCTTGCTTGAGGCAACAAATAGATGTTTAACAAAATCCTCCTCCTTTGTCTCCATTGCCGTCACGCCCCTGCCGCCCCGTCGCTGTTTGCGATAACTGCTTACCGAAAGTCGCTTGATATAACCCAGATGGGAGATGGCAATAACCATATCCTCCTCGGCGATTAAATCCTCTAATTCAATCTCCTCAACCTCGGCGACAATCTGGGTTTTTCTCTTATCGGCATACTGCTTCTGTAACTGGCGACATTCCTGTTCAATAATCTCCTCAATCTTCTTCTCCGACGCAAGGATGGATTTATAAAATTGAATCTTTTTAATCAACTCTAAATACTCTGCTTCAATCTTACTGCGCTCAAGCGCAGTCAGCCTCTGCAATTGCATCTCCAGGATTGCCTGGGCTTGCACATCGGTTAAGTCGAATTCCTTCACTAACCTGTGTTTTGCCTCCTGGGTGTTCTTGGAGGTTTTGATTGTCTTGATAATCCGGTCAATATATTTTAAGGCATTCTTCAGGCCCTCTAAGATATGAGCGCGCCTCTCGGCTTTGTCTAAATCAAATTGTGTCCGACGGCGGATAATCTCCTTGCGGTGATGGATAAAAAGCCGAATCAGCTGCTTTAAATTTAATATCCGCGGACGGCCCTCAACCAGAGCCAGATTGATAATACCGAAGGTAATCTCGAGTTGCGTATGTTTAAATAATTGGTTTAAGATTATCTGCGGCTCGACATCACGCTTTAATTCAACAATGATGCGAATCCCTTCTTTATCTGATTCATCGCGGATATCGGTAATCCCTTCTATCTTCCCCTCCTCCACCAAAGAGGCAATTGACCCAATCAGGTTGGTCTTGTTTATCTGATAAGGAATCTCGGTAATCACAATTGAATCCCTGCCCTGTTTTTGATGCTCAATGGAGGCAACCGCTCTTATGGTTAATTTCCCCTTCCCGGTCTCATAAGCCTGCTTAATCCCTTGGCGGCCGCAAATGAGCCCGCCGGTGGGAAAATCTGGACCACGGACATAATGCATCAGGTTTTTAATCTCGGCGTCAGGATTAGCAATAAGATAGATTATCGCCTCCAGAACCTCTCCCAGATTATGAGGAGGCATATTGGTAGCCATACCCACGGCAATTCCTGAAGAGCCATTAACCAGGAGATTGGGAAATTTTCCGGGCAAAACCATGGGTTCAGAGCGGGAATTGTCAAAATTGGGTGCAAATCTGACTGTATCCTTATCAATATCAGCGAGCAGCTCCCCGGCAATGGTATTAAGCCGCGCTTCAGTATAGCGGTAGGCGGCGGCGGGGTCTCCGTCAATTGAGCCAAAATTGCCCTGGCTGTTAATTAAAACATAGCGCATATTCCAATCCTGAGCTAAACGCACCAAGGCATCATAAACAGCCAGGTCTCCATGCGGATGATAGCGACCAATGACATTGCCCACAACCGTGGCACTCTTGCGGAATGGCCGGTTATGCAATAGCCCGTCTTCATACATCGCATAAAGAATCCTCCGGTGTACCGGCTTCAATCCATCCTTTACGTCGGGAAGGGCGCGGCCGACAATTACGCTCATTGCGTAATTAAGATAGGAATCCTTTATCTCTTCTTCGATATCCCTGGGGATTATCTTTTCGTTCTGCGTATACATTTTAGATATCTAAATTTTTCACCTCGTGGGCAAAGTCTTCAATAAACTTCCGGCGAGGGGCAACCTCATCACCCATTAAAATCGTAAAGGTCTTTTCCGCCTCCACGGCATCCTCCAGGTTAACCCGAAGAAAGGTGCGCCGCTGGGGATCCATGGTTGTCTCCCAGAGCTGCTCGGGATTCATCTCGCCTAACCCTTTATATCTTTGTATTGTCATTCCTTGGCGCGCCTCCCGGATAACAAAATTAAGCACTTCCTTTAGGGATTTAAAGGTATTTTTCTCAATCTTAAATTTAGGCTTATCATCCAAATAATAATCCTCAAGGGTGAGGCTCAGTTTAGTCAGGCTCTTTTCAATCTCTGCAATATCAGCTGCTTCAAAGAGTTCCAGAATCTCCGGCTCTTGTTCCTTATCTAACCCGGAGGTAAGACGAGCCAATTCACGCTCAGAATAGACAAGATGGGTTTTATGCTCCACTTTTACCTGATAAATGGGTAATTTTTTGGTCTTTGTGTTCTTTAAACTACAATATTTTGTGAAATTAACTCCCTTTTTCTCTAAAATACGCCCAATCCTCTCCAAGGACACCAAAAGGTTTAAAATCTCCTTAAATTGTTTTGTGGTATAGGTAGTTTTTCCTTTTAATTTCATCAAGGTCAAATCCTGACAGCCAATATCTAAAAGCAAATCATTCATCTCTTCCTCGGTTTGAATATATTCCTGGCGATTGCCCCGTTTAATACGAAAAAGCGGGGCCTGGGCTATATAGATATGCCCTTCTTCGATTAATTTAGGCATCTGGCGATAAATAAGCGTCAGGAGAAGCGTGCGAATATGAGAGCCGTCGATATCCGAGTCCGCCATAAGAACTACCTTGTCGTATCTTAATTTGCTTATGTCAAACTCTTCCCCGATACCGACACCAAGAGCAGTGATAATGGTGCGTATCTCTTCGTTGCTCAATACCTTATCCAGCCTTGCCTTTTCCACGTTAAGAATTTTACCCTTAATCGGCAGGATTGCCTGAAACCGCCGGTCGCGACCCATTTTTGCAGAGCCCCCGGCTGAATCCCCTTCCACGATATATAATTCGCACATTGCCGGGTCTTTTTCTGAACAGTCCGCTAATTTCCCGGGCAGGGATGCACCTTCCAAAGCGCCCTTGCGCCGGGTTAATTCGCGCGCCTTCCTTGCTGCTTCACGCGCACGATGGGCGAGAATCACCTTCTCGATAATCTTGTTGGATACGGATGGATTTTCTTCAAAATATGCGGATAGGCCTTCCAGGCAGATAGAAGAAACCGTCCCCTCAATTTCAGAATTGCCCAATTTTGACTTGGTTTGTCCTTCAAATTGAGGATTGGACAGCTGGACGCTGAGCACCGCGGTTAACCCCTCACGCACATCCTCTCCGGAAATGGTAAATCCTCCCTCCTTAATTGCGTTTTTATTCTTAGCGTATTGATTAATCGCCCGGGTCAATGCCGATTTAAACCCGGAAAGGTGAGTCCCTCCCTCAATGGTATTGATGTTGTTGGCAAAGGAAAACAGGGTTTCGGCATACCCATCATTATATTGCAGGGCGGCCTCCAGGATTAAGTCATCCTTGGTCTTCGTAAAATATATGACCTTATGGTGCAGCGGATGCTTGTTTTTACTTAAATATTCTACAAAAGAGATAATCCCGCCCTTGAACTCAAATATTGCCTCTTTATCGGTTCGCTCATCCTTGAGGGTTACTCTAAGTCCTTTATTTAAAAAGGCCAATTCCCTCAGGCGCTGGGAGAGAATGTCAAAAGAGAAATCCGTTGATTTAAATATTGACTGGTCGGGCTTGAAACCAACCTTGGTTCCTGTGGAATTGGTCTTACCCACCACCGTCAATTTAGAAACTGCCTTGCCCTTTTTATATCTCTGGTGATAGATCCTGCCGTCCCTTTTTATATCCACCTCCAGCCATTCGGATAAGGCATTAACCACGCTTACCCCCACGCCATGCAGCCCGCCTGCAACCTTATACACACGGTGGTCGAATTTACCGCCGGCATGAAGGGTGGTCAAGACCACCTCCACTGCCGGTTTTTTCTCAGTCTTATGTATGTCCACAGGGATGCCCCGGCCGTTATCAATCACGCTAAGGCTGTTATCTAAATGGATAATAACATCTATTTGGTTGCAAAAACCGGCCAGCCTCTCATCGACGCTGTTATCAACGACCTCGTATACCAAGTGATGCAGCCCGCGGGTGGCGGTGTCGCCGATATACATTGCCGGCCGCATCCTTACCGCATCGATGCCCTCTAATACCTGAATATTTGTGGCATCGTAGGTCTTGCTCTTTTGCGGCGTGATTTTTTGACTATCTTTTAATTTGGTTTTTCGTCCCATTTCTGTCCAGCCGTAAGAGTACTTCGATAACTGTCTGGTCTGGTTTAAGAATCTGGTTTAGATTTTTCAATAATTGCTTCTTTTTAAGATTAATCAGATAAAGCCAGGCAGAGGAATCCAGGTTAAGAATAACCCGTGAATCCTTTAAGAAATAGCAGGTTATATGTTTTTGCTCCTGCTTGGTTAAGAATTTTTTCAATCCGTTCCCAAGGGTATCCTCTGTCTTTGTTTGTCCTTGGGCTGACCAATTTCTTATTAGTCTTTGAGTGGTAATACGAATGGGCTCCATCTTGCCTATATCAACCTCATGGGTAAAACAATATAAATATAGCCGTCGGTGCGGATGACGCCGGGTTTCTCGCTGTCGGTAATCTCAAATTCCACCGTTTCCTCTTCTAAATTCTTGAGAACATCGATTATATAGTGAGGATTAAAGCCAATCATCATATCTTTTCCCGTATATTCGCAGTTAAGTTCTTCGTGAGATTCCCCCAAATCGGGTGTGGATTTCGAAATCACCAGTCTATTTTTAAAAACCCCTAATTTAATTGCTTGATAATCCGGTGTAACCAACAGGGAAGCCCGCCTTATCCCTAATAAAAATTGTTCGCGATTAATTTTTATTTTATTGGCCGAGGCGGGGGGTATAACCTGTTTATAATCCGGGAATTCTCCTTCGATCAGACGGGAAATGATTTGGGTTTTCCCTAAGTCCAATAAGATCTGGTTTGTCCCGATACCCAGGAGTATTTGTCCTTCTTCGGTCAGATTACGATTTAATTCATGAATGGTTTTTATGGGGATGATTATCTCGATGGGTTTATTTATTCCCTGGGTTAACTTCTTCTGATACAGGGCCAGTCTTTTACCATCGGTAGCGACTAAACAAATGGTGTTTTCTTTAATTTGGCATAAAATCCCGTTAAGAATATAGCGCGTTTCATCGTAAGAAATGGCAAAAGAGACCAAAGATAACATCTCTTTAAAATTATCTTGATTAATCTTAATGATTTCCTGATTGGTAAATTTGGGTAATTTTGGAAATTCCTCATATGGTAACCCCATAAGTTTAAATTGGCATTGTTTGGTTTCGATAAGTGTAAGATTATTCTTTTTTGTATTAATATTTATTTTGCCTTCGGGAAATTCCTTGATAATATCGCCGAATTTCTTTGCCGGTAAAATTATTGTCCCTGATTCTTCGATATGCGCCGGTATTTCATGAGTTATCCCGATATCTAAATCGGTAGTGGTTAGATGTATATTCGCATTATGTGTCTCAAGTAATAGGTAGGATAATACTGGTAAATTAGACCTTTGGCTAATTATGTTTTGCACAACCTGGATGCCTTTTACTAAATTTTCTTTGTCAATACTTAGTTTCATTATTCCTCCAATATTATTACTTATATAATTTATATAGTATTAGGAGTAGTAGGTTTTAAAATTCTGTTAACAATATATAACTCCTTTAAATAATACTAGTTATGGGTTTTTAAACTGTGAATAATACTTTAATTTATTGTTTAAGATTTTGAATAACTTTATTAACCCTTTCTTTTAGATGGCCGTTTTTTTGTAAATCCAATTTTATCTTATTATAGGCATATAATATTGTCGTATGGTCTCTTCCTCCGAAAAATCTCGCTATCTCGGGTAATGATGCCTCGGTTAATTGGCGGCTTAAATACATAGCTACCTGGCGAGGCAAGACGATGTTTTTACTGCGCCGCTTGGTTTTTAATTCCATTAAAGAAACCCCGAATTCATTGGCAACACACTCTTGAATCTTCTGAAAGTTAACCGGTTTTTCAACCTGTTGAATAAGGTCTCTTAAAACCTCCTTAGCCAAATCCAGGGTTATTAATTTCTCCTCCAGGAGCGAACAGGCGACTACCCTAATCAAGGCGCCCTCTAATTCCCTGATATTGGTTTTAATAATCTGAGCAATAAAGAATATAACCTCATCGGAAATATCCACCGGCTCTTTTTCTATCTTTTTTTTAAGTATTGCCACCCGGGTTTCGAAATCGGGGGGCTGAATGTCGGTAATCAGGCCCCAGCTAAAACGGGAAATAAGACGTTCTTCTAATTTTGGAATTTCCCGGGGTGAGCGGTCGGAAGAAATAATAATCTGCTTATGGGCGTCATATAGGGCGTTAAATGTATGAAAAAATTCCTCCTGCGTAGACTCCTTACCGGCGATAAAATGAATATCATCAATGACCAAGACATCCATATTGCGATATCTCTGGCGGAATGTCGGAGTTGAATGGTGCTGAATGGCATTAATAAGTTCGTTGGTAAATCGTTCCGAGGGGGTATAGCAAATATTTACTGATTTATTCTTACTCTGCACATAGTGACAGATTGCCTGCATAAGATGGGTTTTGCCCAATCCCACTCCGCCGTAAATAAATAGCGGATTATAGGCCCGCGCCGGTGATTCGGCAACCGCCATTGAGGCAGCGTGGGCAAAGCGGTTGGATGACCCAACCACAAAATTCTCGAAGGTAAAACGCGGGTTCAGAATAAAATTCTCCCTCTGCTGTTCTCCCAGAAGATGATTTTGGAAATCCCTAATTTTTACCTCTTGGCCGATGCCGCCCTTGACGGCTCCCCGCCCCTGGGCGGCGGCCGATTGGCTTTTGGATACTATTTTTACACCTATGGTAACCTGTCCTTCGACCGGACTGGCCCTCAGTGTATTCTGAATCACGGAGAGATAATTTCTTAACACCCAGTCCCTAAAAAACGGGTCTGGCGCTTCTAAGACCAACTCTCCAGCCTGTTGGGATTTCTCTTCCTGAAGAGATAAGGGTAAAATCCAGGTCTCAAAAATGGTCTCGCCAAGGGTCTCTTTTAGCTTGGGGAGACATTCTTGCCAGGCTTTAACCAGCAATGCTTTTTTCACAGTTTTCACAGTTTATTCACAGATAAATCTGATCCTCTATTCACAAGCGTATGCAGGTTTTAATGGACAAAATAGACTGTTTTTTACCAACCACACGCCTATCCATTCCTGTTAACTGATAGTCTAGGCAGAACAGGAAGCAACCAGGTGCTTACACCCCTTGAGGTATCTGAATTCTTAAATCGATAGGTTTAAATTATAACAGAAGTTTCAATAATTGCAAGAAAAATCCGCCATGATTACAAAGACAGATGCCGGTTTGTCTTAATTACATAGAAAATTATATTTTTGTCGGATGTAATTAAAGGGAAAAAGAAATTTTGAGAGTTTTGGTTCCCTCAGATTTTAAAAAACTGGTTATCGTCGTTTAGTATGAAGGCCGATTTTTCTTGACGCAGTTTTCTTTTATGTTATAATCTCTACCATTACCAAGAAAGGCTTGCCTGATGAAAAAACATTTAAAAACGCCTAGTAATATTAGAGGAAAGCGCGCGCACGGATTTCGCCGGAGAATGAAAACTCGCCGGGGAAGGAAGATTTTAAGGCGGCGACGCCAAAAGGGAAGAATTAAACTTTGTATTTAAGATTTCTCAGTCGGCTTATTATCAATCTTTTAAATTTTTACCAACAGTACATAAGCGGAAACCTTCCTTTTTCCTGCCGATTTTATCCGAGCTGTTCAGAATATGCCAAACAGGCAATTTTAAAATATGGGCTGAGCCGGGGAATGGTTATCGCCCTGAGAAGACTCCTCAGGTGTCATCCCTTTTCTGGCAAGCAAGGATTTGACCCCGTAAAGTAATTATGAATAAACGCGTTATCTTGGCAATCGGCTTATCTTTCTTGATTATGATAATTTGGTCAAGACTAACCCAAAAGTTCTATCCTATTGAAAAACAAGAAGTTACAGAAAAAATTTCCCAATCCGTCTCCCCTCCTGTTTTATTAAAAGAAGAAAGACTCGCCTCTCCTCCTGTTTTATTAAAAGAAGAAGCCCTCTTAAAAACAATCTCTCATGGCCGGGAATTATCTTTCCATCCCTCTTCTGCTTCTTTGAAGAAGATTGTCTTTCCGCGGCCGGAAGATTCACGGCCGGAAGATTATACCTTTATTTTAGAACAAGGGTTTGCTCTTCCTGAGCAAGATTTAGTTTTTACGCAAAAAGAGTTTAACTCTGAGCGGGCAATATTTGTTTATCAAGATAATAAAAAAAGAATCACCAAGTGTTTTAATTATTCTGACCCAAATTTTATCATTACCTTAGATATTAAAATTGAGAACCTGTCTGAGCAGTCTATACCTTATCCCTCAAGTTTAATCTTAGGGATAATAAATCTCAACTCCCGAGGATTGGACAGCCGGTTTAAAGAGATTTTTCTGAAGCAGCCGGATAAAATACTCAGATTAAGCCCAGGCAAAGCAACCAAGGTTCAATATAGCGGAGAATTTTTTGGCTTTCGCAATCGTTATTTTTGTGCTATACTTATACCAATCTCTTTTCCTGAGATGCTCCAGATTACTCGAATTAATCGCACTGCAAGCCAGTTAAGTTTATCTCGGCCGATGATAAATCTTTTATCCCATCAAGATGGACGCTTACAATATAAAATTTATCTTGGCCCCCAGCAAGCCGGATTGTTAAAGTCATTCCAGAACGGAGCCGAGGAGGTCATTTATTATGGGTTTTTTGACCCCATTTCTAAGTTGCTGTTGAATATATTACGGTTTTTCTCTCGGCTTGTTCATAATTGGGGGTGGGCAATAGTTATTTTGAGTATTTTTATCTTTTTTATGCTCTTTCCCTTGTCTTTGAAGCAGATGCGCTCAGTAAAAGAGATGCAGCATTTACAACCTAAGATTGCAGAATTGCGTCGACTTTATAAAGATAATCCCCAGAGATTAAATAAAGAGACAATGGAATTATATCGCAAACACAAAATAAATCCTTTAGGCGGGTGTTTCCCGATGATTTTGCAAATACCCATATTCTTTTCTTTATACCAGGCCTTGATGCGCTCAATAGAATTAAAAGGAGCTAATTTCTTGTGGATAAAAGACTTATCCCAGCCAGACCGGTTAATTACCTCTCCGGAAATAAATATATTACCAATTTTGATGGCAATAACTATGTTTTTACAACAAAAGTCTTCTATGGTCCCTGCAGCCGGCTCTTCCGGAGAACAACAACGATTAATGAGTTTTCTTTTTCCTATTTTATTTGGTTTTATCTTCTATCGTATGCCTTCCGGACTGGTTTTATATTGGTTTGTTAATAGCTCACTAATGTTTGTTTATCAGACGAAAATAAAGGTAGCAAAATGAACCAATCAGGCATTGAAATAGAAGGGGAAACAGTAGAGGCGGCAATAAAAAGTGCCTTAAAGAAGCTAAATCTGCCCCGCAGTCAAGTGGAAATTGAGATATTATTTGAGGGAGAAAAGGGGCTTTTTGGCATGCCAGGAGGAAAACCAGCCAAGGTGCGGGTTAGCCCCAAAAGAGCTCCCTAAGGGCACTTAACAGGGATAGTTCCTCGTGGAACATAATGTAACCACTTGAATTACAATGGGTAAGATTATCGCTATCTGTAATCAAAAGGGGGGTACTGGCAAGACCACTTCGGCAATAAATTTAGCTACTTACCTAGCATTAACAGGCAAAAGGGTCTTGCTCATTGATTTGGACCCCCAGGCAAATGCTACCAGCGGGTTAGGCATAAACAGGCACAACATCAAGAAAAGTACCTACCATACCATACTTGAAGAGTTGGATATAAAGGAGGTGCTTCAAGCCACGGCAGTTAAAAATCTTTATTTAGCCCCTTCTAATTTAGATCTCACGGGCGCAGAGGTAGAGTTAGTGGGTGTTTTAGGAAGAGAGCATAGATTAAAAAAGGCCTTAGCTAAAGAAAAAGAGAATTTCGATTTTATATTTATTGATTCACCGCCCTCCCTGGGATTATTGACTATAAATGCCTTATGCGCTGCGGATTCGGTGTTTATACCGGTTCAATGCGAATATTATGCCTTAGAAGGATTAACGCAACTCATTAATACTATTAAGCTTGTGAAAGATAACCTTAATCCTGGACTTACCATTGAGGGGATGATTCTTACTATGGCAGATTTTCGGACCAATCTCACCAAGGAAGTTATCCAGGAAGCACGAAATTATTTTAAGGAAAAGGTTTATGAAACGGTCATTCCCAGAAGTATTCGTTTATCAGAGGCGCCGAGTTTTGGGAAACCCATTGCCCTATATGATAAAAACTCCATAGGTGCGCAGAAATACGAGGCATTGACACAGGAGATATTAGGCTTAGCCTTCCCTGGGGTCCAATTGGACAGTTCTCAAAATGAAAAACGTTCAGAACAAATACAACAGACTCTTTCGCAAAATGAATCTAAACAGACGGAAGAACTGAAAGGGGAGTAATATTATGGAAAGAAAAGCGTTGGGTAAGGGAATAAGCGCATTAATTCCAGAAAAAGAATCCGAACAAAAAGGAGAAAAGATTACTTATGCCAGGCTGGAGCAAATTAAACCCAGCCCTCTTCAGCCACGGGAGAATTTTGATAGCCGGAGCATGGAGGAATTAACCCAATCCATTAAAGAAAAAGGCGTTATCCAACCGATTTTGGTTAGACCTAAGGGAGAATATTACGAAGTCATTGCCGGAGAAAGAAGGTTGCGCGCTGCTAACATATTGAATTTTAAAGAGATACCTATAATAATCAAAGATGTGGAAGATCGCGACTCCCTGGAATTATCCTTGATAGAAAACATTCAAAGACAGGAGCTTAATCCTATTGAGGAGGCGCATGCTTATCAATATCTTATTGATAAATTTAAAGTTACTCAAGAAAAAATCAGTGAGGTCTTGGGTAAGGCCAGGGCCTCTGTTGCTAACACCTTGCGATTATTGAACTTACCTCAAGAGATTCAGGAAGAAATCAAAAAGGGCCTTCTCTCTTTTGCTCATGGAAGAGCCCTTTTAGAAGTCAAGGACCCAAATCGGCAGCGCCGCCTGGCTCAAGAAACTATCTCTAAGGGATTGTCAGTCAGGGAGTTAGAGAATTTGATTAAAAGACTGCAGTCCAAGATGACTAAAATCCGGCTGAGAACTACCCAGCAAGAACCCTACCTGGCAGTGTTTGAGCAAGAGCTGCAACATATTTTAGCTACCAAGGTCAGGATTAGCAAAAAAAAGAAACGGGGGCATATTCTTATTGAGTTCTATTCTCAAGAAGACCTGGAAAGGATTGTCAATAAATTAAGGAGCGAGTAAAGATTTATGAACGAGGCAACCCTAATTTTAATTAAGCCCGATGGGTTAAAAAAGTCTTTAACCGGCAACATATTAACCCGTCTTTCCGAGACCAAGTTAGAGATTGTTGCGGCTAAGATTTTGCGTGTCTCCCGGGAGTTAGCCGAGACCCACTATACTCATCTCAGCGATAAACCATTTTTCCCTGAATTAATCAGGTATATTCAGGGAGAGATGCACAACCGCCGAAAGGTTATGGCCCTGGTTTATTGGGGGAAGGAAGCAATTTCTAAATGCCGCCAATTAGCCGGAGCAACCAATCCGGAAGAGGCAGAATCTACTTCCATACGGGGAGCTTACGGCCGGATTACTACCTCCGGGCTGTATGAGAACGTCATTCATGTTTCTGCCAATCGAGCCGATGCTGAGCGGGAGATTAAGTTGTGGTTTCAGCCGGAAGAGATTATCGTTGATTTATATTTAACAAAAGAGACTGTCAGAGATAAACAGAAGATTAAAACCTGGGCTTAGTTGATGGGCTCGATGCCTGATCTTTGATGCTCGTAACCAGAATCGGAGATTGATTATAGGGGAGCAAAAAATATGATAAAAAGCATGACGGGATTTGGCAAGGCAAGGGGGTTTATTTCTCCCTGGGGAGCGATAAACCTGGAGATTCGCAGCACCAATCACCGCTTTTTAGATATCATTTTGCATCTACCCGAGGGTTTCTTACATTTGGAGCAGAGGCTAAAGGATGAGATTGGCAAAAAGGTAAGGCGGGGCCATATAGTCTGTCGGCTGGAAGTAAATCCCCTTAAGCTTAAAAGGCCGGTATTAAATAAGCACTTGATTAAAGAATACTATCTTTCTCTTAGGCAGATATCCCGGCAGCTTGACCTCAAGGATGAGAATATCGATATCAACACCCTCGCAGGGCTGCCAGGCATCTGGTCCATACAATCCGGGCTGTCTTTACCCCTTAGCTGGGGAGGGATTAAGCCCTTAATAAAAGAGGCTCTGGACACGCTTATTAAGAAACGCCAGCAGGAAGGCACGGCCATGTCCCGGGACCTAAGGGCAAGCGCGCAGAGGCTGGATAAAATTCTAAAAATAATCAAGACAAGATTTAAAAAGGTAATTAAGCAAAGATTGAGGCTATATAATACCGAGGAAGAGAAGAATAGCTTCTTAAGAAGTTCGGATATTAATGAGGAGATTGTCCGCTTGAGTTTTCATCTAAAAAATTTCACGCGCAGTCTTAAAAATAAAAAGGTAGTGGGTAAGGAACTGGATTTTATTCTCAAGGAGATGCAGCGGGAGGCAAACACAATCGGGGCAAAGTCGGTAGATACGGTTATTTCCAACAGGATAATAAGGATAAAGAGCGAGATTGAGAAGATGCGTGAGCAAGTCCAGAATGTGGAATAAGACAAACAAAGGATTTATCTTTGTCATCTCCGGGCCTTCTGGTTCGGGCAAAACCACGCTTGCCAAAAAAGTACTCAAACAACTACAATTAAAAGACAGGTTTATCAGGTCAGTATCCTTTACTACCCGGCCAAAGAGACCGGGGGAGAGGCAGGGGCGGGATTATCTTTTTGTCTCAACAGAAGAATTCCAGAGATTGCTCAAGGCAAAAAAAATTCTTGAACACACTTGTTATTTAGGATATGATTACGGCACGCCCCGCGCCCTGCTCGAACAGGCGGAAAGAAAGGGATCGCATATAATTCTCTGCTTGGATATTAAGGGTGCCTCGTTTTTAAAAAGGGCATATCCGGACAGGACAATAACGATTTTTCTTAAGCCGCCTTCTTTAAGTATTACCAAGGAACGGATTTTAGGACGTTTCGCCGGAACGAAACCTGAGGAGCTCAATCGGCGGCTGCGATTGGCCAGTAAAGAGTTAAATAATACCGGTTGTTTTGATTATTGCCTGGTCAATGATAATTTAAACAAGGCGACTGGAGAGGTTAAGGGGATAATTCAACGGGCCTTAAGGCGATAGCGATGGACTATATTCCAATAGAGCAGCTTTTAGATAAAGCAGATAATTCGATATATAAATTGGTAATGCTTGCGGCAAAGAGAACGTTAGAAATTGCCGAAGGGCAACCCAAATTGGTTTCGGTTAATGCCTCACTTAAGCCATCCAGTACGGCGCTGGAGGAGATTGCTCAGGGAAAGGTGAGGTTAATAAAGAAATGAACGCAGATGGTCGCAGATTTCACGCAGACGGCCGCAGATAAAAATATCTGCGTGTATCTGCGTTGGATTTGCGGGAATCTGCGTTAATACTAATGAGAGTCAAGAATATTATCCTGGGGGTAACAGCGAGTATCGCTATATATAAGGCTTGCGAGATTGCCCGCAGGCTTCTTAAAACCAATCTTGATATAAGCGTAGTAATGACCAGGAATGCCACACGGTTGATTTCTCCTCAGGTTTTCTCTTCTTTGGTTGGTGGGCGGGCATATTGGGATGAGTTTAAAAGCCCTGCTAATTGGGAAATAGAACATATCTCTTTAGCAAAGAAGGCTGATTTGGTATTGATTGCCCCTGCCACAGCCAATATTATCGGCAAGATTGCCAATGGGATTGCCGACGATTTATTGAGCACGACGGTTATGGCGACCCGCGCCCCGGTTTTAATTGCTCCGGCGATGAATGAGGATATGTATAAGAATAAGATTGTTCAGGCAAATATACGGAAGTTAAAAACCTTGGGGTATAAATTTATTGCTCCGATGAGGGGTAAGCTTGTCTGTGGAGATATAGGGTCAGGGCACTTGGCTGAAGTCGAAACCATAATAAAGGAAGTAAAACGCTCTTTAAAATAACGGCGCGGTAGCCAAGTGGCAAGGCAGAGGTCTGCAAAACCTTTATTCAGCGGTTCGAATCCGCTCCGCGCCTGTTGAGATAACAAATGCCACGCAAACGAAAAAATTTAAAAATTAAAGGGTCAAATCTTTGGTATTTAGTAGGACTGATTACAAGTGATGGATGTTTATCTCCCGACGGCAGGCATATTGACATTACCTCCAAAGATTACGAATTTCTTAAGGAATTAAATAATTCGTTAGGTTTAACAAATAAAATTGGTACTAAAAATAAAGGTAAAGTCAACGAGGCTCATTATCTACAATTTTCTCACAGGAATCTATATGAGTTTTTGCTATCTGTTGGTCTAACTCCAAAAAAGTCTTTAATCCAAGATAAGATAGATGCGCCGGCTGAATTATTTTGCGATTTTTTAAGAGGATTAATTGATGGCGATGGAAGTATTAGAAGTTGGACTCATCCTTCTAACAAAAGAGAACAGTGGAGCTTAAGAATTTATTCCCCATCCTTATCATTTATGGAGTGGCTCCAGAAAAGCATTGAGCAGATCTTTGAGGTTAGAGGCCGGATACACCGAGATGAAAGAAAAAAACCAAGAGTAGATCTGTTTGTATTGAAATATGGAAAAATTGCTGCAAAAATTATATTAAATAGATGTTATTATAAAGGCGCATTAGGCCTAGATAGAAAAGCGGAATTGGCTAAGGAATGTAGTTTGTCTTATATTGGGTGGAGGCAGAGCAAGACCATTCTTAATTAGGATTTATTTGCCGAGATGTTGGAATTGGTAGACAATATGGACTTAAAATCCATTGGAGCTTAGCTCCGTGAGGGTTCGAGTCCCTCTCTCGGCATAATATGAGAGCGAAGGGCGCTTAGCTCAGTTGGATAGAGTACTTCCTTGACATGGAAGGGGCCACAGGTTCAAGTCCTGTAGCGCCCACCATTCTGATGAAGAGTAAGACGGATGGATTTAGAAACCTTAAGACATTCCTGTTCTCACATAATGGCCCAGGCAGTCAAACAGCTCTGGCCTGAGGTAAAGCTGGGTATTGGGCCCGCTATCGACGATGGCTTCTATTATGATTTTGACAGGGAGGAGCCCTTTACTGAGGCGGATTTATCTCTAATTGAGGAGAAGATGAAACAGATTATTGCCAAGGATGAGCCGTTTATCCAGGAGGCAATGAGTAAGGATAAAGCGCTAAAATTATTTACCCGATTAAGCGAAGATTATAAGGTCGAACTTATCAATACCCTTGCTGATGAGAAGGTTACCGTTTATAAGACAGGAGAGGATTTTATGGATTTATGCCGCGGCCCGCATATAGAATCTACCGGCAAGATGAAGGCATTTAAATTGTTGTCAGTGGCAGGGGCATATTGGCACGGGATTGAGACCAATCCAATGCTTCAGCGCATTTATGGCACCTGTTTTGCCACTCAGAGGGAATTGGATGAATATCTGAAGAATGTAGAAGAGGCAAAGAAGCGCGACCATCGCAGATTGGGCCCACAGCTGGGAATCTTTAACCTCTATCCCGAAGAGGCAGGTGCGGGCTTAGTGTTTTATCATCCCAGAGGAGCTATTTTAAGAACCATAATTGAGGACTACTTAAAAAAAGAGCATCTAAATAGGGGTTATCAAATAGTAATTACGCCCCATATTATGGAGGCTAATCTCTGGCGGACATCCGGGCATTATGAATATTATCTTGCCAACATGTATACATTTAAAATTGAGAATAAGGAATTTGTCCTAAAGCCGATGAACTGCCCCGGCCATATTCTCATTTATAACTCAAGGATAAGGAGTTATCGGGAATTCCCCCTGCGTCTATTTGAGCTGGGCACGGTTTATCGGCACGAGAAGGGCGGGGTCTTACATGGTTTA
>CAZPQS010000001.1:0-51588 GCA_964588765.1 uncultured Planctomycetales bacterium | reverse complement strand
AAATTGGATGATTTCAAAAAACTTGCCGAAAATATGTTTCCCTATGCCTCAGAATTGGCCCTCTCTCCGTGTACCGAGCCCTTATTTCATCAAGATTTTGCCGAGCTGCTTAAAGTAATCAGACAATATGAAATTCCATACTTTTGGTTAATGACCAATGCGACCTTGCTGACGGAAGAAATTGCGGCAGGGCTTATACAGACAAAGACAAAAAGACTGCTCATCTCCTTCGATTCCCATATTAAGGAAATTTATGAAGGGATAAAAATCGGCTCTAATTTTGAAAAGGTTGTCGGGAATATCGAAATGCTAAACCGGTTAAAACAAAAATGGGGGACGGGATATCCTGAAGTAAATTTCAACTGTTTGCTTATGCGTTCTAATATTGAGCATGTAGAAGATTATTTGGAGTTTATTAAAGGAATCGGGGGGACAAAAGTCGGATTCTTTCACGTTATTATTTTTAAGGATGCCGTACGAATGAAAGGCGAGTCTTTGTTTCATTATAAGCAATTAGCAAATGAGTTCCTTGAAAAGATTCCTAAAAAAGCAGGGGAACTCGGCATCGAGATAGAACGGCTCCCCGACAAATTTACTATCGGCATAGAAAGCAAAGATAAGCAAGATTCAGAAAAGCATCCTCCCGGTATCGGCGAACCAAAGTGTCGTTATCCCTGGTATCTTATGGTAGCAGATTGCTATGGAAAAATTAGACCATGCGAATTCTGGTTCAGCCAGGAGGCATTCGGGAATATAATAGAGGCTTCTTTGGATGACATATGGAACAATATTCAATATAAACAATTGAGGAAAGAATTAATAAGCGGAAGATTGACTAAGCCGTGCTGTATAAACTGTGTCTCAATGTCTTCACTCGATGGGCGCGTTGATGATGAGAAGGCATTTACGGAAGTGGAAGGCTAACGGATTCTGTCAAGATATTCGCGATAAAAAGGGCAATTATGAAGTGGGAGACTTTTTTCAGTAAAAGGAAATCTAATCCCTACTTAGCGGGAATTTTTAGCGGAGATTATGCCTTTATCGGGCCTATGAAGGTTGCCATATGCCCGACAAATAGATGTAATAATAACTGCATTGCCTGCTGGCTCAAATCCCCTTTTATTAAAGATTGTGAAGAGCAGTTCCAAGACAAAGAAATTCCATTTGCAATATTGGAAGATTTTGTTAATCGCGTTTATAGATTGGGTGCGAAATATATAATAATAACAGGCGGAGGCGAGCCCTTTCTCTACCCGCAGATAAATGAACTCATCGCAAAAATTAAATCTTACAATATGACCTGCGATATTAACACAAACCTTATTTCTTTAACCGACAAGGAAATCCTCACTTTAGTGAAAAATAAGGTCGATCTTATAATAGCCAGTATTTGGGCCGGGACGGCAGAAAGCTACGAATTGCTGCATCCGGGCAAGAAGGTTTTTTTCTATCGGATCAGAGATAATCTCAAGATGCTAAGCAGATTAAAAAGAGAACATAATGTCTCGTATCCCAGGATAACCATTACCAATGTGATTATGAGTTTGAATTTCGACAAGTTGGAAGAGATGGTAGAGTTTGCTCTGGAGGTCGGTGTCCAATCGATAATGTTTAATCTGGTGCATGTTCATAGGGAAGAGACGCGACATCTTCTCTTAAATGAGAAACAGGCGAAATTAACATTGGAGCTGGTAGACAAATGTAAGAGCGAGATGGAGAAAAGGAGACGGGAAGGGAAAACAGCGATTGAATTTGACCTTTTGCCTCAATTCATAAAAAGACTCAAGAGCCCCCGTGTCTCCACAGGCCAATATGACAGGGAGCTCGTGCCGGAGAGGTGTTATGCCGGCTGGTCATTCTTTCAATTAAAACCTGACGGAAGATTTACTTCGTGCTGCCGAGTCGATAATACAAGAGGGAACATTTATCAAGATAGGATTGAAGATGTATGGAACGGGAAATCGCAGAGGGAATTTAGAAGAACGACCTTAAATCTTAAAGAAAATATTGAAAAGCATCGTTTGCCATGTTATGAACTGTGCGATAATCTCCATGATATCTGGGATATAGAAAAGCTATTCCGTGAATACCCCCAACAGCCTAAAAAAATAATATTTATAAGTAAGCTTTGCGGGAATCTTATGAAATTATTACAGTTTATACGCCGGCAAAGGCACAGATTTATTAAATCTGCAAGAAGTTATACAGTTAAATTATCAAACACGCTGCCTTAAAAAACATATGAAGAAACCGCCGGAAAATCCTTACGATAATCAGATTCTACTCACACGGCGCGGGATATTGAATGGGGCTTATGCGTATAATGGGCCCCGCAGGGTGGAGCTGCATCTTACGAATAAATGCAATAGCAATTGTATTGTCTGTTGGCATCGCTCTCCGTATTTGAAGCAAATGGATGTTGAATATATGAAACAAGAATTATCTTATGAAATAGTTATAAAGTTGATAGATGAGTTAAATAAGATGGGAACGGAGTTGTTATATATCTCCGGCGGCGGAGAGCCATTGCTGCATCCTGAATTTTGGGATATCTTGGGTTATATCAAAGGACAAGGAATAAGATGTACTTTGAATACGAATTTTTCTTTAATAACCGAAGATGACGTGGAGAAATTGCTGACTTTAGAAGTAGATGAGCTTCTTATCAGCCTTTGGGCAGGCTCAGCCGAAAGTTATATAAGGACGCACCCGACTTTACCCAAAGATACATTTACAAAAATAGAAAAGAGATTAAAACATCTTACAAATCTGAAAAGAATAAAAGGGCAGATAACCCCAATCTTAAATATTTATAATATTATCTGT
The DNA here is from genome assembly GCA_964588765.1 of uncultured Planctomycetales bacterium. Classification (GTDB taxonomy): domain Bacteria; phylum Omnitrophota; class Gorgyraeia; order Gygaellales; family JAHJCI01; genus CAZPQS01. The sequence continues at coordinate 48,762 of CAZPQS010000001.1, read as the reverse complement.
AATTTAAACTATAGAGAGATAGATGGGATGGTCGGATTTGCCAAATCATGCGGCGCCGACCATTGTATTTTTGCTACGGCGGATATTGTAAAAGGAGTGACGGATATATTTTCACTATCACAGGACCAGGAAGAATATGTAGTTGAAAAGCTGAGATACTGGATTAAAAAAGACTTTGATCGTAATTTAGATAACCGTAATTTTGTGGAGATAAGTTCTTATTTGAATCAATTGTATGCCGAAAAGCCTCCCCGATCTAATAATAAAGAATCAGCATGTTATGTAGGCTGGACCTTCAGCCTTATCGAGGCAAGCGGGAATGTGAGTTTCTGTTGCAAGTCTACCCGGGAACCCGTAGGAAATATAAAAGAAGATGACTTTGGTAAAATTTGGAATTCCGAGCGCCAGAGGAAATTTCGCAAGAGCGCCCTTTCAGGAAATATAGATTTTAAACGTTTCTCCTCAGCTACGTGCAAAAAAGGATGCGATAATATCGAAGATAATGTTTGGGCAGAGAGCATAATATGTCCCGCATAGCCATAATTGATTTATTATTCAACTGGCCTCCCGATGGCGGAGCAAGAACAGACGTTAAGGAGATAGCCTCAAGGCTGTCGAGGGAGCACAAGGTTCGTATGTTTATCCCCGATTTCCTTCACTATTTCCCCCGCGGCCAGATACGAAGCAGTCTGTCTTTAAATATAAAGAAGATTCCTTTTGATTTTACGACGTTTCATCCTTCTCAGATTTCCTCTCGCTTTAAGCAGGAGGTTGAAAGGTATAAACCGGATTTTGTATTTATTACCGATGCCTGGTATCTAAAGCCCTATTTAGTAAATGCGTTAAGGGATTATAACCCAATCCTGAGGTTCTATGCTTATGAAACCCTATGCCTTAAGAGTCACGGGCACTTCTACACGGACGGCAGGTTGTGTAATAACGATTATTTGAATGGCTCATTGGGATGCGTATTGGATTGTATAGGCTGCTCGTTGCGCTGGCTTAAACATATGACCGATAGGCACTTTAATCATGAATTTGGTATTTCCTTTACCCTATTTCCCTCTTACCGTGATCTGGTAAAAAGAGCAATCAAAAATGCCAGCAGGATAGTCGTCTATAACGATTTTATAAGAGATAAAATTGTTCGGTTTAATCAGAACGTAATAATTATTCCCTCAGGAGTAGATATAAAATTATTCAGGCCCAAAAAGAAACATCGGCGCGGCAAGGTTAAGATATTGATGGTCGGCAGGATAGAGGACGACTTGAAGGGATTTTCCACTTTATATGAAGCCTGCCAGAAATTACGCAAAAAGGGTTATAACTTCCAGCTGTTATTAACTACGAATAACAAATTCAATAACGAAGATTACATTACCTCCGTGGGTTGGTTATCCCAGGAAGGACTGGCACAGCTATATCAGCAGATAGATATATGCGTGGTTCCTTCTGCGTGGCCGGAACCCTTCGGGATAGTGGCATTGGAGGCCATGGCTTCGGGTAAAGCGGTGATAGTGACAAGGGTGGGCGGTTTACAGACTATCCTCAAGGATGGGAAGGAAGGCTTTATCATTAATCCAAAAGATGCCGATGGGCTGACTTCCAGACTCCAGCAATTAATGGATAATCCTCAGCTTCGAGAACGGATGGGGCAGGCGGGCAGAAAGAAAACGGAGGAAATTTATGACTGGGACGTAATATATGAGAAATATTACCGCCCATTATTCAGCAGGAAAAATAATTTGATTGTGTCAAAGACCAGAAATGAAGAAATCCGGGAGGATAATTTCTTAAAGATACCCCGCAGGAACGATTCTTCCCGCAGAGATCTGATACGGGGAATCTCGAGCGGCCGGTATGCATATATTGGACCGAGGACTGTGCAGATTGATATCACCAATAGATGCAATAATAATTGTTTATATTGTTGGGCAAGGTCTCCCCTTTTGGGAAGAAAGAGAGCCACCAAGGAATGGGAATCCCGCGAACTACCCTTGGATTTGACAGAAAAGCTAATCGATGATTTGCATTCATTGGGAACAGAAAATATCCATATCGCTGGCGGAGGAGAACCGCTTATTTATCCCGGGATTATAGACCTCATAGAACATATAAAGCAGAAGGGAATGAGGTGCGAGCTTACTACAAACTTTACCTTGATAACCGAGGATATTATTAGAAGGATAGTTGAGCTGAACGTAGATTCCGTAACGGTTAGCCTTTGGTCGGGGACCGCCAAGACCTATAAAAAATTGCATCCTAACAAGACGAAAGCAACATTTTACCGGATAATAAAAATGTTAAAATTAGCATCCGCTGTTAAAAAAAGAAAAAATGAGCCTCTTCCTTCCTTCCGTCTTTGTAACGTAATCTCCGATATAAATTGCCACGAGATAGAGGAAATGATTGACTTGGCCGAAGAAACTCAGGTCGAATCCTATTTTTTTCAGGTTATAGATCCTGTTTCCGGATACACCGATAGGTTGTTATTATCGGACAAAGAAAGGAAAGAATTAAAATATAAATTGAATTCATTGAAGCCGAGGATGGAAGAATTGGCCTTAAAACGCAATATCCGGGTATGCGAATTAGACGAATTCATAAGAAGGATATCGAGTGAAAATGCTTCTACAGGTCATTATGATGAGGCAGAGATTACAAAGATACCCTGTTATGCCGGCTGGGTTTTCTCCAGGATTACCGCCGATGGCAATGTAAATTTTTGCCTGAAGACCGATGAATACCCTATCGGGAATATTTATAAACAGAGTTTCAAAGAGATATGGTATTCAGAACAATATGATGATTTTCGAGAGAGAATGCTTAAACATCTGGCTATGCCGAATCAACCGTTAAGATGCAATACGACTTGCGACAATAGACAAGAAAATTTGAATATTCGCAAGCTAATGGAGGAATATCGTTAGCCAAAATTATTATTAATTAGCAGGTTTAGGCATTGAATAGAACTTAGGAAGGATAAAGTGAAGATTTTCTTAGGTAATGCACCCTGGAAAAAGAAAGGATATTACGGGGTAAGGGCAGGTTCCCGCTGGCCGCATTTTGAAGAAGAACACCATCGCTATATGCCATTTCCGTTTTTCTTGGCTTATGCCGCCGCGCTTTTAGAGAGAAATAATTTTGACGTCCTTCTGGTCGATGGAGTCGCCGAAAGGATGGATGAAGCGGATTTTTTTAACCGGATTAAGATTTTCCGTCCCGACTTAATAGTCTTAGAGGTGTCCACATTATCCCTGAATGCGGATTTAGAGACGGCTAAGCGTCTGCGGGAAGATTTGGGCCCGGCAGCCAAAATTGTCTTTTGCGGCCTGCACTACGGTATGTATAACAGGGATTTCCTCGGACAATACGATTTTGTGGATTTTATACTTAAAGGAGAATACGAGTATACTCTTTTAGAGTTAGCCCAATGCCTTAACGCAGGTACAGGTTTAAATAAGATATTAGGACTTATTTATAGCGATTCTCAGGGTGCCATAAACGATAATCCCTATCGGTCACCTCTCAAGGATTTAGACAATCTCCCCTGGCCGGCAAGGCATTTCTTGCCTAAGGACGGGTATGAAGATTTGCCGCGTATATTGCCGAGACCTACTGCCCAGATGCTGGCAAGCCGGGGTTGCCCATATCAGTGCATATTCTGCGCCTGGCCCCAAATAATGTATAGAGAAAATCTATATAGGATGCGGGGCCCCGTGGACGTAGTTGACGAGATGGCATATTTAATAAAGGAGGAGAAATTCAATTCCATATACTTTGATGACGATATATTCGGTATGGGAAAAGAAAGGACTTTAAACATCTGCCGGCAGATAACGAAAAGGGGATTAAATACTCCCTGGGCAATTATGGCCAGGGTAGATATTTTAGATGAAGAGGTTTTAAAGGCTATGGCTGATTCCGGATTGCGAGCAGTAAAATACGGAGTCGAATCCGGTGCCCAAGAATTGATTAATAATTCAGGCAAGAATCTTGACTTAAGCAAGGTCGCAGAGACGGTAGAGATTACCAAACAACTCGGGATAAACGTCCATTTAACCTTTATGTTTGGCCTTCCCGGCGAAACAAAGGATACCATAAAGAAAACTATCGATTTTGCTTTGCTGCTTGAACCTGATTCGCTCCAGTTTTCCATAGCTACTCCCTTTCCCGGCAGCAGGTATTTCCAGATGCTGGATGAGAAGGGCTATATAGTAAATAAGAATTGGCAGGATTACGATGGTTACAGCCGGGCAGTGATTAAGACAGATAATCTTTCGCCAGAGGATTTAGAAGGAGCGCTTAGGTATGCCTATGAAAGTTGGCAGGAGTATCTATTTGAGAGAAACGCCAAAGGCAGTCTGAAAGAATGAACATCGGGGCCAATTATCAAAGATTTAAAAAACATTTTGATAACGGAGGTTTATCCTTTGCCTTCCGCAGAGGAATAAAATATTTTCTGTTTTCAATTAAGAAACGGATATGTAAAATTAATTTATCAAGCGAGGCGATAATTAAAAAGGGAAACCTGAAAATAACCTGCTCTGAGCATGGAATAGATATTTTTTGCAATAATTCTGAAGCGCTGGGTCTAAATGTAGGAATTAATACTTTAGGATTATGGACAGATTCTTCTCATGCGGATTGGCAGATTCTGGAAGAAGGGATAGACCATTTTAATGTTAAGGTAATTTTTAAAGATTTACCCCTTAGCCAGATTTGGAGTATAAATATAAAAGATGAGCAAGAGATAGACCTGAAGATAGATGCCGATATAGAAGAATGGTTATATATCAATGAATTCCGTATAGCGGGTTTAGCCAATTATTATTATAAGACTTGGTTTGACGACTGCCAGCAGGCAGATTTCCTTGGTTCGGATAATAATTGGCATGATTTATATTTAAGCAATCATCCGAATTCTTTAGTCGGGGCAAGATTTCCGCTCGAGGGTATGCCTTTACCCTCGTTTATGTTGCAAACCCAGGATAAAAATTGGTTTTCTTTTATACAGAATCCCCCTTCGGCTTTCAAAACCCATATTGTCGGCTTCAGGCATACAGGCCTTGAGGGAAATAGGTATTATTCTCCCGGGTATCATCATCTTTTCAGCGGCACAATCAATTTGTTCAAAGACGATTATTTGTTGGATATTAAGATGGAGAACCTGCGTAAAGATTTTTCAGAGAAAACAGTTGACCATGGAGCAAGAGATAAAGAATCAAAGCGAAAATTAAAGGTCGTATTGGTTAATCTTCCCTGGCAAAGGAATGGCAAATGGGGAGTGCGCGCAGGCTCCCGTTGGCCGCATATTAAAGACGAAAGCGAAGGTCTTTATTTACCCTTTCCATTCTTTCTTGCCTATGCCACTTCTCTGTTGCGGAAACATAATATCGAAGCACATGTAATCGATGCTGTCGCTGAACAAATCCCCGAAGATATTTTTATGGAGAGAATTTTAGCGATGGATTTTGATTATCTGGTTGCGGAGACCTCCGTTCCTTCATATTATGATGATTTAAATCTGTTGGAGAAGATCCATAAGACAGGGATTTCCGTAATTCTCTGCGGGCCCAACTCAGAGATTTATAAACCGCAGTTTCTAAAAGAACATTTATTCATAGATTTTGTTTTGTGCAGAGAATATGAATTTAGTTTATTGGAGTTAATCAAAAGCCTGCAGGAAAATAAAGATTTATCTAAGCCGAAAGGATTAATTTATCGTATGGATAACAAGGTTATTAAAAATACTGAATACCGCCCGTTCGATATTAATCTTTTGCCGTGGCCTGAGCGGGAACAGCTGCCTATGGATAAATACTGGGACCTACCGGGAGATATTCCTTTCCCCTCGGTTCAAATGCTTGCTTCGCGCGGCTGCCCCTTTGGTTGTAATTTTTGTCTCTGGCCGCAGGTTTTATATCAAAATAATCTTTATAGAACACGGAACATAAATGAAGTAGTTGATGAGATGGAATATTTAGTAAAAGAAAGGAAATTTAAATCCGTTTATTTCGATGACGATACATTTAATATCGGCAAAGAAAGAATGCTGAAGCTTTCTCAGCTAATAAGAGAGAGAGATTTACAGAATGTCCCTTGGGCTATAATGGCCAGGCCGGATTTAATGGACGAGAGGATTCTGAGCGAGATGAAATCAGCCGGCCTTTGGTCGGTCAAGTACGGCGTTGAGTCGGTATGCAAGAAATTATTGGATAGTTGCCAGAAGAATATGGATTTTAAAAGGACTGACAGGATAATAAAGATAACCAAGAATTTAGGAATAAGAATTCACCTTACCTTTACCTTCGGTCTGCCCGGAGAGACAAGAGACAGCATTCAGAGAACCATAGATTATGCCTTAAGTTTAAATACCGATTCGGCGCAATTCTCTATACTCACGCCTTTTCCCGGAACGAGGCTCTTTGAAGAGTTAGACAAGCAGGGCAGGATTTTAACCAAGGATTGGTCTAACTACGATGGTCACTATCATTGTGTATTTCAACCCGATAACTTAATCCCCCGGGATTTGGAAAAGGGCAAGAGGCGTGCATATCTATTATGGGGAGACCATAAAAGAAGAAAAAGAGGCCTCCTGGGCGATATGATAAGATTCAAGGATTATCTGCTTAGATACGGTTTTAAATCCGCGGTTCATAAAACATTGGACTATTTAAGATTTGTCTGGGTAAAAAGAGAGCGGTATTTAAATGGAGAAAATTAACCAGCTGATACTAAAGGGTATAAAAGACGGCCGGAGCGCATTTATCGGGCCAAAAATTGTTCAGATTGACCTTAACGGTAAATGTAATAATGACTGCATTGGCTGCTGGGTGCATTCTCCTTTTATAAAAAATCCGCCGCGCGATAAAAATTTAACCTTGCCCTTCATAAAAGTTAAGAGACTAATCGAAGACCTATCCCGCTTGGGAACAGAAGAAATTTTTCTTTCCGGAGCAGGCGAGCCATTTCTGCATCCCGATATTTTAGAAATCATAGAATTGATAAAAAATAAAGGGTTGAGACTCAACATAATTACCAATTTTACCCTGATTAACGAAGAGAAGGCAAAGAGGATTATAGATTTGGGCGTAGATATGATTACCGCCAGCATCTGGGCTGCTTCTCCGCAGACGTATATAAAAACCCATCCCAGCAAAAAAGAGAAAGATTTCTATGAAATAAAAAATAATCTTCAGCGTATTTCCGAACTCAAGATTGAACGAAATAAATATCTTCCCCATGTAAAAATTTATAACGTAATTTGCAATTTAAATTATAAAGAGATTCAGCAGATGATCAGTTCTGCCATAGATACTCAAGCTGAACTTATTGAATTTCAGGTAATGGATATCATTGAGGGCGAGACTTCATTTTTGGCCTTATCTGCTGAACAGGCAAGAACAATTAAAGAGCAATTTGAGGCTTTGGCCAAACGGCGCGATTTATACTTTAAGGAGTTGGGATTATCTGATTTTAAATCCCCCCAGGAGGCAGAATTGAAGGAATTCCCCGGCCGCTTTATGCGGATGTATCCGAATTTCTTTTTAAAAGAATGGACAAAGCAGGGGGACAAGGACGAGAGGGAGGCTATGCATTCCCTGATATGCCCCAAGGGGTTTGCTACTTTATCTACGAAAGTGAATCCTTTGGTTAATGAGGTTGATAATAAATTAACGTTTAAGTTTCCTAAAGACAGCTGCCAAGAGTGTCCGGAATTTAAGAGACTCTGCCCGGTTGATGAAAATAGAAATATTAATTTTAATTTTTTAAAAATATTCAGTTTCGGTTCTTTTTTACGTCGATTAAATTCAAGTAATATATACGAACAGACTTATGAAAAGAATGTAATCGATAATCTTCCCTGCTATGTAGGCTGGACTTACTCGCGGGTTCTATCCACGGGCGAAGTCATTCCCTGCTGTAAAGCAGTATTTAAGCCCCTGGGCAATATTTACAGTAATAATTTTTTAGATATATGGAACTCAGAGGATTATCAGCAATTTAGATATAAGGCGAAATCTATCCCCAAAAGCGACCCTTATTTTAAAGAGATTAATTGCTATAAGTCTTGCGATAATGTAGGAATGAATTTACAAATTAAAGAGTCAATCTTCATGGACCAGAAAGATAAAGGTCCGGATTATCAATTCTATCGGAGAGAAGAAATGGCGGGAGAAGATAATCTTCCCGATGCAGAAATAAGACTTATTGTTCCCGCCCATACATTCGAATCCGGGAACCTGAATACTCAAGACCATAATTTCGGCGAGGGCATAGTGATTGACGGCGGTTGCGGTTTTGGTTTTGCAGAATACAGGATAGCTGTCAGCGAAACCGGGCAGTATGGGCTTTGGTCTTATTATGCGAGCAAAGACACCCGTCCGGTAGAGCTTTATTTTGACGGTAATTTAATTAAAAAGAGGGCAATGAGTTCTACGACCCCGGATTGGGAGAAAAAAGATTTTCGCTGGTTTGAGGAGGCAGGTTTGCATATCTTAGAAGGAGAGCATACCCTTAAAATATATACCAAAGGCCCTATCCCTCATCTTCATAGTTTCGCGCTTCTTAAGGGAGCCCGAAGTAACCCGCCACGGGTAAAAAAGTATTCATTCGAGGATATTTATCAGTATCCGTCCAGCTTAAGATTGCTGAGGGATAAAGTTAAAACCCGGGGGTTCGTTAACACTGTTTTTAAGCTATTCAATTATATCAGGTCGGGAAGGTTTGCTAAAAATTACTTAGATATGCTGGGTATATTTAATGGCCGATATGCCTTTAAGGGCCCTTTTCATGTACAGATTGATTTGACCAATAATTGTAATAATAACTGCATCGGGTGTTGGTGTAATTCTCCGCTTCTGGAAGAGAAGACATTGCCCCCTCAGGAAAAGAAGCGAACCCTTCCCTTCGGCTTAGTGAAGGAATTACTCGATGAATTATCGCAGATGGGCACAAAGGAGATTTATTTCTCCGGAGGCGGAGAGCCCTTTATGCATCCTGAGATTATGTCAATCTTGACCTATGCTAAAAAGAAGGGGTTTAACTGTTATGTAAATACAAATTTTACCCTGCTGAATAAGGAAAACATAAGGAGATTGATAGATTTAGGAGTTGAGCACTTGACGGTAAGCACCTGGTCGGCTACGGGGAAAACCTATGCCCTCACCCACCCCAATAAAAATAAGGAGACCTTCAAGCAAATTAAGGAAAATCTTATATTTTTAAATAGAAGCAAGATACAGACGCCGTATATAAAATTATACAATGTTATCTTTAATCTGAATTACCACGAACTTAAAGATATGGTTTATCTTGCTCAAGAGACCGGCTCCGAATCGGTAGAGTTTACCTTAATCGATATAGTGCCGGGGAAAACGGATAAGTTGATTTTAAATTCCGATCAGATAAAAAGATTACAGAACGATGCTCAACAGATTGCCGAATGCATAGACAGGCGCGGATATCTGGACGGCGTGTTATTATTCAGATTCGACTCTTTTCTCCGGCGCATCTGCTCTTCCCTTGATTTATCAAAAGCTACCTATGACCGCAATATCATCAATAAAATCCCATGTTATATTGGCTGGTGTTTCAGCCGGATAATGCCTAACGGCGATGTAAATGCCTGCCTTAAAGCCCATCGTATACCTACGGGTAATTTGTATCAGCAAAGTTTCAGTCATATCTGGAATGACGAAAGGCAGCAATATTTCCGCAAGAAAACCTTGGTTTATGAGAAAAAAGACCCGTTCTTTTATTTAATCGGCAATGACCCGGACATAAAAGAAACCGGTTGTTATAAGAGTTGCGACGATATCGGCCGCAATATTTATATGCATAATCGTATAATGTCTTTAACCGCAATTGAACGTAATCTTTTAAAAATTGTTTCTAAAATAAAACAAAAACCAAATTTAAATCCGGATTTACAAAAAAGGTCTGAAAATTTAGTGATTTCGGGGATTATTAATGGCAGGGAGGCCTTTACCGGCCCAGAGCAGGTAGTAATCGATATAACTAATCGCTGCAATGAGAAATGCATTGGTTGTTGGCTTTATTCCCCGCTTTTAAAACAAAGACCGGATAGCCGGTGGCTTAGACAGGAAATAAATTTTTCCAGGGCCAGGAGCCTCATCAATGAGCTTGCTGATTTAGGAACCAAGCGGATTCGTTTTACCGGCGGCGGAGAGCCGTTTATGCATCCTAAGATTATGGAGCTGATTGAATATACAAAAACCAGGGGTTTGATATGTTGCTTAACCACAAATTTTTCTTTATTAAATAAACAGATGGTAAGAGATTTAATAAGGTTGAGAGTAGATGAATTAGCGATAAGCCTTTGGGCAAGCAATGAAAAAACGTATGCAAAGACACATCCCTGCGCCCCGGAGCGTATCTTTGGAAATATAAAGGAAAACCTTAAGATTCTTAGTAATGAGAAAAAGGATAAGCCATTCGTTACTTTATGCAATGTTATCTGTAATTTAAATTACTCGGAAATAAAACAGATGTTCGATTTTGCGTTGGATTTGATGGTAGATGGAGTATATTTTACGCTTATTGATACAATTGAGGGCGCAACAGATTCTTTGCTTTTAGATGAGGAGCAAAAGCAGGCAGCCCTGAAACAAGCAGAGCAGATTCAGGGACTTCAGCAGGGACAGAAAAAAAGAATAAAATTAGATTACTTTGACGGTTTTATCTGGCGTCTCAAAGGAGAAGGAGTTTTGGCAGGTAACTATGACCAACATAGAATAAATCAGATACCTTGCTATGCGGGTTGGATATTTGCCCGCATTTTAGCCGATGGCGCAATTGTTCCTTGTTGCCGGGGAGTCAAAAAGCCGATGGGCAATATCAATGAGCATAATTTTAAGGATATATGGCTTAGCCAAAAATATAATGAGTTCCGTTCAAAGGCTAAATATCTGTCTAAAAGCGATTCTTACTTCTCTGAGATTGGCTGCCTGAAGATGTGCGATAACCTGATGCATAACGAACAGATGCACTTAAGGTTAAACAAACAATTGTGAAAGACATGGACTCCAGTGATTTAAAAAACTTGGCTTTGTTTGTGAATAACGATTGCTGGCAGAGGATTAATACATATTTTTCTAAACCGAATATGGATTACAATTTAGCGGAATTTATCCCTCGCGAGATTAAAAATTATTTTAAAAGGTATAAAATCAAAGACTACGAATTTATTGATTTTTGCAATATCGATTTAGATTTATTGAAGCAGTTTTGTAATTTAATTATAAAGCATAGATTACAGATATCTTGGTCGGCGGCGGCAATCGTAAATCCGAATATGAAAGAGGCTGATTTTATAAAGATGCGAGAAGCGGGCTGCAGAAAGATAATCTTTGAGATAATCACAGGCTCGGATAAACTTCTTAAAAAGATGGGGTTGAGTTTCAATACAAAGGATATCTCTTCGCTTTTATATCTGGCTCATCAAAATGATATTAGTGTCGGAATAAATCTAATTTTAGGTTTCCCTTTCGAAACAGATGAAGATTATAATGAGACAGTATCCTTCTTGATTAGACATACCCCTGCCATCGATGAAATAACAAAAATAACGTATTGTTTGTGCAATTTCTTCAGGAAGGAGGCTTTTCCTGTTACATTCTCTTTCTGTCGATATTGGAAGCGATGCTTAAGCCTAAAACAAGATAACGATATATCATTATCCAAAAGCGATTATAAAAGTTATTTATCAGGCATTTCTAAACCGGGAATCCCGGTAATGAATATAGAGCCCAGCTTTCACATTCTGGATTATATAAGAGATCTTGTTGCATCCCGTTCATTAAAAAGAAAGGGGTTAAGCTTCCTTTTTGACAATGGTAAAGGGCGTTTATTTTGGAAGGGGCGGGAATTGACCAAAGGCTTTGGTTTATACACCTCAATTTTTTCATATGGCTTTTGGCAGGATACAGAACATGCGGATTGGCAAATTAAAAAGGTAAGTGAAGAAAAAATGATTCTGAAAGGGCAATGGCAGACATTGCCCATAATTCAGGTCTGGGAGATAGAACTTAGAGAAGATATGCGTATTGCCTGGAGAATAGAAATGGAGGTTCTCGAAGAGCTAATTATTGAAGGGGAAGAACAGACGAACGTTATGCTGACAGATGAGTATGAAGCCTGGTTCAACAGGGACGGTTCCTGCGGTAGTTTTAGCAACTCGTTTAATGAGGAATGGGTTATATTATTTGAAAAAGAGGCAAGTAAGATTAAGTCAATCGGTATTCGAGATGCTGCCGATAGATTGCCATCCGTATTATTAAAAAGTAACAATTTAAATAACGATTATTATTTAAGTATATTGAATACCTCTTCTTATTTTTCTGCGCGGAAATTAAAGTGTTATAAGATAAAAAAGACTGATAAAAGATATCTACCGGGGAAATATCTATACTTTGATGGCGAAATAAAAATCGCTCCCTAAAATGAATTACGACGTAATCTTAATAATGGCTCCGCCTTGGGAACCAAGGATGCCGCCTTTGGGTTTGGCTTATATCTGCGAACATTTGAAATCCAGGGGGTTTGGGTCTAAGATGTTGGATTTCAATTTGACCCTGTATCGAAAGGCTTCTCCTGAAAAAAGATTTTTTTGGGAGATATGCAATATCAACTCTATGCCTCCCTACGAAATTACCTCCAGGATATTTAATGCCTTCCGGGAAGAGATAGAGGCATTGGTAAATGAAGTAATCTCTGTAGATTGTAATTTAGTGGGTTTTTCGGTTAATATCGCCAGTATAGGTCTTGCTGCTAAAATCGCGACCTTAATAAAAAAGAAAGATAAAAATAAAATAATTATCTTTGGCGGAACGGGCTGTTTTTGGGAGCACGACCGCCGGCTCATATTTCCGGATGACCGCGGAGCGATTGATGCACTTGTTATCGGAGAGGGCGAAGAGGCGTTAGAGAAAATAGTCAGCAATTATAAGAATAATAAAGCATTTGATGATATTAGAGGCGTGATTTATAAAAAGGAAGAGTTCTTAAGGCCGGCTGAAGCTTTTTATACGCAGGATATTGATAAGTTATCTTCTCCTACATTTTCTGATTTCGCACTCAGTTCATATAAGGAAAGGGTAATTCCTATTTTAATCAGCCGGGGCTGTATTGGAAGATGTGTTTTCTGCATTGACCACTTGATGTGTGGCAATTATCGATATCGGGCGCCCGAGAAGATTGTCGATGAAATCAGATACCATATACACACAAATAAAATAAATAATTTTTCATTCAACGATTTAATCTGCAACGGCAATTTAAAACAATTAGAAAAACTCTGTCAACTAATTATTGAGTCCGGTCTTAATATTACCTGGGGAAGCTATGCGATGATCCGTAAAGATATGGATTTAAAATTACTAAAGAAGATGAAGAAGGCAGGCTGCGCATGGCTGTGCTATGGGGTAGAAAGCGGATGTAACCGCACGCTTAAGAGAATGGATAAATTCTATGCCTCGGAAGATGCAGAAATGGTAATCAGGGCTACGCATGAAGCCGGCATACAAACGGCGCTGAATATAATTGTCGGTTTTCCCGGAGAAACAGAAGAGGATTTTCAAGAGACTCTGTCTTTTATTAAAAGGAATAAAGACCATATCTCCGAGATTACCAATGTATCTTCTTTTGTTATAATGCTTGCCTCAAGAATAGGTAGAAATCTTCAGGAATTCAGGATTAAATTGCCTTCCAGGCAAAGGGATTTAAATTTCTTTCTGGATGAAAACGAATTAGACCTCACCGGGAGGCTCAAGCGGGTAAGAAAAACTATTTTTGTAATCTCTAATTTTGAGATTCCCATTGTAATAGTGAACCAGCCGGGATTAAAAGACTACAGCAGTAAAAAAACCGCGGCTTTATTTTTCTCTCCTCCGGCAAGGACAGATTTAATACCTTTGAGATTAGCTTCCATGTTTTCTTCTCTGCGCGGTAACAGAGAATTTAGCCCTTTAGTTTATGATTTGAATATCATTTTATATCAGCGCGTTCCGAAAGAATTAAAGCCCCTATGGGACTCCCGGAACTGGTATCGCTGGAGCTTTAAGCATGAGCTTTCATATTTATTTAATTCATTAGAGGAGGAATTCTTTAAATTATCGGAGGAGTTGATTTCGGCAGAGACAAATAAATTTTGTTTTTTAATAAGCAGGGAGAATCTTATATTTTCTCTGAAATTAAGTTCGCTTCTTAAAAAATATAACCCTTTCGTTTTTACTATTTTTCTGGGGTCAATTTTTGAAAATGAAGATGTATATGGGTTAATTCCTCCGGGAGCAGTAGACATTATCGTCTTTGCGCAAGAGGAATCGACCCTTCCCAGAATTTTAAATACGGTAAATACCGGGACAGAATATGAATCGCTGCCCAATATAGCCATTTATAAAAATGGAAAATATATAAAATCCGAAAGCAGGATATCGGATATTGCCCCAGATAAGAGAATCAGAGATTCCGTTGATTTTAGTGAATTTGACCTGAAAGCTTACGGCTCTGCCAAATTACCGTTGCTGCTTAATTTAAGAAATGGTCAAGATCCCTAGGATTTTATGATGAGAATAAATAGAAAGCAAAAATTGTTCACAGCCGTATCGCTTTGTTTGATGGTTATTGCAGGAATTTATTTATTCTATTTCTTTAATAGAGCGAATTATTCCAATATCCTTTTAATCACCATTGATGCTTTAAGGCCCGACCATTTAGGTTGTTATGGATATAAACAAAATACCTCGCCCAATATTGATAAACTGGCTGAAGAAGGTATTTTGTTTACCCAGGCAATCAGCCAGTCAACCTGGACAGGGAGTTCTTTACCGTCGCTTCTGACAGCCACTTATCCCAGCACGCATAAAATAACCAATTTTGGATGTATCTTAGATAAGAATTTGATAACCCTCGCCCAGATTTTAAAGAAAGAAAATTATTATACGGCTGTCGCGTTCGGCGATAAGGGATGGCTTACAAACTTTCCTGGTCTTGACAGGGGTTTTGATTATATTTTTGATTACGAAGATGTATTTAAGTTAACTAAGGATATAAAAAAATGGATTAATAATTTTAAAGACAGGAAGTTTTTTCTCTGGATACATTTCTATGAATATCCCCATGCTCCTTATCGGCCCCCTTATCCATTTAATCGGGTTTTTATAACAAATGATAGGCCTAAATATATTCCTATAGGCAAAGGAAAGGAATTTGTTGGAGTAATACCGGAATGGGTATCGGAAGATAACATCGCCGATATTAATTACTATTTATCTCAATATGACGGCGAAATCGCCTTTGTTGATAGCTTAATAGGGGAGATATTAGATACGTTAAGGAATAGAAATCTATATGGAAAAACCATTATTATTATTTCGGCAGATCACGGCGAAAGTCTCGGCGAGCGAAATATATATTTTCAGCACGGCGATTGTTTATATAACGAAGAAATAAACGTCCCTTTAATTATTAAAGGAAATATGTTGCCTTCCGGTATGAGAATTAAATATCCGGTAGAATTAATTGACATTATGCCTTCTCTGTTTGAGATTCTAAGAATAAAATTAAATATAAATATCGACGGTTTGAGTTTTTATCCATTGGTGTTGAATAAAAATAAAAAATTTAGCAACCCCGCCTTTAGCGAAATCGGGGCAACTAAGATTATATCCGGGAATGTGGCAGATGCAGAATTGCGGTCTGTTCTTGACGGAGAATGGAAGTTAATTTATGAAACCTCAGAGTACGGCATTAGATATGAGCTTTATAATTTGAAAGACGATCCACAGGAATTAAATAATCTCATTGGGATTGAAAAAGAACGATTTGAATTATTGAAGGCGAAATTAGAAGAGTGGATGAGCCGTCCAAAGCCAAATATAACCCCTTTGGCAAAACCGCTTGATGAACAGGCAAAGGAAAGGCTCAAGGGTTTAGGCTATTTACAATAAATATGGACATAAATTTCCCTAAGTATTTATCTATTCAGACTACTTCGCTCTGTAATGCGCATTGTGTCTTTTGCCCATATGAGCAGATAAAGGATTTATTTCCAAAAAAAATTATGACCGAGAGTTTATTCAGGAAAATCATCGATGAATGCAGCCAACATAAAAATATTGAAAGAATAATCCTTTACTTAAATAATGAGCCTTTAACCGACCCCTATTTAGTCGGGAGGATAAATTATGCCAAACAGAAGGCTCCCTGGGCAAACATCCATATCCTTGTTAACGGAAGTCTATTGACCGGAAGATTATCCCAGGATTTAATAGATTCCAAACTGGACTGGATTGGAATCAGTTTGCACGGCATAAAAAAAGAAACCATAGAGAAGACAATGGGTTTAAATTATGATTCAACCTTCGCCAGGGTTCTAAGTTTCATCGAAAAGGCCAAGGCAAAAAGGAATATCAAGGATTTTATCATGGTTACCTTCTTACGGCATAAATATCTGACGCCGGAAGAAAAAGAAGAAGCAATAAAGTTCTGGCAGGAGGAGGGCATAGAGCGAATCAGTTATTTTGACGGCCCGATAAGCCGTGCCGGCAATGTTAAAGATTTACCAAGAGTCCGGCATGAGAAGATAAATGGCTGTACCTCTATCTGGGCTAATGAGATGGTCCATATCGTAGAAGATGGCAATGTGGTCTTATGCTGTATGGACTGGAGGCGGGAGGTAATCTTAGGAAATATAAATAGGCAAAATATTTATCAGATTTGGAATTCACGGCATTATCAGGATATAAGAGATAAAAGAGACGGAAGGAAGGAATCTCCGGCTAATTTTATTTGTAAGAGATGCGAAGCGGCTATTATAAATAAGCCTTCTGAACCGGATATAACTAAAGACAGAGCTAAAAAACCGGATATTCTTTTAGCCATTTGTCCGATTTGGGGTATAGATATGCCACCCTTGGGCTTAGCTTATATAGCCTCCTTCCTTAAATCAAGAAAAATTAACTTCGAGATTTTAGACTTCAATATAGATATCTTTAACGATATCGACATTCCTTTAAAACAATATTGGCAGATGTCCTATGCAGAAAATTGGGATGATTATTCATTTTTTAACGGGATGAAAGATAAATTTGAACGAGAGATTGAACGCTGCGTTAATAAGATATTATCTTTTGATTGTGATTTGATTGGTTTCTCTGTCTATGCGCCGAATAGATTTTTCAGTATCGAAATTATGCAGAGGATTAAACGGCGCAGCCCCCAAAAAATAATCGTTGTTGGAGGCCGCGGCGCCGCTACCTCCCCAGAGAGAAATATTTTCCCCGAAGGCACGGTGGATTACTTTTTCGTCGGAGAAGGAGAAGAGCCTTTAGTCTCTTTTATACGGAGATTAAAGAATAAACAGGATGTTAAGGATTTGCCGGGAATTATTTCTTTTCAAAATCACTCCCGCAGCCTTAACCCTTATATTATCAATGACATAAATAATTTACCATACCCCAGCTATGCCGAGTTTAATTTAAACAAGTACAGAGAGAAAAACTTACCGCTTTTAATGAGCAGGGGGTGTATTTTCCATTGCGCCTTTTGTGATGATTGGCGATTGATGGGTAAATATAGAAGCCGCCGGGCAGAAAAGATAATAGAAGAAATTAAACACCATCTTAAGCAATACGGGATTACCAAATTCTATTTTAATGACCCGGCGCTTAACGGCAATTTTGAGGAATTAGAAAGATTATGCGATTTGATAATAAAAAATAATCTTAAAATTACCTGGATAGCCTTGGCCATACCGGCTAAAGGGATGAGCCTCGCATTACTTAAAAAAATGCATCAAGCGGGATGCCTGACATTAAATTATGGTATAGAATCAGGTTCGAACAGGGTTTTAAAATTAATGGGAAAATTGATTAATACAGAAGTAGTCGAGCGGATTCTGAAAGATACCCGAGATGCGGGAATAAACACACAGGTGAACTTTATTATTGGTTTTCCGGGGGAGGGTGAAGAAGAATTCCGGGAAACCCTCGGATTCATAAAAAGAAACAGGGAATATATTTCCGGTATTACTAATATCAATATTTGTAATGCTACCTTAGGGTCCGGCTTATCATATAATTCGCAGAAATATGGAATAATTTTTCCAGAAGAAGGTTTATTGAGAGATTCCCATTGGTCAAGCCCCGGCAATACATACCAGATACGTAAAGACAGGGCCCGGGAAGCCATATCGCTTCTGGAACAATTGAAAATCCCCATTTTTACGACTAACGTATTCAGCAAAGAGCGAAAAACAAATTTAGATATTCTACTGGTAACCTTGCCTCCCTGGGGTCCGGAGAATCCGCCGTTGGGTTTGGGATACTTAGACTCCTACATACGACATAAAGGCTTGAGATGCCAGACCTATGATTTTAATATTTATTTTTATAATGCGACGGACGATTATAAAATGCTCTGGCACGTAGAGAATAAAAATTATTGGAGCAATGAGAAGACCTTTCCCTTAGTCTGCGAATTGTTTAGAGCAGAGATTGATTATGCTGTAAATAAAATATTATCTACGGATACCAATTTAATCGGTTTTTCTGTGGTTGACCCTAAAGAGAGATTAACTATAGAGTTGATTAAGCGGATAAAGAATAAGGCGCCTGAGAAGAGGATTATTTTAGGGGGTCCCGCCTGTTCTACTAAAGAACAAAGAGATGTTTTTATCGATAATATCCCCGGATATATAGATTATTTTGTCGTAGGCGAAGGAGAAGAAACCCTCTATGAGATTATTCAAAAAGAAAAGGGTATTTTGGGGACGGATAATCTAACGGGTGTGGCAAATAAACTAAATGGCAAGTGGGAATATAAGCCGCGTCCGCCCGTAAGCCCCATTGAAGGCATTCCCTTTCCGGATTACGAAGGCTTTAATCTGTCTCAATATAGCGGCGGCCGGTCCTTAATAGTAGAGTGGTCCCGGGGATGCATCGGCAGATGCAGTTTTTGTAAAAATTATTCCTTGATGCCCGGCTACCGGGCAAGAGATCCGGAGTATATAATTAAGGAAGTCAGTTTTATTGTTAATCGGTACGGAATCAAAGAGTTTACCGTGTGCGACCCTTTAATGAACGGCGACATCGGGCAGATTAGTATCTTATGCGAAAAGCTAATAAAAAATAATTTTAAAATAAAATGGTCGGGTCAGATTGCTCCGCGCAAGGAAATGGATTGTAAATTGTTTGATAAAATGCGCAAAGCCGGTTGTTTTAAGATTCAAATCGGCGTAGAAAGCGGCTCAGATGAGGTTTTGAGACGTATGAAAAAAATTTACACGGCAGGGATAGCGCAGAGTAATATAAGAGCAGCCAAGCGGGCGGGTATGGAAGTGGAAGTTTTTATTATGATTGGTTTTCCGGGTGAGAGGGAACGGGATTTTAAGCAGACCCATAGGTTTATCAAAGAAAATGCTTCTTATATCGATACGATAAAATCTATAAATACCCTGCATCTTATTGCCGGGACAGAGGTTTATGAGGACCACAGAAAATATAATCTTAAATCATTGCCGGAGAAAAATTGGCATTATCTTTGGGAGACATTCGATGGAAATAATTACGAAGTGAGGAAAGAAAGAGCGCAGAGATTATTGGATTTAGCCTGCGATTTGGGCTTAAGGGTGATGGAAACCAATATAAAAGAGGGCAAGGAAGAAGAATTATCCAATATTTCCAAAATAGGATTGCCTGAACAGCTGGAGAGACTCAAGACAGAGATAAATCGCCTGCAGAATCTTCCTCAAAGAGTGGACAAGGCCAGACTTTTTAAGAAGCGGAGCCCGTTAAAATTTATCCTCTTCTGCGCTATCTCTGCCTTTACTCTATCTTACATTATTTATTTCTGGATATTCAAAAAACTGAGGCGGAAATCTCTCTTGGGAGGCGAATAGATGCGCATACTTATGGTTCATCCCCACGATATCCATTCTCCCTGCGAGCCCTGGACAAGGAGGATTAAATCTTTAGCGGTTGAATTAGTGAAGAATCACTATCAAGTCAGGCTTGTTTATTTTCCCTTGACCGATAACGGCAATTTGAAGCCGCATTTTTTAGATGGCTATGAAGTTATTCCTTTATCCCGCTATCCCTCCCCGAGGGTTTTCCTTAAAAATACTTCACGGATTATCGGTTTAGGGAAATGGGCGGATATTATTCATTTTCAGAAATGCCAACATTATGCTTCGCTTCTCGCTCTTATAACGGCATATATAAATAGAAAGCCTTTGCATTATGACTGGGATGACTGGGAGGAGATGATTTGGTATGAATCCTGCGGGCGGAAGCTGCATTCTGAATTTATTGGTTTTTCATTTAAAGTCTTAGAGAGATTTTTGCCGATATTGAGTGATACGGTTTCTGTGTCGAGTGAATATTTAAAGACCTTGGCTTTAAATTTCGGAGTTAAAAAAGAAAATATTTTTTCTATTCCCGTGGGGGCGGATTTACAGCAATTTAATCCGGGCATTGACGGTAGTCAGATAAAAAAAACATATAACATAACCGGAGCTTTGGTTTTATACGTTGGCCAGCTTCACGGGGCGCAATATATTGATTTATTTATAAGGACAGCGAACATTGTTTTACATAAAGACCCAAATGCCCGCTTTATGATTGTGGGCGAGGGGTTTATGGAAAAGCCTTTAAGGGAATTAGTAAATGAATTGGGCGTCGAGGAAAAGGTTATTTTTACAGGCTCTGTGCCGCATCACAAAATTCCCGAATACATTTCTGCTGCTGACATTTGTGTGGCTACCTTTAAAGATACGGAGGTAACCCGCTGCAAAAGTCCCTTAAAGATTGTTGAGTACTTAGCAATCGGTAAGGCAACCGTCGCCAGCAATGTAGGCGAGGTAAGAAGGATGTTGGGGGGGGTGGGTATCTTAGTTGCGCCGGGTAGCCCCCATTATTTAGCTGCCGGTATCTTAAGGTTATTAGCCGATAGAGGATTAAGAGAAAATTTAAGCAGTTTTGCACGGCAAAGGGCAGAAAGAAAATATAATTGGGCAGTGAGCGCTTCCTCGCTTATATCGGCCTATAAGCGCTTAGAAGGGCATTGTCGTTATACGAACCATCATGCAAAAAAATATCGTTGCGCTGAGTAAGCGCAAGAGCATCTATACATAAAAAGAAAGGGGGTGGGAAATGAGAAAGATTATAATGTTAATGCTTTGCATGTCCATGTTTCTGGTGATTTCTTGCGGACAGAGGACTACCGGTGAAGCTACATTCCAGACCTATCTTAGCGATTTAGAGCCTCTCTATAGCACAGGCGATTATCTAAAGGATATGGACGAGGAGGGAGTTCTAATTACCGTTCAGGGGAGCGAATTTAAGAAAGGTTTATGCGTCAGTTCTAATTCCGAGCTTACCTATGATTTGGACGGGGAATACGATTACTTTAAATGCGTAATCGGGCACCACGACGATTTCCCGGAATATAAGGGTAAGCTCAAATTTACAGTGCTGGCAGATGGAAAAAAGATTTACGAAAGTGCAATGATGAGAGCCGGTGATTCCGAGGAACTTGACCTGACAGTTAAGGATGTAAAGCAACTGACCTTAATTGTGAAAGATAACGGAATAAGTTCTTCATATGTAGTCTGGGCCAATGCCAAGGTTGGAAGATGACATAAAAAGAAAGGGGGTGGGAAATGAGAAAGATTATAATGTTAATGCTTTGCATGTCCATGTTTCTGGTGATTTCTTGCGGACAGAGGACTACCGGTGAAGCTACATTCCAGACCTATCTTAGCGATTTAGAGCCTCTCTATAGCACAGGCGATTATCTAAAGGATATGGACGAGGAGGGAGTTCTAATTACCGTTCAGGGGAGCGAATTTAAGAAAGGTTTATGCGTCAGTTCTAATTCCGAGCTTACCTATGATTTGGACGGGGAATACGATTACTTTAAATGCGTAATCGGGCACCACGACGATTTCCCGGAATATAAGGGTAAGCTCAAATTTACAGTGCTGGCAGATGGAAAAAAGATTTACGAAAGTGCAATGATGAGAGCCGGTGATTCCGAGGAACTTGACCTGACAGTTAAGGATGTAAAGCAACTGACCTTAATTGTGAAAGATAACGGAATAAGTTCTTCATATGTAGTCTGGGCCAATGCCAAGGTTTTTAATAAATAGCCCCTATCAGAAAAATAGATATTCTATCATAAGATACTCTATCATAAGCATTTCATAGATTATAACTAAGTAGGCCCTATAGGGATTAAGAAGATTTATAAAATAAAAATAGAGGATAAATAGACGTGCTGTCGATTATCATTCCTGTATATAACGAAGAGAAGAACTTAAAATTATTGGATTCGAAGATTCACCGAGTCCTGAACAAGGTTGGGCAGGAATACGAGGTTATTTATATTGAAGATGGCAGCAAAGATGGCAGTTATAAAATTCTTACGGAACTTGCGGGAGAAAATGAGAGTATAAAGGTAATTCGATTTACAAGAAATTTTGGCCAAACCCTTGCTATATCCGCAGGGGTAGACTATGCCAGAGGGGATATTTTAATTTTAATGGACGCCGACCTGCAGAATGAACCGGAGGATATCCCAAGGTTCTTAAGAAAGATAGAAGAAGGCTTTGATGTCGTAAGCGGTTGGCGCAAAGATAGAAAAGATGCCTTATTTACTCGCAGGATACCATCCTATGTAGCCAATAAACTAATTTCAGCCATTGCCGGCCTTAAATTGAATGATTATGGCTGTACATTGAAGGCATATAAAAGAGAGGTAATTAAGGGGATAAAACTCTATGGGCAGATGCACAGATTTATTCCTGCATATGCGGCAATGAAAGGATATTTCGTTGCAGAAATAGAAGTCTCGCATTATAAGCGAGTTTACGGGAAATCGAAATACGGATTATTGCGGACCTTTAAAGTAATTTTGGATCTCTTTACACTAAGATTTATCGCGAATTATTTAACAAAACCTATTTATCTATTTGGCGGGATAGGGCTTTGTCTATTTGCCTGCGGGATATTACTCGGTATATTTGTTCTGGCCAGAAAAATATTCTTTGGGGGAATATGGGTAAGCCCATCGTTATTCATAACCATTACCTTTCTTTTAATGGGAGTCCAGTTTTTACTCATAGGGTTATTAGCCGAGATTATTATAAGATTATATTATATGTCGCAGGCAACCACCCCATATTTGATTAAGGAAATTATCGAGCGCAAAAAGTTAAAATGAACCAGAGAAGGATAAATATCTATCTTATTTTATTAATTCTATTTTTTTGTTTCCATTTTATAAACAATTATATCTGGGTGAGAAGCAATAATTCTACTATAGGGGTAGATGTCTCCAATCATTTGTTTTTCTCGATAGAATTTTTTTATCAACTTTCCGATATTTTATCTAACACAGCAGTCCATTTTTGGGATAAATTAGTAGATATAATTAAGTTATTAAATACGCCTGTTGGAATAACAAATAATGTCTATTGGCCCAGATTCGTTAATCTTTGCGCATCTGTTTTTTATTTTATATTCGGGAAATCACTACTTGCTGTTAAATCAACCATGCTGGTATTTTTATTTATATTACTGGTTGCTACTTATTTAATCGGTAAACAGATAGTCAATAGATTTGTCGGGATATGCGCTGCTTTTATAGTATCTATGTATCCGATGATATTTGAGAGTTCGCGTCAGTATGCCTTAGATTTTCCTTTAACAGCTATGGTAACCTTAACTATTCTGTTTCTTATTCAATGCGAAAATTTCAAAAATAGAAAATATGCCATTCTTTTAGGTTTATCACTGGGTATAAGCATGCTGGTTAAGGGTCAGGCGATTATATTTATTACTGCGCCGCTATGTGCAGTATTGATTTATGCCTCCAAAGAAATATCCGTTTTATCTACGAATCCGCCAGATTCTATCGCAAGAATATCCCTTTCCCGGAAGATAATCTATAATTTCATACTTTTTGTAATCGTCGCTGGTTTAATTGCTTCAATCTGGTGGGCTGATAAGCTTGCCGATACAGTATTGTCTTTGAGGGAACATGCGGATTCTACTTTTTCTAATTTTTTGGTTTATACCGGTTTTTTTGAGATAAGAGATTATTCGCAGGCATATCTTTACTCCCGGCATTTAGTTGAGCTGTCTAAGAATTCTCTGGGGTATTTCTTTTTTCTGATATTTTGCATAGCCTTTATTTTTTTTATCAGGGCAAAGGTTAAATATAAAAGCATATTGCTAAGCTGGATATTATTTCCCTTCTTATTATTTTCTTTTATTCTTCTGGTGAAGCATGGGCGCTTCTTGATGCCTATCTTTCCGGCATTGGCACTTATAACTGCCTGGGGAATTTATCGGATAAAAAATCGGAAATTTAGATATTTAAGTTTGGCTGCGGTAGTTATTTTTGCGTTAATCCAATTTTTTATGCTTTCTTATTCCAGACATCAGTTTAGAAATATCTCCATAGGACCAATAAGAATTTTTGGCGGGACATTATATGGGGAAGGGCTCCCTTATTATAAGGACTTTAGAGATTTACAAACAGATGAAATAGTGGGCGCGATAAGAAAGGAATATCCCGCAGACAGAGAGGTTAAGCTGGGCTTAATTGATTTCGATGGTCTCCCTCCCTATAGATTTGAGAGACTTTTTTGGTTAAGGCTTAAAGACCGCTTTATAGAACCTATAGATTTAGCACAGATGCATGCTCATTTTCTCAGAGATTTTTATTTAATGGATTGCCTGCTCTTTTGTCCTCCGCCGCAGAGCACATTAGTATGGCCAAAGGGAGAAAAATTTAAACAAGAATTTAAAAAATACTATCCCATAAAATGGTTGGAACATCAATTTATTCCGAGTTGGACTAAGGTATTTGAAAAATTAGAAAATAGTGAATCAAAATTTGAACTTTTGCGAAAGATAGAACGAGATAACGGACCCCAATGCTATATTTATAAAAGAAGATAAAAAGGTTATTAGATGTGCGGAATC
Organism: uncultured Planctomycetales bacterium; assembly: GCA_964588765.1. GTDB lineage: Bacteria > Omnitrophota > Gorgyraeia > Gygaellales > JAHJCI01 > CAZPQS01. The sequence goes on along the minus strand of CAZPQS010000001.1, from coordinate 23,746 downwards.
TGTGGAATTATAGACTGTTCCGATAAAGGAAAAATCAAAGAACAACTAATCAAGACGATGTTAAATATAGTCTCTCATCGCGGCCCTGACGATGAGGGTATTTTTATTGACCAGAATGCCGCGTTAGGGGTAAGAAGGCTGAGTATTGTTGATTTATCCGGAGGCAGTCAGCCTATACATAATGAGGATAAGAGCATCTGGATAGCGTATAACGGAGAGATATATAATTTTTTAGAACTCAGAGGCGCTTTAGAAAAGAAAGGGCATTATTTTTATACCCAGACCGATACCGAGGTTATCGTCCATCTTTATGAAGAATATAATATTGGCTGTTTGGATAAGCTGAACGGCATGTTTGCTTTTGCCATATGGGATAAAACTAAAAGGCAGCTTTTTCTGGCGCGGGATAGATTCGGCATAAAACCTTTATACTATACCGAAGTAGATGGCCAATTTATATTTGCTTCAGAACTGAAATCCATTCTGCAATTTCCCAAATTTGAAAAGAAGATAGATTTAATCTCTTTAGACCAATACCTTACCTTTGAATACGTTCCTTCTCCGAGGTCTATTTTTACAGGTATTAACAAATTACCCGCTGGCCATAATCTAATCTATCGCAATAAAGAAGTATCTCTTAATCAGTACTGGGATATAAAATTTATTACAGATACGGAAGACATCCCAAAAGAAGATGATTGCTTTGATAAGCTCCGTTACTTACTTAAGAAGTCCATAAAAAGGAGATTAATCGGTGATGTATCTTTGGGGGTCTTTTTAAGCGGCGGGATAGATTCAAGCAGCATAGTATCTCTGATGTCAGGCTTATATCCGGACAAAATTAAGGCCTTTACTATCGGTTTTAAGGAATTATCCTTTGATGAGTTGGAATATGCGCGTAGAGTGGCCAGGGCATACGATATCGAGCATCACTACAGGATGTTTGATTCGAAAGATGTATTTGAACTTATGCCAAAGATAGTCAATTGTTTCGATGAGCCCTTAGCCGATGCTTCGATTTTCCCCACTTATCTACTTTCTGAATTTAGCCGAAGATATATCACAGTGGCCCTGGGGGGGGAGGGCGGAGATGAGATTTTTGCCGGTTATCCTACTTATCAAGCGCACAAATTGGTTGATTATTATCGATCGATTCCTTTATTTATCAGAAAAAATTTTATCGAGAAAATTATTCTAAATTTACCCGTATCTATGAGGAATATCAGCTTTGATTTCAAGCTAAAAAAATTTATTTCCGGGACGTATTTTTCCTCGTGGATTCGCAATATAATATGGCTGGGCTCCTTTAGTCCTGCGGAAAAAACAGAATTATATAAACCATGGTTAATAAAATATTTAAAAGGAACCGATACCTTCGAGCCATTAAAAAACTATTTTGCCAATTGCAGTACTCAGTCAGATTTAATAAGCACTATGCAGCACTTGGATATAAAAACCTACCTGCAGGATGACCTGTTAGTCAAAATCGACCGTACCAGTATGGCTAATTCCCTTGAGGTACGCGTTCCTTACCTTGATCACGAATTAGTAGAATTCCTTTGCAGATTGCCGGAGAGAATCAGATTAAAGGGATTATATTCCAAGTATATATTAAAAAAAAGTATGCGAAAACTATTACCCAGGAATATTATTTATAGGAATAAGAAAGGCTTCGGAATACCTGTTGCTCTTTGGCTCCGAAGCGAATTGAAGGAAATGGTATCGGATATATTCAGTGAGTCTAAGATAAAAAGGGAAGGTTTTTTCAATTACCGCTATATAAAAGATTTACTCACTCAGCATCTTAAAGGCAGGAGGGATAATCGCAAATATATCTGGACGCTTTTAATGTTTGAGCTCTGGTATAGAAAGCATATGCAATGAAAGGTCTTTTGTGAGAGGATGAAGATAATCTTTATTACCCGTGAGGGATATAATTTAGCCGGCGCAAGAATTAGATGTTATAACTTCAGTAGAGAACTACGGAACTACGGTATAGATACAGAAACCTTATCCTTCTGCGATAACTTAGGCGCAAAAGACGGTAAGGATGAATCCCGAATGGGGATTGTAGATAAGATAAGCCTTAATTACAGGGCTTTTAAAAAAATCAAGGATAAAAAAGCAATTCTATACATTCAACGCTTCAATTATCATTCCTTCGCGCCTTATCTAGCGCACCTTTTTAATAAAAATAGGATTATTCTTGATTTTGACGACTGGGAAATGCGGGAAAATCCAAAATACTATTTTGGTTTTTATCCTTCTTCAAAGGCGCATTTTTTCACCCGATTGATTGCAAAAGAAAGTATCTTCTGTATTACCGCCAGCCGGTTCCTGCAAAAATTTTTATCAGAGTTTAATAAAAAAGTTTATTATATTCCATCGGGCGTAGATACAGAACTATTTAAACCTTCTTTAGATGGCTTAAGCGAAAAAAAAATAATCTTTTCCTGGGTTGGGACTCTTCATAAGAAGGAATATATTGAGAATTTAGAATTCGCTTTGAGTTGTTTTCATCTGCTCAGGAAAAGGTATCTTCATATTTATTTTGATATTACCGGGGATGGAATTTATCGCAGTGATTTAGAAAAGATAATAAATCGATATAACGACCAAAATATTTCACTCACAGGCTGGATAAACCCAGATGCTATTCCCGAGCATCTTATTAATATTCATATCGGCCTGTTGCCTGTAAGTAACGATAGGCAGTTTAATCAAGCAAAAAGCCCCAGTAAACTCTTTGAATATATGGCTATGGCAAAACCTACAATTTCTAGCAGATTCGGTGAGGCAGAAGAGATTATCCAGGACGGGGAAAATGGATTCTTGGCAAAGAGAAAAGAAGAATTCGTAGAGAGGATGCAGAGATTGATAGAGGAACCCCGTTTACGCAGAAGAATGGGTCAGAAAGCCCGCCGGACTATAGAAAGAGATTATTCCCTTAAGGTTCTGGGCAGGCGATTATATAGAATATTGAGTCAAAATTTGTTAATGATATAACCTTCCGTATTCCAAAATTATTGAGCATCTAATAAATTACTAGGAGATATTTGTTATGAAATACATAAGGTCTAAAAAAATCATATTTGTCCTTATAGGGGTAGTTACCATAAGTTTAGCTCTTAGTTTTTATTATTTCTATAATTCAAACTCAAGGATTATTTTAATTGGCGTAGACGGAGTAGATTGGGATGTACTATTGCCCTTAATTGCAAAAGGTAAATTACCTAATATAAAAAGACTTATGGATAATAGCGCCTATGGTAATTCGAGGTCAATGGAACCTATGGTTTCCCCTTCACTTTGGACAACCATTGCTTCAGGAAAGACTTTCCAAAAGCACGGAATAAATTCTTTCGTTATAACGCCGCCGGGCTCGGATAATCCAATACCAGTGACGAGTAATCTTAGAAAAACCAAGACTATCTGGAATATATTGACCGAGAGAAAGAAAAAAACAATCATGATTAATTACCCTGTTACATACCCCCCCGAGCAAATTAACGGAATAATCATTTCTCGCTTAGATTATTTTTCAGAGTATCCATCGAGCCATTCTTACGTGACATCTTATGCGATATATCCCGATTCAATTAGACCGATGGTTAGTAATTTAAGAAATCAAGCAATAGCCAACTTAGATTCTCGGGAGGCTTTTGGCGAATTAGCCAATTTACTCATTTTAGAGAAAGTTACTTTAGGTTTCATAGACCAGGATTGGGACTTTTTTACTACTTATACTAAAAGTACGGATGAGGTAGGGCATATTTATTGGAAGTATATGGAGCCAGATAAATTTCAGGATAAAAGATGGGGAGTTATCGAAGAGAATATAAAAAAATATGGGAGTAGGATTGAGGAGATTTATAAAGAGACGGATAACTTTATCGGCCAGATACTGACTAAGATAGATAAAAATACCACTGTATTTATTGCCTCTGACCATGGGATGAAGGCTGCTTCCGAATTCGACCCAGAAAATCCCGTGGATTCCGGAGTTCATGATATAGAAGGCATTATTATAATCTCTGGAAAGAATATTAAATCTAAATGTTTAATAAAAAATGCCAGCATCTTGGACATTACACCTACGATGCTTTATCTTCTGGATTTACCTATAGGCAAAGATATGGATGGAAGGGTCTTGCTCGAAGCAATCAGCCCTTTATATCGATTATTTCACAGAGTAAGGTATATCGAAAGTTATGATGCCGATTGGCAGAGAGATAAAGAAGAAAAGCCGGTTAAGTCTGTTTTTGATGAACAAATAATACAGCGCCTAAAGAGTTTAGGATATTTACATTGATATAGCAATGATTAAAATCTCCGTTATCATTCCAACCTTTAATAGCGGCAAGCTCATCGAACATTGTTTAGATACTGTATTTGCGCAAGATTATCCATACCTTGAGGTTATCATTGTAGATAACGGCTCAATGGATAATACAGTTAATCTGGTCGAGAAGACTTACCCGCAGGTCAGATTGATTGAAAATAGAGAGAATCTCGGCGCAGCAAAAGCGAGGAATCAGGGGATCGGGCTTGCTTCTGGTAACTGGGTTCTGACTTTAGATTGCGATATAAGTTTAACGCCGGATTTTTTCAGGAAGATGGAAAGATTCTTAGAGGAGTCAGAGGACCATATAGGGATATTACAGCCCAAGATTCTAAGACAAGACGGAAAAGCAATTTACAGCTGCGGGATTTACCTTTCTAAATTAAGGAGATTTTATGATATAGGCAGAGGTAAATTTGACAACAGTCAATTTAATGTCTCTAAATATGTTTTTGGCGCTTGCTCTGCGGCTGCAGTCTATAAGAGAGAAATGCTTGAGGAAATAAAGGAAGGTACGGGATATTTTGATGAAAGATTCTTCTTTCTGGTGGAGGATGTGGATTTGGCTTGGAGGGCACAGAGAAAGGGCTGGAAAGCCCTGTTTTATCCGCAGGTTATCTGCTATCATATCGGCAATAGCTCCGGTACATCTAAAATGTTACGTCAATATCTTTGCTGGCGGAATAGAAAAATTTTATTAAGCAAATGGCGATTAAATAGATTTAAATTGGCTTTTATTTGTTTGTTCTATGATTTACCGCGTTTGGTCTTTCTTTTTATAGCCAACTCTTATGTGCGCAATGAAATCCTAAATGAGATAAAAGAAATATAGGCGGTGAGATTAACAGTTGTATTAGTGCCCTTAGCTATGGGCAGCGTTATTTTTTATAGACTTATGTTTTAGGCATAAAGATGAGAAAAACTTCATATTTGGATGAATTAGAATCTAAAAGCATCTATATTATTCGAGAAGCCTATTGGGAGTATAGAGATAATCTGGCTGCCTTATGGAGTATGGGTAAGGATTCCACTACTTTAGTTCATCTAATGAGAAAGGCATTTTTGGGAAAGATTCCTATCCCTGTTATTCATATTGATACAACCTTTAAATTTAGACAGATATATGAATTCCGGGATAGATATGCGAAGATGTGGAATCTGAAGTTAATTATAGCCCAAAATGATAAAGCCTTAAAAGAAGGTATGTCGCCTGAAAAGGGAAGATTCAATTGTTGTAATGCCTTAAAAACCGAAGCCTTGAAACAAGCAATCGAGAAATATAATTTCAAGGCCCTTCTCGTTGCTATAAGAAGGGATGAGCATGCAATAAGGGCAAAGGAAAGGTATTTTTCCTGGCGGGATAAAGAATTTAGATGGGATTATCAAAATCAGCCTCTGGAGTTGTGGGCAGAATATTATAAAACAGGAATAGAAGCAGGTACCCATTTGAGAATTCACCCTTTGCTGCATTGGCAAGAGATTGATATATGGAGATACATAAAAAGGGAAAGATTACCGGTAATAAATCTATATTTTGCTAAAAAAAATAGAAGATATCGCAGTATTGGATGCGAGTGCTGCTGTCAACCCATTGAATCATCAGCAAATACCATCGGTAAGGTTATAAAAGAGATTCTGGATACGCGAATTTCTGAAAGGTCGGGTCGTGCCCAGGATAAAGAAAAAGAATATATGATGCAGAAATTAAGGTCATTGGGCTATATGTAAAAATGCGGGATTACTTGAAAGTAATAGTAACCGGAGAGGTGGATTCAGGGAAGTCTACTTTAATTGGAAGATTTTTATATGAGACAGGTTCACTTTCTCAGGGAACGATTGAAGAAATTGCAGATATCTCTCAAAGACTGGATAGGGATTTTGAGTTTGCTTATTTATTAGACAGCTTTGAAGAAGAAAGGAGGAACCAGTTAACCATAGATACAGCTCAGGTTTTCTGTAAAACTAAAAGAGGGATTGGGCTTATCTTTATTGATGTCCCGGGGCATCGGGAATTACTCAAAAATATGCTCAGCGGCAGTTCCTACGCTGATATCGCTATACTTGTTGTAGATGTCCAGAAATCTATAGAAGAACAGACAAGAAGGCACGCCTTTATCTTAAAATTCTTAGGGATAGAGCAGATTATTCTGGCATTGAATAAGATGGATTCAGTTAACTTTGATGAAAATACTTTTGAAAGGGTAAAAGAAGATGCAGTAGGGCTCATTAAAAAAGTAGGGATTGAACCAAAATATTTTATACCTGTTTCAGCAAAACAAGGAGAGAATCTCTGTAAGGAATCTAAAAAGATGCCTTGGTATAGGGGATTGCCGCTGGCCGAGATATTAAATCTTTGTTTTAAAGAAACGATGAACGGCGACTTCCGTTTTTCGGTACAGGATATCTATAGAATAAATGGGGAAAAGGTAGCAATTGGAAAAATTATTTCTGGCAACATAAGGAATGGCGAGAAAGTTAAGATTCTACCCATAAATAAAGAGTGTAACATAAAGACAATAAGAGTTTTTGATAGAAATAGAGCAGCGGCAAAGGCACCGGAGAGCATTGGGTTGGTACTGGATGAGATGAGCGGCCTGGAGCGCGGTCAGATTATCTGTAAGCCAGCTTTGCCTCATGTTGTACGAGAAGTCTTGGCTAAAATTTTTTGCGTCCAACCTTTTGATATAAAAGAAAGCATGAGATTTAAATGTACTACCCAGGATGTTTCTGTCCGGATTAAGCAGATAACCGGTATTTGGGATATAGCTACCCTGGAAGCAAAATCCGTAAGCGATTCATTGGGCCAATTTGATCTTGCCGAAGCAGTCCTGGTTACTGACAGTCCGGTGGTAGTGGAAGGTTATAAGCAGTCTAATAGCTTAGGAAGATTTATTCTCAAAGATAATATCGAAATTCGGGCGGTAGGAATTATCTTGTGAAATCGACAGGAGGCAGAATATGGTTAATTATTATGTCGACCCGGGCCAGGGGTTCATATTTGTCCAGAATACATCTTTTCTATGGGGGTTAATCTTAGGATTACTCGGAAGTTTATTTTTGTTTTTTAGATTTTTCTTTAGATTTCTAAGAAAATTTATTTGGGTTATCTTTATTTTATTAGTATTATTAATTTTAATTATCGGAGGAATAATGATGCATAAGTCCGCGATTAATAAAAAGGTAATAGTATTAGGGATTGATGCCATGGACCCCCGCATTACCGAGCGACTCTTTCACGAAGGTAAACTCCCTAACTTTTCTTATCTTAAAACGATAGGCAACTATTCACATCTGACAACTACAGTTCCAGCTGAATCCGCCGTAGCTTGGACAAGTTTTTCAACCGGACTAAATCCAGGCAGTCACGGTATATTTGATTTCATTATGCTTGACCCCGCAACGTATCTTCCTTATCTGAGTCTAAATGAGATTTCAACCGTTAAAGGCAAAGTCAAAATCCAGATACGCAGAAAAGGAGAGACTTTCTGGAATATTTTTTCCAGAAATAGAATTCCTTGCTTTATCTATTTTTGTCCCAATACTTTTCCACCCGATAAAATTTTAGGCAAGATGCTTTCGGGTATGGGCGTACCAGATCTATATGGAACAATGGGCAGATTTTCCTTTTATACTATGAAAGAATTAACCGACGAAGATAAGGACAGTCAAGGCAGGATTATTCATGTAGAGTCTAAAAATAATATAATTGATACGGAAATCTATGGACCAAAATTAGCTTCCGGTAAGTCGACTACCGAGAGCATAATTCCTTTAAGGATTGCTTTTGCTCCGAATGGAGAAAATATATCCCTTGAATTTCAAGGAAAGTCCCTCACTCTTAAGGAAAACAGTTGGAGCGATTGGCAAACGTTATCCTTTAAGATTAACTCATTCAGAAAAGTCTATGGTATAGCAAAATTTTATCTAAAATCTATCAGTCCGGAATTTAATCTATATCTAAGTGCGATAAATTTTGATCCCCAAAGGCCGCCTTTCCCTGTTTCCTATCCCCATAATTACTCTAAAAAATTGGCTAAGAAGATAGGTTTTTACTACACCTTGGGTATGCCCCATGATGCTTGGGCGTTAACCGAGGGCAAAATAGATGAGAAAGTCTTTTTAGAACAAGCAGATGCAATTTTAGATGATAAGGAAAAGATTCTAAAAGAAGAATTGGGCAAATTTAAAGGCGGCATATTCTTTTTTTATTTCGATACTTTAGATATGGTTCAGCATACATTCTGGCGCTATTTGGATTCCAGGCACCCTCTTTACGAAAAGGACCCTTTATATCAAGATACGATTTTTAGATATTATGAGAAGATCGACCGCATTATCGGTGATATCTTAAAGAGTATAGATAAGGATACAATATTAATTATATTATCCGACCACGGATTCAGTTCTTTTCGAAGAGCCGTTCATCTTAACCGCTGGCTTTTAGAAAATGGGTATCTCTTTCTGAAAGAAGGCAAAAATGAAAGTAAAGAATTTTTTGAAGACATAGATTGGTCAAAAACAAAGGCGTATGCGTTGGGCTTCGGAGGAATTTATTTAAATAGGATTGGTCGAGAATATTATGGAATCGTAAATAAATCTGAAGCTCAAGTTCTAAAACAGGCAATTATAAAAGGACTAAAGGGATTTCATGATCCTGAGAATGGCGAAAAAATCGTAAATAATGTTTACGCCCAAGAAGATGCATTTGAAGGCCCTTATGCAGATAATGCTCCAGATATATTTGTGGGATTTAATGCGGGCTACCGTGCATCCTGGCAGACTGCTTTGGGCGGAGTTCCTAACTTATTAATTGAAGATAACAAAAGAAAATGGAGCGGTGACCATTTAATAGATCCCGCTTTGGTTCCAGGGGTAATATTTATCAATAAAAAGATAAATCTAAAGAATCCCTCAATTATTGATATTGCCCCGACTCTATTATTCTTATTCGATATTAATAAACCCAAGGATATATCGGGCAAGAGTTTATTCAGAGATGAGGATAAATGAAAGGCAAAAGATAACCGTAGCTCTTTTAATTTTTTTCTCAACAGGAGGTATTCTTGTTTTGCTCGGAGCACATCGATTCGCCCGTCCGAATATTGTTTTAATCACCATTGATGCTTTAAGGCCTGATCATCTTGGTTGTTATGGATATAAAAGGAAAACCACTCCTAATATTGATAGAATAGCTAATCAGGGAGTTTGTTTCTTGAATTGTTTCAATACATCTTCTAATACTGTTTTTGCTTTGCCCGCTCTTATTTCTGGAAGGTATTTAGCAATTTCTGATTTTAAAATTTTATTTGGCGATTATATTAATATATTTGATAGAAAATTTACTACTTTAGCAGAATATCTTAAAAGGTTTAATTATTATACTAGAGCTTTTTTAGACAACGGGCATCTTAGAATTGGGACAGGATTTGAACAGGGTTTTGATATTTTCATAAATTATATGGATAATACAGAAATTATAACAAACGAAGTCATTAATTTCTTAAATAATTATTCTGGCAATAAACCTTTTTTTATCTGGATACATTACATTGATCCGCATACTCCGTATTCTGCCCCTGAAGAATACTTCAGAATTTTTGAGAACGATGGATTTTATAAGGAGAATGATAAGATATTACAACTAAATCCTTTTAATGATACAAACCCCAGTGTAAGTAAGGGATATATACCCAGAATAGCATTTCATAAAGACAAATATAACCTTAATTACTACATTGCTCGTTACGATGCCGAGATATTATATACAGATTTTCAGATAGGCAAATTGCTAAAAAATATAAAAGACAATACCCTCATTATATTAACTGCGGACCACGGAGAGAGCTTAGGTGAACACAATACATATTTTCACCATGAAAATATGTATGATGAAGTTTTACACGTACCCCTCATTATTAAAGATAATAGATATTTTAAAGGCGGGAGAAGAATTCCAGCAGTCGTGTCTTCTACAGACGTTGTCCCTACAATTTTAAATAAGGTAAATCCCGTTTGGTATTTCTTTAATAAAAATAACTTTGACGGTATAGATTTGAAAGGAGTTGTAAAGAACGAAGCTGCAGAGAGAAAATACATATATGCTTATGACCATAGAAAATGGAGCATCCGGGAGATAAACAAAAATATTAAATATATTTTGCATCGGGACGGAAAAGAGGAATTCTATCGTATCCCGGACGAATACAATAACTTTATAGATGATAATTCTCCAGAGTTCTCAACCGAGAAAGGCGAATTAAAGAAAGCATTAAAGATTTGGTTAAAAAATTATCCTATTTATGTAGATATAAATCCTCAAAAGGCGCTTTTGGATGATAATGCAAGACAAAATCTAAGAAGCTTAGGGTATATTCAATAATACAAATAAAGTTATAGACAGCGAAAATCAGGATTTTATTTAAATAGAAATGAAAAAAATAATATTAGTAAGACCACCTCGGTACCTCTGGCCCTTTATAAACGAGTCTGACAATTTTCTTCTACCCTTGGGTTTACCCTGCATAGCATCAGCTATAAGAACAAGCTTGCCTGATATAAAAGTAAAAATTATTGACTGTCCACCATTTAAGATAGGATGGAAGACTCTGGAGAAAATACTGCGAGAAGAAAAGCCTGATATCGTTGGTGCAGGCGAAGAGGCGCTTTACCATCATGAGGCAGTGAGATTATTTAAATTAGCTAAGAAGATAAATCCAGGAGTAATTACGGTTGCCGGCGGACATTTCTTTTCCTGGATGGTAGAGCATAGTTTAAATAAATATCCTATAGATATTATTGTAAGATTTGAGGGAGAGGAAACAATAGTGGAACTAATTCAGGCCCTTGATAAGGGTGCAGACTTATTGAATGTAAGAGGGATTGCTTATAGAGATAACGGCCAGATAATTAAGACTCCCTTACGCCCCTTAGTTAAAGATTTAGATTCATTGCCCTTGCCTGCTTATGACCTTATGCCTATGGGCAGGTATTCTCCTTTTGGTTATCTTTGGCCGCAAAGCGCCACCCTTGAGCACTCGCGGGGATGCATAGACAGATGTAATTTTTGTTCTCTTTGGACCTTCTGGGGGAAACATCTAAAGACAGATATAGAGAGGGGAGAATTAGAGGTAATGCCTAAATATAGAAGTAAAAGTGTAGCAAGAATGTTAGAGGAGGTAGATATTGTTTATAAGAAATATAATAGGCGATATATAATCTGGGCAGATCCTACATTTAATGTTGATTCTAAATGGACAGATGAGTTCTGCGAAGAACTTTTGAAGAGGAATTATAAGGATTTATACTGGTGGGCATTCTTAAGGGCAGATTTTGCTCTAAGAGACGAGCGTTTAGGTATATTAGAAAAAATGGTTAAAGCAGGATTAGTGCATCCTCTAATTGGCATAGAGAGGGCTTGCACCGAAGACCTTAGGGAGATTAGAAAATCTGTTTATACCAGGGATTTAGTAAAGGAAGTCTTCTTAATCTTTAAGAAGAAGTACCCCAGCGTATTCAGGCAAGGGACGTTTGTTACGTGTTTACCTTTTGATACCAGAGAATCAATGCTGAATTTAGTAAAATATGCAATAGAAATAGATATAGATTATCCTGCTTTTCATCCGGTTGCGCCTGTCCCAGGGACACAGCTTTATCAGGATGCGAAAGAGAACAATCTTTTGACAGAAAAAGACTTTAAGAAATACGATTGGTCTACTCCCGTAATGCGTTCTCGCGCGGGATTATCTACGGAAGAATTTGCCAAATTGAACACAGAGCTTAATAAGAGATATGTATTATACCGACCGCATTGGTTAATCAGAGGATTATTCTCTCCTTATAAACATAAGCGGGGTCTTTATTGGTGGTTTTTCAGGAATACCTTAAAAATGATATTTTTAGAAATTAAAGATATGTTTATGGGAAGAAACAAATCAGAGGGTATTACCGGTTTTATGTGCTTGAGAAAACCAAGCTGGTATGATAATTAAGGCTAGCTAAAAGAAATTAAAATGAAGCTTGTTGCTCCTATAAGTAAGATATATGAGGTAGAAGATGTTATTCAGGCAGGGGCAGATGAATTATATTGCGGTGTTTACACAAAAGAGTGGCAGCAGAAATATACCGATATTGCATCACCCAATAGGCATCCCGGCAGGTCTGCTAATTTAGATGATTTTAAAGAATTAAATCGGGTAGTTAAATTGGCACATTCTCATAATATCCCTGTTTTTTTCACTATAAATGAATTCTATTCAGAAGGGCAATACAATTTAGCCCTGGATGACTCTGAGCGAGCGATAGATGCCGGCGTAGACGGATTAATAGTGGTAGATATTAATCTATTATTGATGATTAAGGATAGAGGGCATAATATAAAAATTCATATGGGGACCGGAGCAACCACATTTAATTCTCAAACAGTAGCTTTTTATAAAAATTTGGGTGTATCAAGAGTTATACTGGATAGGCAGTTAAGTATCGAGGAAATCGGTCTCATTACCCGTAAGTCACCTGAGATAGAACTGGAGGTCTTCGTATTTAATCAAAAATGCCATAACATAGATGGATTTTGCACATTTGCTCACGGCTTAATGGCAACAAAATATCCTTTTCTCTCTAGAGTTTGGAATGTGAAATTTGTAAGAAAATTTCTCAATTCACATCCTGATAGTACGTCTTGGTTGCAGAAAGCTATATTTAGAAAAGAACTGGGTTGCTGCTTGAATTATGAAATTTCCGATGGCGGATTAAAATTGAAAGCAGAAAAAAGAACAGGACTTTTGGGATCTTTTGATGCTGAGCACTTTTTGCATAGATGCGGTGCCTGCGCATTATACGATTTAAATAAATTTAAAATTGGATTCGTCAAGGTGGTTGGCAGAGAAGATTTTACCGCCAAGAAAATCAGAGATATAAAATTTATTCACAGCTCCCTAGATTTGCTTAAAGATAATTCAGGAAAGCAGGATTTTAAAGAGGAGATAAAAGCCCTATATTCCAATATATACTCTTCTAATTGCGAATCCGGATTATGTTACTATCCAACATAATTTGACTGAATAAATTAGGATATCTTAGGGATGGAAGAAGCGATTTTTATCAGTAAAGCTTCAGAACTTAAAAATTGTTCTAAGAGATATTCAAGAATATATTTTGGCAATGAATTTTGCCAGAAATTAATTCCCACTAGAGAGGAATTAGAAAAGATTTTAGACTTCACTTTATCTAAGAATTTAGGTTTTACTTTTGTAACCGGTTTCGCAACCGATTCAGATTTGAATTACTTGCAAGATTTATTAGGCATTATATCTAACAGAATCCCGAATAGCGAAATAGTTATAAACGACTGGGGAATGTTGGATATTGTTAGAAAGTATAATTTAATGCCTATTGTGGGAAGATTGTTGACTAAACAGAAACGCGACCCGCGGATACTGAATTTGACCGGAAAGTTAACAGAGGGGGCATTAGAGCGCTTGAAGGCCGCTGCCATTAGCTCATATCTTGCCCGCTTCTTAAAAAATAACTCTGTAGAGCGGATGGAGATAGATAATTTGCCTCAAGGCATTAGTACGAATGAATATATAAAAACCGAGGGGCTACATATCTCACTTTATTTTCCTTTCAATTATGTTACCACTTCAAGGGAGTGTATATTTAATAATAACCCTCTTCAGCCTGAAGGAGGTATTTTGCCTAAATGTGGAAAAAAATGTAGGCTTAGTAACCCCATTGTATTACAGCATCATACTATGCCTTTGCCTCTTTATATGAAAGGCAACACCGTATTTCTGGCGAATCGAAAGATGCCGGATTATCTTGAGCAAGAAGGGATTGACAGGATTATTTATCAGCCGGACTTGCCGATGTAAGCTAAAATCTGAAACGATATGCGTAAAAATAGACTTTACATTATCCTTTTTGTACTTATGTTCTTTCTCGGTCTTTATTTAAGGACGTATCAGCTGGACAGATACAGCCTGTGGTTTGACGAGGCAGCTTCATTATTGAGCACAGATTATACGAAAACAATGGTTGGCAAGATGGGAATGTTTGATTCCATAGAAGACAGATATCCGTCTTTTCTATCCAGCCTGTTTATCTATTATTGGCAACGCCTTGGTAAAGACGAGTTCACGCTGAGAATGTCCGCGGTTATATTTGCCATGCTTACGATATTTGCTGTTTATCGAGTAGGAGCATTTCTATTCGGGAAGAAGACAGGCTTATTGGCAAGTTTTATTTTAACAATTTCTCCCTTTCATATCTATTATTCCCGGGAGGTAAGGTCGTATTCTATGGTAGCATTGACTGTTTTGCTATCGGTATACTTTTTAATAAAGGCTTTAAGATACGGTAGGTTAAAATTTTGGTTATGTTACCTAGCATTTACCCTAATTAGCATTTATCTGCACTATATGGCTATTCTTATATTATTTGCTGAATTGCTCTACTTTTTATTTTATTACAAAAGATATGCGCGCTTTTTTAAGAAATGGTTGTTTGTCAATATACTTTTTATTTTATTTCTCATTCCGTGGTTGATAAATGTGATATTTCTGTTGAAGCTAGCACTTTTTGGTGATGCGAAGTATTTTTGGGTGCCATGGTGGGCAGGAGAGGGGTCATTTAAGAATGTTTTTTATACACTCAAGAATTTTAGCTTTGGATACAATGTTACCGGGGTAATATACAACTTTGCCACAGTAATATTTTTGTTACTTCTGGGCTGGGGATTAATTAAAAAGCAAAAACAAGAAAGACGGGATTCATACACGATATTATTATTGTGCTTTTTAATCCCCATAATTAGCATGTTTCTCATATCAAAGATTAAAGTCTGGTATGTAGATAGATATATCCTACCGTGTGCATTATTCTATTATCTTTTGGTTGCTAATGGGTTATCTAGGCTGCGCAATAAATATGCGATTCCTATATTATGTTCTATGCTAATATTAAACGGGATAGGGATAAAAAATTACTATCTGGATATTTTGCCTAATCCCAAAAGCTGTATTGGGGTACAGCCAAAGAGAGACTACAGAAGCGCCAGCAGGTATATTGTAGATAATTTTCAGCAGGGAGATGTTGTATTCCATGTTGATTATTGTGCGACACTTCCTTTTGAATATTATTTTAAAACTATGAGGAAAGATAAATCTAAAGAGTTAAACGCAGGTAATTATCTCTTGTCAGTGGAGGAAGGGGCACAGGTGCTACCTTTTAAGTTTCGGGAGCAAGGGGTCAAGAAAATCCCGAGTAATATTTCAGTTGGTAATCAACGCAGGGTCTGGCTGGTATATTCCGGTTATATTTTTGATAGCGGGATTAATTTAGGGGCTATGAGAAATATCCCGGAAGAGGTGCTAATACGTAAATACATAGAAAGCTTATATTCAAGAAAGAGCGCCAAGGAATTTAAGGGGATAATCGTATATTTATACGAAAAAAATGATAACCAGAAAAAAATCTTGCAATATGGAGATACTCTTAATTAATCCGCCGATTTCCGGAAAGAGAGGTTGTCTAAAGTACGTTAACGGTCTTTATCCCTCC
Organism: uncultured Planctomycetales bacterium; assembly: GCA_964588765.1. Taxonomy (GTDB): domain Bacteria; phylum Omnitrophota; class Gorgyraeia; order Gygaellales; family JAHJCI01; genus CAZPQS01. The sequence goes on along the minus strand of CAZPQS010000001.1, from coordinate 7,845 downwards.
TTAGGCCTGGCTTATATAGCAGCCGTGGCTGAAAACGCTGGTAATGAAGTCTGCATTATCGATTGTGCGGCGATGAATTATTCGTCCGAGGTTTTATTTAGATTGGTAAAAAGATACAGCCCTGAATTAATAGGTATGCAGACTCTCTGTTATAATATTAATGATTGCCTTGAGGCTGCCAAGGGAATAAAGGAGTTTAGCCCTGAAGTTAAAATCGTATTTGGCGGTGTACAGGCAAGCCTTTTTCCCATTGAGATATGTAAGGAGGAGAATGTTGATTTTGTTATTGCTGGTGAAGGCGAAGTGACGTTCGAGAATTTGCTGGGGGCATTAAAGGGTAGGAGATATCTTGCCGATGTTACTGGATTGACTTGGAAAGAAGACGGAGAGATAATACAAAATCCCCCTCGGCAGTTAATACAGAATCTGGATACCCTGCCATTCCCTGCCTGGCATCTTTTTCCCCTTAATCGATATCATTCCACGGCTCAATTAAGAGGGCGCACAACGGCACATCTTATTACTTCCCGCGGCTGTCCTTATAAATGCGCCTATTGCGCTGCCCCTAAGATTTTTGGCAGGACATCCCGGCATTTTGGCACCGAGAGAATTATAAAGGAGATTGTTTACTTAAGAGACAGATATGGGGTAGACGCTATACAATTTTATGATGATAATTTTACTATAGACCGCCATAAAGTAATCGATTTATGTGAGCGTTTAGTCAATATGAAGTTAGATATGCCTTGGTCCTGCCTAAGCCGTGTAGATATGATTGATAAAGGACTCCTTAAGAAAATGAAGAAAGCTGGCTGTTATCAGATATTCTACGGAGTGGAATCAGGTTCACAACGATTATTACATTTGATAAAGAAGAATATTACCCTGGAACAGATAAGAGAGACATTCAGGATTACAAAGGAGGCGGGAATAGAAGCGATGGCTTCACTTATAATGGGTCTTCCTACTGAGACAGAGGAAGAATCTCGACAGACAGCCGACATAGCTATCGAGATAGATGCTGATTATGCGATTTGGGCACCCCTAGGCCTTTTTCCCGGCTCTGACTTATTTGATATTGCCGTAAGTCAGGGGAGATTGGTAGATTCCAATGGAAGATATTTAGTTGCGGATTGGGGTAAGCTCATAAAGAATAATGATTCCATATATTTGTCAAAAACGATGCCTCTGGATAGTTTAAATAGAATGATAAATAGGGCATATAAAAGATTTTATTTGCGACCCGTTTATATCCTTAAGCATATAGATAGTATAATTAGATTGCCTTTCAGAAAGATTTTTAACCTATTTAGGAGTTGGATGGATTTAATTTTTAAGGAGGGTAAATGAAGTTTTCTGTCCCGCATAATTGGCAGGCAGAATTACTACCAGGCCTGGAGAGATTCAAAGTGGCAGAATTATATAGCAAGCTTGCCAGTGACTTTGTGGGCGGAGGAAGAGCATCCTATATATTACCTCATGTCTCTAAAAGTAAAGCAGCAATGTATATAACCGAGGCTCGGCGTAGCGGAGCAAAATTTAATTATTTATTAAATGCCACCTGTATGGGGAATCGAGAGTGGACAATTAAGGGGCAACGCAGTATAGTCGCGCTTTTAGACTGGCTTATGGATATCGGTGTCGATGGGGTTACAGTTTCTATCCCCTACCTTCTAGAATTGATAAAGAGGCGTTATCCTAAATTGAAAGTATGCGTATCTACTCAGGCGGGAGTAGATTCTATTAGAAGAGCTAAGTATTGGGAGGGATTGGGAGCGGACCGGATTACATTGGCTGAAATAAGCGTGAATAGAAACTTTCCATTATTGCGCCAGTTACGGCGGGCGGTTAAATGCGAACTTCAGCTTATAGCTAATCTTGACTGCTTATCTCACTGTCCTTTTTGGATATATCACTCTGTCTTAAATTCGCATGGCTCACAAGACGATTATCTTTCATACAGTTTTTTAATTGATTATTGTACCATCGCCTGTAATTATATAAGGTTAATGGACCCGGTAGAATTTATCCGTGCGGGTTGGATACGGCCCGAAGATGTGCATTATTACGAAGCCGTAGGTATCGATAGCATAAAACTAGTAAATAGGGCTATGACAACGCAGGCAATCCTTTCGGTGGTAGATGCTTATACCAAGGGATATTACGAAGGCAATCTGCTTGATTTATTCTCGCGGCCGTCGAAAAATATTATCTTTCAAAGAGCGAACATATTTCATAAATTTAAGTATTTCTTTTATCCCTTCCGTATTAATATATTTACGCTTCTCAAGGCAAGAAGTCTGCTGGATGAGACAAGGGTCTATATCGATAATAAGGCCTTAGGCGGCTTTATCGAACATTTCTTAAACGAGAATTGTATCGGAAAATCCTGCGAGGATTGTAAATATTGTGCTGATATAGCCGAAAGAGCTATCAGGATTACTCCTGAATGGCACGCTAAAGCTATTTCCAACTATCGTAAATATCTAGATAGCTTAACGGGAGGCGGGATGTTTAAGTATGGCGCGGGCTTTTAATCAAATGGACAGTTTGATATGAAAGTGTTGCTCATAAATCCGAATTCAGAAACCGTAGAGTCTAGCCGGAGATTCAGAAGAGAACTGCTTACTCCCATAATCCCTTTAGGGATTACATACATCGCCGCCCTTTTAGAAAGGAATGGAATAGAGGTAGCGATTATAGATCAAGTAGCAGAGAGAATAAATAAAGATGTTTTATTTGAAAGAATCATCGCCGAAAAGCCCGGCGTGGTCGGATTCTCCTGTCTCACCGCTACCATGAATAATGTAAGCAAACTCGCACGTAGAATAAAAGATTATGATAGAAGCATCAGGATTGTTTTAGGGAACATCCATGCTTCGCTGTTTGCGGATGAGCTGCTTAAACAAAAAATTGCAGATATAGTTGTGCATGGCGAAGGCGAAATCAGTATGCTGGAATTAGTTTCTTATCTTCAAAGAGGTAAAGATTTGCGTGGTTTAGAAGGCATAAGCTTTACCGATAACGGTAATGTGTATCATAATCCTGGCAGGGCACCCATTGAAGATCTGGATAGCCTGCCTTATCCTGCTTTACACCTACTCCAGCTTAAAAATTATACCGAGGTTCCTCTTGCCTCGATATATAATTCGGTGGCATCCGTTATATTAGCCTCGCGGGGTTGTCCCTATAGGTGCATCTTCTGTACCCAGGATAAGATTCACAAAAAACCCAGATACAGGCGACTGGAGAATATTATTGATGAAATTGAGTATATGAACGGGAGGTACAAGATAAGATACTTCGGTTTTACCGATACGTTTTTCCCTTTCTCTATAAACTTCGGCTTAGAGTTTTGCAATAGATTCATCAAGCGCGGTTTACATAAAAAAGTCAGATGGGTTACCGAAACCAGGGTTGATTTGGTCAATTTTGAATTATTAAAGAAAATGAAACAGGCTGGCGCATATCTGATGATGTACGGTTTTGAGGTCGGTAATCAAGAGATTCTGAATAAATTAAGGAAAGGCACTACCATTGAGCAGGCAAGGCTGGCTATGAAATATACCAAGAGGGCAGGGCTTATGAGTTTAGGGCTTTTCATGCTGGGAATGCCCAGCGAGACCAGAGAGACTTGCGAGCAGACAATTCGGTTTGCCAAAGAATTAGATTGTGATTTCGTAAAATTCAATATAGCCATCCCCTATCCAGGCTCAGAATTATTTAAGCTTTATATTGATAGAAGAGACAAGGCCGGAGAGCTTGATAAGTATAACAGTTGGTATGACTGGTTTTCTGATTCAGAAGATTTGCTCTATACCCCCGAAGGGATGAGCAGTAAAGAATTAAAGGACCTTCAGAGAAAGGCAATGTTTTCTTACTACATGAGGCCAAAGATAGTCCTGAGAAATTTAGTTAAAAGAAGGATTTCTCTAAAATTTCTCTTTTATGGGGCATGCGTATTAATGCATAGCGGTTTTAAGATGTTAATTAATAAAATAAAAAGAAAAAAGCCAAAATTAAACACATAAGCTAAATAAAAAAGCGCAACGCCAATGAAGATACTTTTAATTTCTCCACCTTCAACCAGGTTCAGGTTTAATTTAAGCGGCGTTTATCCACTTCCTCCTCTAGGACTGGCTTATATTGCTTCTGTCTTGGAGAAACACGATTTTGACGTAAGCATATTAGATATGCAGGCTTTGAACATTAAAACAGAAGATTTGCCGAAATATCTAAAAAACAATGCTTACCCTATATGTGGCTTGAGCTGCGGCCTGTTCAACTTAACAGAGGGTATGAAGATAGTAAAATTGTTGAAGCACATAAATCCAGATTCAAGAATAGTCCTGGGAGGGCATTGCAATAGTTTTTCGCCAGAGACAATTTTCGGCTTAGGAGGAGACTTTGATATACTGGTCAGGGGCGAAGGCGAAGAAGCCATGTTAAGTTTGTGTACACAAATGAGGAAAGGAGGCCGCTTATGTAATTTAGAAAAAATTTTTGGCATTTCATACAAGGATAATGGCAGAATCGTTTCTACTCCCACCCCTTCATATTTAGATTTGGATAGATTACCTTTTCCAGCCAGGCATCTTCTGCCAAATAAAAACTACAGGATGCACCCGCCTTTTAATTTATATCCGCCGCTGACATTAATGGAGACCAGCAGGGGTTGTATATATAACTGCGATTTCTGTTGTTTGTCTGGAGAGGTAAGAGCGCGCGCTATTCACAGTGTAATAGAAGAGATAAAGGAGGCAATAGAGAAATTTAAAATAAGAGAGATACATTTCATAGACACTAACTTCACTTTTAATCCAGATAGAGTTATGGAGTTATGCGAGCGAATTTTAGAGGAGGATATCAGATTTGCTTGGTCTTGCAAAACAAGAGTGGATTTAGTTTCAAGCGCTCTTTTGAATGTGATGGCTAAGGCAGGTTGCTATATAATTTCTTATGGCGTAGAGTCCGGGTCTCAGGATATTCTAAATAATTTACATAAACAAATAAATTTAAACGATATTAAGACTGCCTTTGAAATTACTAGAAGGGCCAAGATTAGGACTGTAGCTTATCTTCTCATAGGTTCATCTGGAGAAAATGACCATACAGTTAAGGAAACCAAGAATTTATTAAGTGAGATAAGGCCGGATTTTATCCTTTGCGGAGAACTACTTCCTGATCCCAAATCAATTTTGGCTAAAAATGCCATAGGCGGAAAAAAGATATCCTGCAATGACTTAAAAGATTTTTTTATTCTTAATCCATATAACAGGCCTTTTGTTAAAAGAAATATTGCCGATATATCCAGAGCAGACATCAAAAGGTGGGTCTCAGTTATAAACCGGTCATTTTATTTAAGGATTGATTACCTTATTCGCCGATTAAAAAATCTGAAGTCTCTACGCGAGTTGGTGAATTTAGCAAGAGGAGCATTTCTTTTAATAAAGGATATTATAAGCTCTAAGTCTAAATATATTTTTAAAATTTAAATTTATCCTTTAAAATAATAATCAAAAAATGAAATTTTCAGTTCCGACTGTTTGGCAGGATGAATTAATCCAGAAGGTAAATAAAGAGAAGGTAGCCGAATTTTACGGGAAGTTAGATTCTGATTTTGTCGGCGGAGGCAGATCCTCTTTTTTATTGCCGCATGTAAATAAGCGGAGGGTGCGAGAACATATAAAACAGATACATAAGGAGAATATAAAATTTAATTATCTTCTAAACGCTGTGTGCATGGCGAATTCAGAGTTCACTATCGCAGGTCAAGATAAATTGTACCGCCTGCTACAGTGGCTTTTGGATATCAAGGTAGATAATGTTATCGTCGGTGTTCCGTATTTAGTGCAGCTGATAAAAAGACGTTTCCCGCAATTGAAAGTATATATCTCTTCATTCGCCGGTATTAATACAGTTGAGACGGCAAAGCGCTGGGAAGACTTAGGTGCAGATGTAATAACCTTAGATCCCATAACCATTAATCGCGAGTTCCAGCTTTTATCCCAGTTTAGAAAAGCGATACGCTGTCATCTTCAACTCGTTGCGAATACCGCCTGTATATATGGTTGTCCTTTTTGGCAATACCATGCTACCAGCGTCTCACACTCCTCAAGACTTCATGAGCCTTCTGGCGGATTCAGCGTTGATTATTGTATTTTAAGTTGTAAGTTAAAAAGGCTTTTAGAACCTATGGAATTTATACGGGCCGGCTGGATAAGGCCGGAGGATATAAGTTATTATGAAGATGTAGGTATCGACAGCATTAAGCTCGTGGATAGAACAAGAGATATGGATACGATATTATTAATAGTCAATGCCTACACACAGGGTTATTATGAGGGGAACTTGTTGGACTTGTTTCCCAACCTTTCCTCAGATAGTACATTTTTAAATAAGAACAGGTTGAGTAAATTAATTCGCAGTATAAAATATTTCTTGCGGCCTTCTCAGATTAATATCTTTCGGCTTAAGAAGTATGCTAAATTTAATTCTGCCCTTAGGGTTTATATTGATAATCGCGTCTTAGACGGATTCTTGGAAAGATTCCTAAGAGAAAGTTGCCGCAGTATATCTTGTGAAAACTGTGATTACTGCCGAGTGGTCGCTCAAAAAGCAGTCAAGATTGAACCCGTTTATCATAAAGAGGCAGTAGAGCAATTTAAAGAAATTTTAGAGGATATTATTTCCGGGGAGCTATTTCAATATAAGATTCCAAGGTTTAGAGAATAAGATAAAGACTCAGAGCTTTTTAAAATGAATAATAAATCTGCTTTACAATTACTTGCCAAAGGCGATTTTACAAAGGATATACTTTATGCAGCCATTTTATCTAAAGGGAGAGAAAAAGAACAATTATTTAAATTAGCCAGGCAAAAACGCAAGGAATATTCTCCTTTGCAAGAGGTTGAGGTAAGGAGCGTGGTTGAAATATCCAATATCTGTCAAAGAAAGTGTAATTTCTGCAACATCAATTTTTACTCGAAGAGCAGAAAAAGATACATCATTAGATACAAAGAATTTATGAAAATAGTTGAGTATCTTTATCATAAAAACAGAAGAGTTCTTTTGCTTCAATCGGGGGAGAATAGTTCACAGCGTTATATAGATTTTGTATGCAAATGCGTTAGCAATATAAAACAAAAGTTTCCAGATTTGACAATTATACTTTGTTTGGGCAACCTAAGTTATAGTCAATACAGGCAATTACGCGAAGCCGGAGCTGACAGATATATTCTGAAATTTGAAACATCCAACCCCGCGCTTTATAAACAGATAAAACCGGACGATTCATTAGAGAAACGGCTTGAGTGTTTAAAGATTCTAAATGAATTAGATTTTGATGTTGGTACTGGCAATATAATAGGGTTACCAAATCAAACCATAGGTGATATAGTTAATGACCTGCTCTTCATTCATAATTTTAAATTAACCATGGTTAGCACTTCAGTATTTATCCCGGGAGAGGATTCAAATTTCAGGGATAGGCCGATAGGCGACTTAAATATCACGTTAAAATACATGGCTTTAATGAGGATAGTTTATCCGCAGATGTTAATTCCCAGTACCAGTTCTCTGGAAAAAGCTAGAAAGGACGGGCAATATCTGGGCTTAATGTCCGGGGCAAATGCTGTTACTATTCACGATGGGACTCCCGCAGAACTTAAGAAGCAATTCCCAATTTATTCACTTAACCGTTTTACTCCGGATGAGAAACATATAAAAGGTATTGTAGTAAAGGCACATTTAAATTTCTATAAGAAGAATGAGCCGGAGATGACACCATTATGCCTAATAGATTCATAATTACCCTACTCTCCTTTTTCTTGATTTTTTCAAGAG